>JBDRLP010000027.1:0-149730 GCA_043812975.1 Candidatus Iainarchaeum sp. | reverse complement strand
CCAGAACCTCCTGAAGAGCCAATTATTGGCGGCGATGTTGATGAACATGAGTGTATTGGCTCAGCAGGATATTCTTGGTGTGAAGAAAAACAAAAATGTTTAAGAGTATGGGAAGAAGCTTGTGAAGAGGAACCACCTGCGCCAGTAGTAAATCAAAAATTTGATTTTGACGCTGAACTTAAATATTGCGAATTTGATGGTTTGCTAAAAAAATATTCGTTCTTTTACCAGATTAGAAACAGGACTGATAACAGGCCAACTTACGGTGCAAAAGTCTGGATGAAGATTGATGAAATTGATAAAGCACAGGTTAAAACAATTCAAAGCAATTATAAAAAAGATCAGATTCTTTGGGAAGAATTAGAGTACAGCCACGTAACTTACGGCACGTTTAGAGGACAGGTCTGGGATATAAGAAATATTGAAGTTCCCGGAGATTTTGATTTTCAGTTAATTTACTGCGAACCGGAATTTGACAAAAAGGACACTTGCACTGAAGCAACAGGAATTGTTATTGCAGAAGGAAATACTTCAGAAGTATGTGACATGCCAGGTCAATAAACTAATTATCTTACATAACTAGGTTTGAATGATTTTGCAACCTGACTATTAAAAGCTTGATAAGCCTCAACAGTCTCCTTGCTTATAGAAGGAGTTATCTTATTCATAGCTTCCTCAAAATGAGAAAGCTTAATTTCTTTTACCTTTAATTTTGATTCTTTCAGAGAAATCAATCCGGCCTCTCTTATCAAACCTTCAAGATCAGCACCACTATAACCTTCAGTTTTCTGGGCAATCTCATCCAAATCAATATTACTTGCTAAAGGAACATTCTTAGAGTGTATTTTCAAAATACCTTTTCTTGCCTCAAGGTCAGGAGCAGGAATATGAATAATTTTATCTATCCTGCCGGGGCGCAGTAATGCAGGATCTATTAAATCAGGACGATTAGTAGCTGCAACAAAAACAACCCCTTTAAGTTCCTCAACCCCGTCAAGTTCTGTTAAAAGCTGGTTAACCATTCGTTCACCGCCACCTGAATCCCCAACTGAACCTCTTCTTGACGAAATAGCATCAAACTCATCAAAGAAAATAATAACAGGAGAAACCTGTCTTGCCCTCTGGAAAATTTTTCTTATGCCTTTTTCACTATTGTGTGCAAAAATCCCGCCGAATCCTGCAACAAAATTCTGACACGGTTCTACAGAAATATCATAAACATCACCGGAATGCTCAACTTCGTTTATTTCCTTCACCTTATCCCAATAAATGTCCGCCTCAACAAGCTTCCACAATGAAGAATATTTTTCTTTTTGCATGTCAACTACACACAGCGCTTCTCTCAGCTTCCGCACACCGACCGAATGATTCTTAGGATAAGACCCAAAAGCACCCTCAAGAACTTCAGTTATCTTATGGCTGACTGGGATGACATTGCTGCGGGACCATACTTTTTCTTTTATATAACTTCCCACAAGCATATTTCTACGGGAATCGATAAAACCAATAGCCATGAACTTCCTGAAATTTTCAACCCCAAACACCTGCACACCATAACTCATAGTACCATTCCACTCAAGCTTTTCCCTACAGATTGCGACAATTCCGGTTTTAAGGAAAAGATAAAGCAGATCGTTTGCCAGATTTTTACTGACTGTCGAAGCTTCAATGACATATCTTCTCTCTGACCTTGTTATCGACCCATCACCGCTGAAATAACCCTTGAGGAAATTATGAACCTGAATATTTGATGCAGCAAACAAAAAACCAGGAACCCTTTTATTGAAAGCACCAGTTTTCAGCCCAAAAACTCGGTCAAGAACATGTTTGAAAATACAGGAATTTACAACAATATTTGTTTCAGTTTTAGTGACCCCCAGCCCCAAGGTTTGAAGAATCCGCAGTACGTCCCGCCTTATTTCTGGATTTGCATTTGTAATCCTCACAATATCTCCATTAAAATCTCCCTCGGCAACAAAAAGCCCCAATAACCTGCACAAATCAGCATCGGCCTTAAGGAAAATCGGGAGGTGACTCCTTGCACCCTTGACCCCAATTGTTATTTTTGAAAAGTCCGGTTTAAATCCTGTTTTATCAAGAAGATTACTAAATTTTCTGACATCAACAGAAAGATTTTTGCAGATTATATCAGCAAGATATTTTTTGCTTAATCCCAAAGCCAAAGATACTTTGCCCAACCCATATTCTTTTTTTGCCAACTTCAGACTCCCGGCAACATTTGAAAGCATATAGCCTTTCCGATTCCTGAACTGTTCAAACAGATTGATTTCAGAAAAAGCAGTTGAAATATTAGGGATTCTTGAGGGGATTGCGATTACACTTTCACCTGCAACAAGATTTTTCGTTGCCACAGATTCTATCTCCGATCCAGCAAGCGAAAAGAGCGAATGCTTGTCAGTGACTTTTATTCTTCTCCCTGTCTTTGTTTTGACTTCAAGCATTTTGCCATTGAAAGGGTGCTTTATGTGCCCAGTTATTTTGGAAAAAATCACCCTGCCATCAGAATCAAATGTGACAACCTGCACTCCAAGTTCTTCCTCAACAATTCTCCCTATTTTTTCCCTGTAAATGCGTTTGCCATCAAACACCAAAAGTTCTTCATCATAAGGAAGACTTTCACCAACCCACATAGAAATTAACTGTGGACCTTTAATACTGATGAAATTGGATTCTGATTCAGTAGCAACTGCTTTAGCCAAAAGAGTTTTTCCAGTCCCGGACGGCCCATAAAATAAAATCCCTCTCGGAGGTTTAATCCCCATTTTTTGAAAACTTTCAGGATATTTCAACGGCCACTCAATAGCCTGTTTTAATTCTTCCTTAACTTTTTCAAGGCCGCCAATCTGATCCCATTTAACATTAGGAACTTCAATCGCAACCTCTCTTAAGGCAGAAGGCTGAACATCTTTCAGAGCTTCTAAAAAATCATCCTTATTAACTTCTAAACTTTCCAAAACTTCAGTAGGAATTGTTTCATCATCAAGATTAATTTTTGGCAAGTATCTTCTCAAAGCTTTCATTGCAGATTCTTTTGCCAAAGCTTCTAAATCAGCTCCCACAAAACCGTGCAAAATAGTTGCTTGATCTTCTAAAAACTGATCAAGAAGCGCAGAGTTGATCTCAACTTCTTCTCCACCAGACAATAAATCAAAAAATTTCTTTCTTTCAGTTTTAATAAGTTCATCACACTTATGTTTTTTCTCGATCCCTGATACTTTTCTAGCCTCAAGTTTATCTTCAAGTTCACTAACACGCAAAACTAAATTTTCTGAAAAACTATCATATTTTCTTATAATTTCTTTTTTCCTATCTTCAGAAATTACTTCTTTTTTTATTTTACTCAAAACACGTTTAATACTATCTAAATCATTTGGCGGGGAAATAGGCATACCTCTTGTATGAATATGCAAAATTTCCAAACGATCTTTTTTGGAAGGAACACCGATTTCAATTTCTCTATCGAATCTTCCCGGCCTACGCAAAGCTTCATCAATACTGTTTACTCTGTTGGTTGCGCCAATTACAATTACTTGTCCTCTTGCTTCCATGCCATCCATTGCTGAAAGAATCTGTGCAACAACTCTCCGCTCAACTTCCCCAACAACCTCATCCCTTTTCGGAGCAATAGCATCAATTTCATCAAAGAAAATAATTGAAGGTGCATTCTTTTCAGCTTCCTTAAAAACTTCCCTGATTCTTTCCTCGGCTTCTCCAACAAACTTACTCATAATGCTTGGTGAACTGATTGAAATGAAATGTGCCTGAGTTTCATTTGCAACTGCTTTAGCCAACAAAGTTTTTCCTGTGCCCGGGGGACCATAAAGAAGCACTCCTTTTGGCGGACTTATGCCTAGCTTTCTGAAAATTTCAGGGTGCTTCATCGGAAGCTCAATCATTTCTCTTACTTTTTGTACTTGTTCTTCCAAACCACCAATATCTTCATAAGCAATTCTTGGAATTCCTGCAAGAGCATCCTTAACAGGTTCTTCTTTCAGAACAAACTGAGTAAAATCAGTTACCTTTACAATACCGCGAGGATTAGTATCAACAACCTGATAAATAAAACCAGAACCAAAAACACTAATGAGAACTCTGTCTCCTTTATGCAAAGGTCTTCCTATAAAATTTTTCTTCAAAATCCTATCATAACCTGAAGCAATAATCCTGACTTCCTGTGTCGGAGCAATAACAACTCTTTTTGCTTCCTCAAATTCAGCTTTTTTAACTGCTACTTTTTCTCCAAGACCAACACCTGCATTTCTTCTGATTAAATTATCCATCCTTATCAGGCCTTTACCCTCATCTTCCTGTCTTGCAGGCCATATAACAGCAGCAGTCTTCTGAGAACCAGTAATCTCAACAATATCACCTGAAGTGACTCCTAAATCTTCTTTAGTCTCCCTGTCAAGAGTAATAATGTTCCTGCCGACATGGCTAGGATCAGGATCTTCAACCCTCAGATTAATTTGCTTTTTAGATTTTTCAACCATAAATGAACAACTCTTGAAAAGTAATAATAATATAACTAATCCGTTAGGTTTTACCTAAAGAAAGCCCCCCAGAAGGGAGTAAAAACTCAATATCATCAAGCCTTACCTCTAAACCGGATTTGTCTAAAAATTGTTTGCGGATCTTTTTTGCACAAGCTCCTTTAGAATCCTTTCCGAAAAAAACTTTGATTAAATAATCTGAATTCTTCTTCACAGCATTTTCAGGACCGGAGAACAATTCAATAGAATCTCCAGATTTTTTAAAGCCAATTGCAAACTGCAAAGGAGTTTTTTTGAACCATTCTCTTTTACCGTAAATCATGAAAGCACCTGTTCCAAGAGACTCTCCGCTTGGAGCTTTTTTGGTTACTTGCTCTGGATTGGCAGAATAAACATCTATTCCAGATAATTGTTCACGCCATGCTTTAGAAAAAGATGCTGCAAAAATCGCGGCTTCTTCTTTCGAACTTTTTCCGGGGTTTTTTCCATCAGTTTTTAGAATTGTGTGCGGAGCTCCTTGAATATCTGCGTGGAAATAAATATCTTTAGGCTCCATTATTTTCTTTACAACTTGTTCATTGCTTTTCGCATCTCTTCCAGCAACAACAAGAAAACTTTCACTTGTGAAAAACCAGTGGAATTTTTCATACCATTTCTTTTCTCTTTTTTTCACAAGCATCTTTTGAACAGCTTTGGTTTTTCCTTCTTCTGAAATCTTCTTTTCTACTTCCTGCATCCCTTTTGATAAACCTGATAATTTTTTCTTTGCTTTTTTTGAAAAATCATAGTAAGAACTGGCATTTTCCTGAATTGATTTAGTAAGGTCAATTTCGATTTTCATTAATCATAACCCCTTGATTCTCTAAGGATTTTTATCATAGCTCTGGTTCTTGATTCCATTTTGAAATATGGTTCAGTAACATAAACAATATCTCTTCGTTTAATAAAATCATGGATACCGCTAAGTTTTTCAAAATACTTTTTGTTAACTGCTTCATGGAATGATTCAATATCTTTGTAAATGTGTCTTGCAACAAGATTATAATTACCAGAACCTGCAAGAGTTGTTAAGGAATAAAGATGCGGATCTTTTTTTATTTCACTCAGAAATGTTTCGAAAAATTCTTTTTTTGTTAAATCAGCCTGCATTAAAACAAGAACCTCGAGTTTGTAATCAAATTTCCTGAAATCAACCTTAGGGCCATAACCCGTAATCAGGCCTTCATTAATCAAAAAATCCAAAGAAGATTTTATTGTGGCCTTATGGTATCCAGTATATTTTTGTAATTGTTTAATATTAGGAGAAACTGAATTTTGTTTTAACAAAGCAGAAAGTATATTAAGACGAACCTCATCTCCAGCTTTCATTACACTTGGCATAACAATCAATATACTTTTAGCACACTTGTTTTATTAATATATGTAAAAAATATACATTAAAATGCAGTTAATATATATTAACAAAAAAGACTTTAATTTTATTGTAATAAAAAAATCGGGGGGATCCAATCCTAAAAAGTGAATCAAACCAAAAGCAATTGAGGGGTCAGGGTTAGGCTCACCAGGCTAATTGGAAACAAATTGGCAAATAACTCTACCCCTCTAATATTGCAATAACCCCTTCACAAGTGTTTTTTTATGATTGTTATTGTAACATCACTAATTTTATTAGCATTAATAACTTTCTTCCTGAAAAGGCCTTACACTATTGAATAATCAGGCTTTCTTCGGAGTTGTTTTTTCTGCTTTTGCCTTTAACTTAGCTTCATAGTTTGCTTTCCACTCTGCTTTGGTTTCACAATCTGGATTGATGCACATTTCAAACTTATACCTTGTGCCAGCAACTTTTATCATTGGCTTTTGACAGGTTTCGCAAAGTTTGGTTGTAAAAATTAGTTTTCCTTTTTGAGGGAGAGGATAAGTGTTAGTGCATTTTGGATAACCAGTGCAACCTAAAAATCTTTTATTATTACGACTCATGAGCATTCGGAGTTTCCCGTCACATATATCACAATCGCCTGCAATAGAATCTTCACGAACCGCAGACCTTAACTCTGTTCCAATTTCATTTTTATCCTTTAACATTCTGTCAAGGATATCGTGTAAAAATTTTCTTGAATCTTCTACAACCTGCGCTTTTGTTTTTTTTCCTGCAGCTACCTTATCCATTTCTTTTTCAAGAACCGAAGTCATTTCGGCTTTAACCGCATCAACACCGCGAACATCTAAAGAATTTATAACTGCAAACGCAAGTTTGCTCGGCTCAATAGCCTTTGCACCAGAAACATATTTCCTGCCGTATAATTTCTGGATTATTGTGTGCCTCGTGCTCTTGGTTCCTATCCCTAAATCTTCCATTAATTTGATTAAAGTTGACTGGCTATACCTTGAAGGAGGCTGGGTTTCTTTTGCAAACATATCAAGTTTGTTTAATTTTACTTTTTCCCCTTCTTCCATAGGCGGAAGAATTACCTCTGAAATTGTTGAATAAGGGTAAAGTTCTTTCCACCCAGGATCAATAATACGCTGTCCCTTAGCAACAAACGGTTCTTTCCCAAGCATAATTTCAACGGACTGGTTTTCTGTTTTTGCATCATCACCAAGAGTAGCTAAAAAACGCCTTACTATTAATTCATAAATTTTCCAGTGCCTTTCACTAAGCTTTTCTTTAGAAGCAGCAGTTACAGGATAGATAGGAGGATGATCTTTAGTTTCCTTTTTACCCCTTGAAGGAGTAAGGGTTCCTTTAGCAAGTATTGATTCCGCATCTTTCTTAAAATCAGGGACTTTCGAAATTTCATTCAGGGTTTTTTTCAAATCAAGAGTTTTTGAATAAACTGTATTGTCAGTTCGAGGATAAGAAGTTAATCCTTGCTGGTAAAGAGATTCCGCAACTTCCATTGCCTGACCTGCACTAAAACCAATAGATGTTGCCTGTCTCAAAAAATCTGTTGTGTTAAAGGGAGTTGGTTTTTTCAAAATTCTTTTTGTGCTTTTAATGCTTTTTACAGTCCCTTCTTTCTTATGTTCTTTGTAAATTTTTTCAGGCTCTTCTTTTTCCCAGAATTTCCCTTTCTTGTGGTCTGCTTCAAAAGTTTTGGAGTCCTTACTAAAAAGTGCTTTCAGTTCCCAGTATTTTTTATTTTTGAAAGCATTTCTTTCTTTTTCGCGCTGAACAATCAAAGCTAAAGCAGGAGTCTGCACTCTTCCAACACTTAAATATTCTTTTCCGAGTTTTCCTGAAACAAGAGACATGAACCTTGTTAATACTGCCCCCCAAATCAAATCTATTTCTCTTCTGGCGTCAGCAGAATCTGCAAAGTTTCGATCAAGCTCAACAAGATTTGAAAAAGATTCTTCAATATCAGTTTTTGTAATAGCAGAAAAATAAGCCCGCTTAACTTTTATTTTTGGGTTTGAAGCTTGCACATAATTTAATGCTTCAACTCCTATTGATTCACCTTCACGATCAGCATCTGTTGCAATTATAACCTCATCAACTTCTTTTGCTGCTTGTTTCAAAGCAGAAATAATAAACTTTTCTTTCCCCTCATACTCTATTTCAGCATCGATTAATTTTTTTAAATCAGTTCCAACCCAATATTTGTACTTTTTTGGAAATTCAACATCAACAATATGCCCCCTCAAAGGAACAACAACATATTCATCATTTCCTTTGCTGAATCTGAACGCCTGAGCAGAACCAATGTTTGCTTGAGGCACTTGTTTTCCTGCAAGAATATTCGCAATATTTCTTCCGGCTATTGCTTTTTCACTAATAATTAGTTTCATAATCCTCAGCTAATTAAGTTTTCACCTGAAAAAGAATTTAAATGGCAGTGAAAAAGATTAAAAATCTGAAAACCATTAATTGTTCATGCTTGATGTTTTAAGCCAGTTAGCAATAATTTTGGTTGTTAGTTTTTTTCTTAAAGAACTCGCAGATAAGGCCAAAATACCTTTTATAGTCCTGCTTGTTTTAGGAGGTACTTTACTTGCAACTTACGGGATAATTGATGTAAAAAGCCTTGACCCATTACCAGAAATGATCAGAACAGTAGCATTAATACTTGTTGTTTTTAGTTCAGCATTTTACCTAAATGTAGAGGAACTGAAAAAGCATTCAAAATCACTTGTAATGCTGGCCACAATCGGAGTCCTGCTTACTACTTTAATGATCACCACAACTACCCTTTACTTACTTCCAATTCCTCTTATAACCGCAGCATTCTTAGGGGTTTTACTTTCAGGAACCGACCCTGCAGCTATTTCACAAGCATTACCAAAAAAGGAAAGCAAGGTTGGTGAACTTTTAAGGGCAGAAAGTTTGTTCAATTCCCCTGTAACAGTAATACTTCCTCTGCTTTTGCTTGATTTTATTGCAATACCGGAAGATGTGTTACTGAATGTTCCAAAATTATTTTTACTAATCACAATCGGAATCATAGTTGGTGCTACAGGCGGAGTCATAGGAAAAAAACTTTTAACACAGGCAAAACTAGAGCACAGTCAAACTTTAGGATTAGCAATAGCAATAGCAACTTATGTTATTGCAGAACAATTACTAGGATCAGGAATAATGGCAGTTGCTGTTTGCAGCATACTATTAAACGCAGGACATTTTCCTAAAAAAACTTTTTTAGGAGAATTCAATTCAGAATTAGCATTTATCTCAACGCTATTTGTGTTCGTGCTTTTAGGTGCACAATTCCATGTAAGTGATTTGATTTTCACCAGACAGGAAATACTAGCAGTTATAATAGCACTTATACTCGCAAGAATGCTTACAGTAATGGTTGTGCTTTTTAATTCAGAATTTAATCTTGCAGAAAAAATTAAAATTGGTTTAATTGCTCCGAAAGGGGTTTCACCTGCAGCTTTAGCCCCGCTGGTTTTGATACCTGCTTATGGGATTATTGGAGCGGAAATAATTGTAAAAATAACCTATATAGCAATAATAATCAGCATACTTCTTTCACTAATAATAACACGCATTATGGTTCGACCCAAAACCGAAGAAGAAAAACTACAGGAAGAACTGATAGAAAAAAAATCACTCAGAGAAAGCAAGAAAATTTCATAATCTTTTCTGTAAAGAAAATGAAGGCAAAGCTTTGGATTTTTTTACCTCTGAAATAACAACAAGAGTTTTTATGTCAAGAATACCGTCCATTTTAGACAAGCTTTCAACAAACTTTTCAGCAGAATCAAGATCAGGAACAACGAGCTTTGCTAAAATATTATATTCCCCCAAAACCTGATTAAGATCTAGTACATAATCAAGCTCCTTTAGTTTCTTGATAACATCCTTATTCTTTGAAAGTTCAGAACGAATCTGGACAAAAATAGGGTTTTCATACCCAAGAGTCCTCAAATTCAGATCAGCAGTAATAGAATTAATAATGCCCTTTCTCTTTAACCTCTCAAAACGCTTTTTAATGGCAACATCGGTTAGTTTCACTTCTCCGGCTATATTACTGAAAGAAGCTCTGCCATCCTCTAAAAGCATACTAATAATTTTGTTATCGATTTTATCAAGTGATTCCAACAAAAAACACCTCAGATTATTAAATAAACAAACACAAAAGCATTAAAAAGTTAATTTTCCAAAAACCAAGCAAGGTTAAGAGTTTTATTGGTTTATTATTTGCATGCAGAACGCAATTAAGGAAACAATACAAAAACTAATTTTAGAGTGTCAGGAAAGCGGAGCTTCAAAATGGGAAGTTATGAAAGTACTTAAAGAACTTGAGACTTTTCCGGGAACAGAAAAACAACTAAGAAAAAAAGCCGCCGAAACTTTGGAAAAACTAAATCCCGATGCAGCAAAAACATTCAGGTCATTTGAAAAACTAAAAGTTTTTACTTCAAAAGAAAAACGCGAAGCATTTGACAGAGGAAACATAATTAAATCTTTATTAAAAGAAACAAGCATCAGCAGAGGCGTGGCTGAAAAAATCGGGAGCGAAGTAGAGGATGAAATTAAAGACCTGAAAATAGAATATTTGAATACACACCTGATAAGAGAAATGGTTAATGTAAAACTTCTTGGTTATGGACATGAACCTATTCACTCCCAGTATGCAAGATTGGGAATGCCTGTGTTTGAGGTTGAAAAAAAACTCGAGGAAAACTCGAACAATAATCCGGAAATCTTCAGAGAATATAACTGGCTAAAAGTAATCAACAAAAAAGCAAGAGAAATGCATTTTGATTCACTAATTCATATTTATGCCCCTGAAGATTTTTCAACAAAAATTTTTTGCTTTTCAGATTTTTTAGACGGAACAAAAGAAGAACTAGCAGTAAATGCCTTTGCTATTGACCAACAATCAACAATACCTTTGACTCCTAGAGCAATGAATTTTTCACTTTCTAATTCAACAAACTTAAAATCAAAAAAGAAAATCGAAGAAGAGATAAAAGCGATTGATTTGATTTTTTCTCTCACTAAAAAAAGAACTGTTGAACTGGCATTGTTTAATGATTTTGAATGGCAGGGGTTTTCAGGGCATAAAAAAAAGGCAACCCAAATCGCAAACACTTTCCTCTCAGAAAAAACTAATTCGTTCAACCCAATAATAGCAATTGACACCAAATACAAACTTAAACTTCTTGACGGGAAAAACATCAAAGGGATTACTCTAGGCAATAATTCAAAAGAAAGAACAACCCACTTTGATTTCGGTGTAATAACCGGAAATACTAATGGGTTACTTCAATTAACAGGAATTAACCTGGAAAAAACATTTATGACATCTGCAGAAAATGAAAATATGTTTTATGAAAATCTTGAAAAAATATCAAAAATAGTTGAGGAATTAGCTGAAGAGAAAAAAGAATTGCTGAAAAAAAGGAAATATATCGACGCGAACATTCTGGATGAAGTATCAACCGGAATAAATCTTGCGGGGTTATTTAGTGTAAGCTCACAGTTAAAAGAAAATAATCCGAACAAGGCTGCTGAAAATATTATTTCTTTTTTCCAGAAAAAAAAGTTTATAACAATGCAAATGAATGAAAAAGACTCGCTGGAAAAATTCGGGATTTCTGAAGACTTTGAAAAAACACAGGAAATGTTACTGCAAGTAAATACACGTCAAAGAAAAAGCTACGGCTTCAAATATAAAGTTTCAAGTGTCAAAGAAGCAGAAGAATTACTAAATGATGTTCCAAGTGTTAAAATTATTTAGTAGAATGATAACTTTTGATAAGTTCAAATCTTTCCATATAAATTCTGGTTTTTAAAACTTCCAAAAAAGGAACTAAAAAAATCAATGCGATTAAAAGTGAAACGAAATTTCCTACAAGCAAAAAGTAATCTATAACAAATTCTAGCAATTGCAGTATAAAAATGCTAACTGCTCCAATTATAATCACTAAAATAAAATCTGAAAAATTCTTTAATATAAAATCCCAGTTTGAAAGTACAGAACTACTCAAACTTTCCTCATCAACAACAATTGTCTGGCCCAAAAATAAGAAAGAAGATGAAATTATAAACAAAATTAAATTAATTATTTCAATAGGAATCCCGTAATCTATAAGCAGAGAAGAAACTAATGCTGCGATTACAGTAAATATCGCAAGAAACCTGAAATATTTGAATGCGAGTTTGTGGATTTTCTCGTTCAGGAAATAATTTATTTTTACATTGCTCAAATCCTTCCTTACTGAAAAAACCATTAAGCACACAAATAAAGAATAAAAATACAAAAAAACCAGCGAAGTTATAAGGAGCAATACTGCATCTAAAATAGGTTCTTTCAGAAAACCATAATCTATAAGCACAGTACCTGATGAGATGAATGCATTTGAAAGCCAGACAAATGGCAGAACAAAAACAAGCAGCAATGCAAAGCTGAATGCTGTTGAAATGTTTTTTTTATAACTGATAATTGCATCATTAAAGCTCATTATAAAACCCCTAATGTAAAGGATGTTTGAAAGATATTAAAAAAGTTTCAATTGCCAAAAACCCTGCCTTTTAGGTAAAAAGGGAATATTTCAGTGACTTCTACATTAACAAATTGACCCCTTAAGTCAGAATCTAGCAGAACTGGCTTATAATTAGAGGTTCTGCCCACAAATTTTCCATTAGTGCCTTTCTCAGAAACAAAAGCATTCCCGACAGACCCCAGCATCCTTTTGTTCTGCTGAAAAGCAACAGCTCGGCATACAGAAGTAAGTTTTCTGCTCCTTTCCTTTTTATCCCTGCCATGCAATTGAGGCATATCAAAAGCAACTGTGCCAGGTCTTGCACCAAATCTCGACATATTAATAACATCAGGTTTGGTTTCTTTCACCAGATTCAAAGTATCTAAAAATTCATTCTCTGTTTCTGTTGGAAACCCGACAATAATATCAGTAGCAATTGTAATATTTGGAATGTCTTTCTTAAGATTTTCAATTAGTTCTTTGTACTGGCCAACTGTATAACCTCTGCGCATCAATTTTAATATCCTGTCAGAACCGGACTGGACAGGAACATGCAAAAACTTGTAAATTCTTTCATCCTCAAACAGAGGAATTAACTCATTGTAAATTCTCTTTAAATGATGAGGATTCATCATACCTACTCTTAACCTGAATTCATCTTTAACATCCAAAAAACTTTGCAATAACTTTGGAAGCGAACTGTTAATATCCAAACCATATGCGCCAGTATCCTGGCCTGTTAACCAGAACTCTTTGTTTTCTTTCAAAGAACTGGTAAATTTTTCTTTCAGCTGTTCAACAGTATAACTTTTCACATTGCCCCTTGCTAATTTTGTTCCGCAAAAGGTACAGAAATTTGTACAGCCTTTTCCTATAGGCATTATTGTTACAAAAGGATTTTCACGAACCGCATTAATACTTGGCGAAAATTCTGCTTCTCTAATTCCGAGAACCTGAGAAAGTTTTTCAAGATCAGGCCCCATTTGAATAATATTCGGAGAGATTTTTTCAACAAGGTTGGGACTTACTTTAGGAAGACAGCCGAAAACAATTAACTGGGAATTATTTTTTTCTGCGAGTTCATTAAGCGCTTTAATTCTGTTTAACATTTTTAGTTCAGTTTGTTCTTTAACCGCACAAGTATTGATAACTAAAAAATCCGCATTAGATTTGTCAGAAATTAAAATTTTGTTTGAGGAAACATGGCCTTTTATCGCTTCAGTTTCGGCAAGGTTCATAGAACAGCCATAGCCCTCGACGTAAATTTTCATAACAAAGCTCCAAAAAATATTATTTATTCAGTTAGTTGAACTGACAACGGATTTAGCATCAGCAGGTGTTTCTTCATCAAAGTTTTCAATTAGAACTCTTGCTCCCCAACCACCAATTCCGGCTAATACAAAGAAAATAAAAGAAGACTTAATGAACTGGTCAAAATAATCAATACCAAAAGCAGAAATATCTACTCCGCCTAACAATGCTTGGTTTCCAAAATAGTAAAATGCTGCAACATAAAAAGCAAAAAATGACCCTACTGCAAAAACAATAGGAAAAATATACACGAAAAGATTCCCAAAACCCAGGTCTTCCCTAATCCAAGGGACAAGCAAATAAATAAAGAAAAATCCCGGAAAAGGAAGTAGAAATAAAGTATAATCAAGTTTGTCAAGACCTGTTAAAGTCCAGTCCTGCAGAGGAGTAAACAGGCTGATTGCATATAATGCAATGTAAACAAGTGCAAAAACAAACAAAACTTTAGGAGTATTTGAAGACATTTAAACCTACGTAAAATGGTCGCAATTGGTTTATAACTATTATGATTTCAATCTTTTTCATGCCAGATATTACAGAATTGCCGTGGGTTGAAAAATACCGGCCAGAAACATTGAGCGAAATTGTAGGGCAAAAAGAAATTACAAGAAGACTTGAAAATTACGTAAAAAACAACACTATGTCCAATTTACTCTTTTCAGGGCAGGCAGGAATAGGAAAAACATCCTGTTCAGTTGCACTTGCAAAAGAATTTTTCAAAGATAGTTTTTCCCAGAATTTTCTGGAATTAAATGCTTCTGATGAAAGAGGAATTGATGTTGTAAGAAACACAATAAAAAATTTTGCGCGCACCCTTGCTTTTGACTTTGGTTTTAAAATAATTTTTTTGGATGAAAGCGATGCTTTAACAACTGATGCGCAACAGGCATTGAGAAGAACAATGGAAAAATATGCAAGAACCTGCAGATTTATTTTGTCATGCAACTATTCAAGCAAAATTATTGAACCTATTCAATCAAGGTGTGTTGTTTTCCGGTTCAGTCAGCTTTCAGCGAAAGACATAGAAAAAAAAATAAAAGAAATCGCAAAAACAGAAAAAATTGAAATCAATGACAAAGCAATAGAAGCAATAGTTTATGTTTGTGAAGGAGACATGAGAAAAGCAATTAATATTTTACAGGCTTCAGCAGTAACGGGAGAAAAAATTACTGATAAAGTAATTTATGAAGTTTCATCAAAAGCAAGACCTGATGAAATAAAACAAATGATTAAACAAGCACTTGATGGAAACTTTTTGGAAGCAAGAAATTCGCTGGATAAAATGCTTTATGAATACGGAATGTCTGGAGAAGATGTTATTTTACAATTGCATCGCGAACTCATTGCAATGGATGAAAGCGAAGTTCCAGGCAAAACCAAAATCGAACTGATTGATACAATCGGAGAATATAATTTCAGAATGGTTGAAGGGGCAAATGAGAGAGTTCAGTTGGAAGCTCTGCTTGCACAGTTTTTGAAATACAAAAAATAACTAATCCCTTCTGAATCTTTCAAAAATATTATCATACTCTCTTACACTGCCAGCCGTAGTTCCTTTAGAAGTTCCTGTGAGACTTAAAACCAAAGTAATAATTACAATAGCAATAAGTACTGCTCCGCCGATTAACATTATATATTCCTGAGAACCCTGAGCTTTTTCATCATTAAAAAAATCTTCCAAATTCATTGTATCTTCCTCACAAAGAAAAACAAAAACAAAGAAGCCACCCCAATAATCCCTAAAGTTTCAATAAAATCAGGCGCAGGAATTGAAGAGAATTCTGAATGCACACTGAACTCTATCACCACTGGGTTTGACTGCCTCCACACATAAAGATACTGATTATCCCCTACGCTTTGAAAAATGTACTGACTTGCGCCCGTTACAGTAATATCACTTATATCGTAGCCTTCTCCCCCAATCAAAACAACCTGCTGCCCTGTAGGCAAAGTACACTCAAGGCTTTTTCTCAAACTGGTGATATCAGTAAGAGTGCATATTGCACTTGGAGTAACTGTTCCTGCAGCAAGATCAACTACCACATTCGGAGAAGGAGGGGAAAAAGTCTTAGACGTAGTACCCCAAATTATTATGAAAGGAGTTCCGCTTGCATCTTCCAAGGAAACATGCACATTATACAGATTAGACGGTCCTGGAGCTGAAACAGGATAAGTTATTGTTGCGAATATGTCATGATTGCCAATAGCAAGGCCTGAAATATCTACTTCAACATCAGGAATGCTTTCGCCATTAATGTAATCAGTGAATTTGAAAACTGCTTTTGAGCCAGGAGGGAGATTGGCAAAGGAAACCGTTAAATTCACGCCGATTGTTTTGTCTTCACCGGGCATTAGCGCGGTTTCACCGCTAGGATCGGTATCCCAGATATTAAAATAAGCTATATTGGGCACCTCAACAACCACTCTTGGATAAGTGTTTTGAAGCAGGTTGCCATTATAATAAGCTCTTTGAGTAAGGTAAACAGAGCCGTCATCTTTATAGGATTCTTTGAGTGTGCAGTTCTCGAAAATATATTTTTTGGATGCGCCTGCAGGAATTGAAATATTTCTGGTGGTGTATGCTGTGCCAGAAAGAGGCGAAAAATCAGGCGGAACTATTTCACATGCTTCAATACCCCCGGTCAAAATCATGATATCCGCCAGAACAGGGGCAGAAGGATTCGTGTTTGTCAAATAAGAACGCATATCAAACTTGCCATCAGGCAGAATATAAGTCGAGCTAGCCCAAGAAGTGCCTGCTTTTCTGGTTGAGCCTGAAATAGTTACCCCTACCCAATCAGAATTGGGATTTATTACATTGATTATTTTTATTGGAACCTGATAATAATAATATGACTCGCTTGAAACATAAAGGTTGAGCCGATAATCTTGCCCTGGATCCTCTTTAGGGATGTTGGAAAGCAAAGGAATCTGGACATTAGTATATTTAGGGAGTTCTTTCCCTGCATCAATATCTTGATTATCCACAACCATAGTAGTGTAAGTTCCTGTTGGAAAAGTTCCCCCTCCGTATATTAGATAAAACAATTTCATGTTTTCGAGCTTTGCTGTTCCGGCATTTTTCACAATAAGATCCATGTAAATGGTGTCCCCTGCCCCAAAATTAGTAGTTGGGGTTCCTTCTGAATCATATGTTTCGAACAAAGTCAAACATGCGCACTGCGGCTGATCAACACAGGAAGGCACAGGGGCTATGCAGTCAGCTGCAAAAACAGAAAAACCAAAAATAATCAAAAAAAACGCGAAAAGAAAATGCTTCATTCGAGCACCCCTTCCCCTTCATTAACCATAGATATCGAAATGCCGGAACACTTTGCATTTATTTTATTGCCTTCTTTTTCCCCGCGGATTTCAACTTCCCCAAAAACCGCGGGGCTACAGTCAACCTCTACCTTTACTTTTTCACCAACGCTGAAGTCTCCTTTGATAACCGCATTTACTGAAACATCAAAACAATAATTTGAACCGCATTCTGAAACATCCGAAATCACTTCTGCAATAACAAAAGAAAATTTTTCGGGATTAATTTCCGCAGGATTAACCTGAATATTCTGCATATTAATTTCCACAGGATTAATCTGAACATTCTGTGAATTAAAAACAGGCGTTTGACTAAAAGAAGATTGTAATATTGGAACGATTAAAAATAACCCTATTCCAACAAAAACAAAGATTATTCCTGCTTCAATAAGAATAAAATTGCTCTTGTAAGGGGAGATGTTTTTAGAATTATACCCCCAATAAACTAACATAGCACCTATTCCGATAAATACTAGAATTAAAAAAATATCTATTTCCATAAGAACCGTTAAACAATTGGTATTCAAAATTAATAAGGGTTATTATACCCTAAATGAGGATTAAAATAATGGGTTTAAGCAGGATTCATAAATGGTTTCTGGTTTTCGGATTACGATTAATTGCAATCTATTTAGTATTTTTTATCTCATACCTTTTGATAAGCTTATTCGGCGGATTTCACTTTGTAAACTTAATTGAAGCAAACATAGCTTACTTTTTTGTAAAACTAGCATATCCCTTAGTACAGATTGATCTGAATGTAATAAGCAACTTGGTTGTAAACGGAACATATAGTAATTTTGCAGTTTCAATAGACGATATTTGTTTGGGTTGGTTTCCGATAGCTGGTTTTTCAGCAATGATATTAGCATTGCCAAAAATTAAAATCAAAAAAAAATTAAACGCATTAAAATTCGGAATCCCTATACTGTTTGCGGCAAACATTCTTCGGATAATAATTGTAATATTTGCAGCTGCTTTTTTTGGATTAGAAGGATTTGATTTTTTCCATTTATTTGTCGTAAAATTCGATTTAATGATTTTAATTGTGGCTTTGTTTCTTTACTCTGCAAAAAAAATAATCGGAAAAAAAGAATTACAAAAATCAATTGAATCTTTTTAAGAGAAATCGGTCTTAAAAGAATTAATTGCAAAATTAAAATTATTGGATACAAGGGATTTAGAAATACCAACTAATTGAATAGAAATTTTTCATAAATCACCCCCTATAAAGAATTTTTCCCTAAGACTCGGATTTTCTCGGCTTAAACCTTACCCCTGCGGGACAAGGATTTAATGCCTCCAAAACCCGCAAGACGTCTACGGAAAAAATTCGTCTTTCCAGGAGGTGATTTGGTTGATGAAAATTCCATTTCCAAAAATAAGTGAAATTCAAAGTTTAGCGGATTTAAAAGAATCCGATCAAGAATTTACAGATAGAGAAATCTGGCTCTTGTCAGAATTCGGAGGTGGTTCTAAATGAATCACTTTCCATTCATAGAAATAGCATACATCTGGATTTCTTCAGTGTTGATTATAGATCTCCATGGTTCAAAAAGCCAGATACTAAAGTACCTGAAATATTCAATCACATTCTTTTCAGGAATGACTCTAATGGCGGTGCTAATATGAGAACCGCATCGGCAATGTGCCCCTTGGAAAGCATTAAAGACAAAAAGGCAAATAATATTATTGCGAGCAGAGAATTAGATCAGTCTGTTTCTGGAAAAGAGGCTCGCGGCATGGAAAACACACCAAAGATTGACTTGTTCAAATTGCACGATCCCAAGGTTGATGATAAACCAAAAAAATGGATTTGTGCTAATGGGGCAGAGTTGAAACAAGAATTAAAAAATCTAATCGATGAAGCTTGTTCTAAATTAGAACTTTCAAAAGCAAGATTTTCAGAATTAATTGCAAAGAAACTGAATGTTTCTGTTATTACTGCAGAGAGAATTGTTTACCAAAGAAAAGAATGGGTTCCACTAATTTTCATGCAAACTTTGCTTGATTTGACAGAAAATAATGATAAAAAGTTCCAAGTGATTTCAAAAATAGATTTTTTGAAAGCTAGCCAACCACCATTAAGAATAGTAAAAGCACCAAAAACACTCACAAAAAACTTGTGCAAAATTGCAGGAGCACATGCAGCAGATGGTTCATCAAGAGATAATTTTTTTTGTATTACTGATGGACACAAAAGCAATTTAATAGTCTTCAAAAAATGGATTCATGAAGAATTTGGATTTAATTATCCAGTAAATGAGAAGAGTCCAAATGAATGGGAAATTACTTTCAATAACAAAGTATTTTCAAGATACTTACAGAAAATTTTTGAATTTCCGAATGGAAATAAATGTAAAACAGTAGGAATGCCTAAAATAATTAAGAAATCAAAAAAACAATTTAGAAAAGCTTTTGCTATTGGTGCTCTTTCATTTGAGGCAGGAGTTGGAATGAAACATCAAATTGAATTTTGTGTTTCAAGCAAAAATTTTTTAAACGATTTAACCGATGTTTTTCTGGAAAATAAAATAAAACACGTGAAAATGACAAGAACAAGCTGTAAATACTGGCGGTTTTGGAGCGGCGCACTAAGCAACGAAGAGGCGGAAGACTGGAAAAAATTGTTTGAACCGAATACAGAAAAATGGCATAAATTGAATGATTCTATAAAAGGTTACACTGGAAAAGTAAATTCTTTTCAGGAAGCAATAGATTCTTTCAAAAAAGTTTATCCGAAACAAGGAGGGACTAAAATTCAGTTGATAGAAGTTTTGAAAACAATCAAAAAACAGAAAGAAACATACAGGTACAAAATAATTGATCAACTACTTAAAGATAAGAATCTGAAAAGTTATGGGGGGAAGTGGGGACACTCTATAAAATTTTATATTGACATACTGAAAATGGCAAATATTATTTCTATTAAAAAAGGTCTTTTTCCAGACAAATTTAATGTTGTCAGATCCGTACGACATGTTTATACTTACAATCCGAATATTTCCGAATGGGTTGTTCCCGAGAGACCAGACTATGAGAAATCCAACAAAGTTCTTTGATGGGCTAAAGCATCAAGAATCTTGCTGTTGTTTTTGTAGTATTTTATTGGGACGGTGAGTTTTGCAGCAAGGTAATCAAGAGCTAAATTGACCGTTGAAAAAGTTAATGGCTTCTTTGACATTGCATCTCTCACAGTGTTTCTACATTTCCAAACACCCAAACTTGGAGCTCCCGAATCGCCAATTTCCCTGAACACCAATGCAGTAGCTTGTCTTTTTCTTTTCATTAAATGCTCAACAATTGCAATCCTAACCGCATAATATCCTCCCGCAGTATTTTCAGCATAATTTTTTCGCCCATTATAAAATTCATAATCAGTCATAAAAGTTGGTTCTTTCGCATCAATGTTCCATGAAGCGCCTGGCTTCCATACTTCCATCAACTCGTAGCTCCACTCTTTTGGAATCAATATAATGAAAAAATAGTTTTCGAGATACTTTGAATTATAAAGTTCAACTTCCGGTATCTGCTGAAAGTATTTAATTTTTTCATCTATGAAATATTCAGATAAATTGGAATCAATTGCCGTTATCGCGAATCTTGTCGGAACAAATTTTCTCTTCTTTTTCACCCCAAGCATTCCAGCACTAAGAATCTTGTGCAATTGGTTAACCCCGACATCTGATTTGTAAAGCTCAATCATTGCATCTAAACTTTTTGCATCAGTATCAGAATAAAGATAATCGATTTTTGGATTTATACTGGGGTTTTCAGTCATTGAAAATTTTTTTAACTCCGCTTGAGGCCCCATTGGAGCATGAAAATCTGAAAAAGACACTCCTCTCATTCTCGGAGCTCCTTTTAATTTCATTTCAACATCAACAGGTTTTTTCGCCATCAGGGTTTCATGGATTTCTGTTAAACTATAATCAGGATCTTTAGCCTGATTTACTTCTATTTTCATGTTTCCCCTGACCAATGATTCCCTGAAATTGATTATTTCCTCTGCTGGTTTGCCAAACCATAAATCAGTATCATCAGTAATCCACGCATCATTATTTTCAGGTTCGATTGCAGGAGCCATCGGAGAAAAATTAACTTTCGGGTAACCATGCCATGAAACAAAAACACCCGGAGGGCTTTGACCCTGAATTTCATTCTGCTTAATGTTCTGGATAGTTGTTTTTTTTCTTTCCAATCGCTCAAGAATAAAGCACTTCGAACCGCACCATAATCTTCCTTTGCATTTCACGCAAATTTCAGGGCTCGGGGTTAATGCATTCAGGGGAGCGGACATATGAATAATAAGGTTGGAAGCAATTATAGTTTTATGGCGCCATCTGGTAACAGGAGAAGGCAGATTGGGATACTGAGAAGGGGGGAGATTGGAGGACTGACAAAAAAACAGTTGCTGGAGCTTCAGAAAAACGATTCACAGCACTTCTCTGAAACATGGGTGGACAACGCGAGAACAAACACTTTCAGGGTGAGGGATAGGAGGGATAACGAGAAACTATTAGAAAGTCTCGGAAAAGCAAAAATCGTGAGATATAGACAAAAAGAATACGCTGTCCTGCAGGAGGAAGGGGGCCTCCAGATATGGGAAAAAAGAACGCCTTATGGGTGGAAACAAATTAGCCCAAAAACCAAGATTTTTGAATCGATTTCACTCGCATGGAGAAAAGCAAATACAAGTAATTAAAAAAGAAGTGCCAGAAGCACCAAATAATTTATATATCAGGAGAGGGGTTGTTTTTATATGCCGGCACACAGCAGGACAGGAAGAAGACAAAAATCAACAAAGCCCGCTGAAAAAAGAACAATGAGGGCTTCGGGGCTTTCAACAATGGGAAGTTCAAGGTCTAGGCCGAGCACGATAAAAAGAATTAAGGCGATGGATTTTACTGCTAGGAAAGTTTCCAAAGGAAAAAAGGCAAAAAAACCAAAATTAAAAGAAGTAACAGATGCAAGATTAGCACAAGAAATTAAAGAAGTAACAGGATACAGTTATTCTGCTTTTCATCGACTGGCTACCTGGCAAAAACACGATATTAAAAGATCACTCCAAAGCAAAGGATATGATACTACAGGGCTCAACACATAGCATTAAACAACATTCTTATTAATTTCCCAATTCTAATTCTAGTGATAATATGGCAATAGACTGGAACAATAAAGAGGATAGGGAAAAACTGTGGCATTCTGCTTCACATTTGATGGCGGGAGCTGTTCTGGAGATTTACCCGAAAGCAAAGCTAACCATTGGACCAGCGATTGACGAAGGATTCTACTATGATTTTGACGTGAAAAAACCTTTTACTCCGGAAGACTTTGAAAAAATTGAAAAGAAAATGAAAGAGCTCGTGAAGAAAAATGATAAGTTTGAAAAGGAAGAACTTACGCGTGAGAAAGCTCTGAAAATGTTCAAAGACAACAAATACAAAACAGAATTAATTAATGAATTGCCAAAAGGAGAAAAGATTTCTATTTACAGGAACGGAAACTTTGTTGATTTGTGCAAAGGCCCGCATGTGGATTACTCTTCAAGAGTAAAAGCAGTGAAACTATTGAAAACATCAGCTTCTTACTGGAGAGGAGATTCAAAAAAAGAAACTTTACAAAGAATTTATGGAATTGCTTTTCCGAAAAAAGAATTATTGGAAGAGTACTTGAAACAAAAAGAGGAAGCTGAAAAAAGAAACCACTTAAAACTCGGAAAAGAATTAGATTTATTTTCAATGCAAAGAGAAGCACCCGGAAATGTTTTTTTCCACAACAAAGGAGCAATAATATGGAATGAACTTATTGACTTTTCCAGGAAAGAACACAGGAAAAGAGGTTACGAGGAAGTAATAGCTCCACTTATTATGAAAAAGGAACTCTGGATTAAATCGGGTCACTGGGATCATTACAAGGACAACATGTACTTCACAAAAATTGATGACGAAGAATATGCAGTTAAGCCAATGAACTGCCCAGGGCATATTTTAATTTACGCAAACAAAAGACATTCATACAGAGATCTGCCGATAAGAATGGCGGAATTTGGTATTGTGCACAGGCATGAACTTTCAGGAGTACTGAATGGGCTTTTAAGAGTAAGAAAATTCACGCAGGATGATGCGCATATTTTTTGTGCACCTGAACAAATTGAAAGCGAAGTAAAAGGAGTAATAGAACTCTTTGAATATTATTATAAAAAAATCTTTGGATTTGAATATGATATTGAGCTGAGCACCAGACCAGAAAAAGCAATGGGGTCAAAGGAAATGTGGGACAAAGCAGAGGCTTCCCTAAAAAAAGTTCTTGAATCAACAAAAAAGAAATTCAAAATCAATGAAGGAGACGGAGCTTTTTACGGGCCAAAAATAGATTTTCATATTAAAGATTCTTTAGGGAGAAGCTGGCAATTAGGGACAATACAATTGGACTTCCAGATGCCTGAAAAATTCGGGATAAGTTACATTGACAAAAATGATAAGGAAAAAATGCCAGTAATGTTGCACAGAGTTGTATTCGGTTCAATGGAAAGATTCATTGGAATTCTCATAGAGCATTATGCCGGAGTATTTCCTTTATGGCTGGCTCCGTTACAAGTGAAAATTGTTTCTGTGAGTGAGAAGTTTAATGATTATGCTGAAAAAGTACACGCTACTTTTATGGAAAAAGGAATAAGAAGTGAGTTAGATGCAAGAACCGAAACAGTGTCCTATAGAATAAGAGAAGCTCAGCTTGAGAAAGTTCCTTACATAATCAATGTAGGGGGAAAAGAAGAGAAAGCGAAAACAATAGCTGTTAGAAATAGACAGGGAAAAGTTGAGTTTGGAGTTAAATTAGATAAATTTATAGAAAAAATGGAAATGGAAATTTCCGACAAAAAATAATTTTTTGTCTTATTTTCTTTCTTTTTGGTGAAGCTTCCGTGCAAAACTTCCAGTTTTGCTAGGTCGTACAAAAATTTTTTTCTGTCCGGTTTCTTTCTTTGAAAAGAAAGAAAAAGGTTTATATTATACAAAACCCTCAATTATTCCGACTTCTATGGCAGACTATATGGATGATTTATTTCACAAAATAAAATCAAAAAAAGGCAAAAAAGGAGAAGATGCTGAACCGCAGAAAAAACCAGTGGAACAACCAATACCTGAACCAAAACCAGTTCAACAACCTTCTCCAGCTGCAAAACCTGTTTCTGATACAACCAAAAAACTGATGGATGAAGTGAAAAAAGCAGAAGAGACAATAGAAGAACCTATTTCAGAAGAAAAACCCGAACATGAACTAAACTTAAAACTTGATGCTGTCGCAGAAAAAAAGGAACCAGTATCAAAACCGTTTAGTATTAACAATATAGAAATCCCTGCTGAACACACCCAAGCCCAGATACTTGCAAAAGAAAATGATGAAGCTGCAAAAAAAGCAGAAGAGGCAAAGAAAAAAATTGAGGAAATAAAAAAAGCACTTCCTCCGCAGGAAAAAGTTCTTCCTGACAGCGTGGATGCTGTTCCGGAAGAACAAAAATCACAAACAGAAAAACAACTGCAAAAATCAAACAAAAAATTACTGGAAGAATACGGTAACACAAAAATTTATGAAATACCAGGAGAACCGCTTCTGTATTACTGGACGCCTGTGCCAAGACCTGTTGGAAGCGAAAAAACAATTATTAAAACAATTAAAGAAGCAGCCACAAGAATAGTCAGCATAACTCCTTACAGGATTAGAAACCAGGAACAAAGAAGAAATGTTTACTATGAAAAAATTTTGGAAATACTAAGGGATTCTCCTGAATTAAATATCCCAAAAACAAGGTATGAATTTTATGCTGATGCTGTTGTCAGAGAAATGGTTGGTTATGGGTTGATAGATGACCTTATCAAGGATGATAAACTGGAGGAAATAATGGTTATAGGGCCAAAACTTCCGGTTTATGTTTTTCACAGAGAGCATGAAATGATGCTTACAAACATTGAATTTTATTCTGATAACGAGATTCAGGATTTAATTAACAGAATTGCAAGACAAATAGGCAGAAGAGTTGACATAAGCAGCCCGTTATTGGATGCAAGACTTCCTGACGGAAGTCGTGTTAATGCAACAATACCTCCTTCATCAGTTCAGGGCTCAACATTAACAATCAGAAAATTCAGAGATGATCCTTACTCGATAATAGATTTGATTATTTACGGAACACTAAATGCAGAAGCTGCAGCATTTTTGTGGGTATGTGTTGAGGGACTTAATACAAGACCTGCAAATATTTTGATAGCTGGTGGCACTGGTTCTGGAAAAACAACAACACTAAACGTTTTGGCAAGCTTTATTCCGGAAACCGAAAGAATAATTTCGATAGAAGATACAGCTGAATTGAACATTCCTTTAAAACACTGGATCAGAATGGAAGCACGACCTCCGGGACTGGAAGGCACAGGAGAATTAACACTTGATATTTTAACCAAAAACTCTTTGAGAATGCGTCCTGACAGGATTATTGTAGGAGAAATCAGACACGATGAAGCATTTTCATTATTCACTGCATTCAATACAGGACATGATGGGTGTTTAACAGGAAACACAAAAATTGCTTTGACTTCTGGTTTGAGGTCTATGGATGAGTTTGTTGAAGAACAATTAAGCAAAAACAAAATCCGAAGAGAAAAAGATTGGGAAGTGTGCGAAGTCAAAAACGAGTACATCAATTCAATGGATTCCGATGGAAAAATTTTCAAATCAGAAATCGTTGAAGCAAGAAGAAAACCATACCAGGGAAAAGTTTACCACATAAAACTCGCTTCGGGGGCAGAAATAACAGCCACTGGAAACCATCCATTCTACACTTTGGACAATGACATAATCCAGGTTAATGCTGAAAAACTTGTGGAAGGGATTAGCATAGCAACACCACGAACACTAATTAGAGATGAAAATGTATCGGAAAAAGAAATCGAGTACTGGTCAGGACTTCTTCACGGAGACGGAAATATTCTTGATTATCAAAGAATAAGGAAAAAAAATGGAAAGGAATATCTCTGTAATGAAGGAAGGATAAGCCTTTTCGCGGAAGAAGAACAAATAATACCAAAATTCACACGTTTCATGAAAGAAAAACTCAATGACACACATGTTGGAATTGTTTATCCCCGCCCAGAAAAGGATTGTTACGAGGCTCATGTGAGCGGGATTGAAAAATCCAGAACCATCCAAAAACTCTTGGATATCCCCGCAGGAGATAGGGCAAAAACAAAAATGTCAAATTCACACTATACTTCAGACCTAAAATCTTTTGTAGCAGGATTTTTCGACGCAGAAGGGCATATAGATGCGGAAAATAATGCTATAGTGTTCACATGCGGAAACGAATACTACATTGATTTTTTCAAATACGCATTATTAACTGAAGGAATTATTTCAAGGAAATACGAGTCAAAATCACACAACAGCAGGTGGTTCAGATTATACATTTACGGAATCAGTCAGGTAAAAAAATTCTATGAAACATACCCTATAAAGTACGAACAAAAAATCGCAAAAACAGAGGAATTACTAAGGCAAAACAAAAAGGCAAACACAAATGTTGATCTCATAAATTGCAATGACATTATAATAAATCTTCTTGAAAAGGCAAAACAAAAAGGTTACAGCAATTCAGAGATAGCAAGAAGGGCAGGAGTAACACAGGGTTTGATTAGCTTTTACAAGAGAAAAGAAAGAACGCCAAGCAGAGAAGTTACACTAAAACTGGCTGAGGCATTCGAAGAAACTGGAATTGACACGCCAAAACTCAGAATGCTTGGCAAAAGCGACATATTCTGGGATAAAATAGTCGCAATACACTCATATCATTACAATGGTTTTGTGTACGACCTAACAATTAATGAAAAAAAGATGAGTGGGAGAAAACCGCACAACTTTGTGGCAGAAGGCATGATAGTGGGAAACTCGCTCGGAACAGTGCACGCAAACAGCCCTCAAGAAACAATAGTAAGAGTTACAAGCCCTCCAATGAATGTTCCGGAAGTAATGCTTTCAGGATTAAACTTTATTGTAGTCCAACACAGATTACATGATAAAAAAACAGGAACAATAAGAAGAATAACTGAAATTTCTGAGGTCGTTGATGTTCTTAAAGGAAAGGCCAAAACCGAGTTAATTTACAGCAGAGATGCCAAAACCGATTCCCTTAAAAAGACAAAAACACAAGTTAAATACCTTCAATTATTGGCAACTATGACAGGAATTTCTGAAAAAGAAATTGAAAAAGAAATTGAAAAAAGAACAGAGTTCCTTTTAAAATTGGCAAAACAAAAAATACGAAAGATGAGTGAAGTTGCACCGGAATTGAAAAAATATTTGTTTAAAGGTCGATAAAAATGCCAAGCCTTGATAATCTGAAAAAAACAATTGAAGAAAAAAACAAGAAAAAAAAAGATTCTGATAAAAAACCAGAAACTGTTGATTATAACCAGGTTGAAAAAATTGTCGGCCGGATGAAAAAGAAATACAGGGAACAGGGTGTTGAATTTGAACAAGTTGGCGGAAAGCTTGGAGAACTAAGAGGTATTATTGCTGAAGGAGAACAGGCAAAAATTAATATTCAAAAAGTTGAAGATTTACAAGAATTCCAATCCCCTGCAATAAAACAGTTAGGGTCATTTTACTTATTATTCAGGTTGCCCTTCCAGCCGATTTCTAATTTAATAAAAAGGCTACCTTTAGCAAGCGATATTAGATATTATCTTTACTCAGCAAACATGAAATATTCCTTAAATCAATGGCTGGCGGTTTCAATTGCCTCAGCAGCACTTGTAGGTTTGTTTACTTTTGCAATAATAGCAGCAACTAGCTGGTTTTTCGAACTCCCTTATACTTTTTCAGTTATATTCGGAGGAGTAGTTGGTCTTTTTTTTATGCTGATAATGCTGATGATACCAAAAAGCAAAGCACAACAAAGAGGAGACGCGGTAAGTATAGAACTTCCTTTTGCTTTAAGGCACATGTCAACAGAACTAAAAGCAGGAATTGGTTTGTACAAAACAATACAAACAATTGCAACTTCTGATTATGGAATTTTAAGTGAAGAATTTTCAAGAACTATTAGTGAAATTGAAGAAGGAACTGACACAAAAGATGCTTTAAGGCACTTTGCATTAAGAACACAATCAAAAGCGCTCCGAAGCGCATTATTTCACATTATAAGAGCACTAAAAACCGGAGGAAACTTATCAAAAATAATGAACACTATAGCAGAAGATGTAAGTTTTGATATGAGAGTAAAAATAAGAGACTTTGCAGAAAGAATGAACTTCTTCGGAGTAATATATATTTTCATTGCAATAGTAGCCCCAGTATTTGTGGCAATTATAGGATCAGTAACAAACGCTCCAATTTCAGTTGGAAGCGTAGCTATTTCACCAATAGCAATAGCATTAATGTATTTAGTTGGAATGCCTCTTGTTCTAGGCTTCCTAATATTTTACCTAAAAATATCCCAACCGAGAGTGTGAAAAAATGGCATTAAGAATCATAGAAAAAACACCATTGTTAAAGAATTCTCCTTTACTGCAAAAATACTCGCGTTATTTGCGAAGTGCAGAATTCAAAGTAGATCCATTCTTATGGATAATACTTGCAGGAATAATTTCAATAGTTGCAGGAATAGCAACTTTCTTTTTTGTTGAACTAATACTTGGATTAAAACAAAGCGTTCAGTTCGGAATTCTTGTTTTCATGGTTCTGGTTGACATTCTTATTGGTTACCCTTACTTAAAAGCAAAAGGAAGAATTGATCAGATAGAAGAAGCTCTTCCTGATGCATTAAGACAAATGGCTGATACTTTAAGGGCAGGAGGGACTTATGAATATGCTTTAAGGGAAATCGCAAATGCAGAATATGGTCCTTTGAAAAAAGAAATGAATGAGGTTTTAAGAAAACTTGAGGAAGGAGAAAACTTTGAAAACTCATTGAAAAGTCTTTCAGAGAATGTTGATTCACGACTTGTTCAGAGAACAGTTACAATTATCATTGATTCTGTTTATGCAGGGGCAGGACTTGCAAGTGTATTAGAAGAAATAGCCGAAGATGTAAGAGAATCTCATAGGATTAACAAAGACAGAAAAGCAAGAACAGTCATGCAGGTTATCTTTATGTTTGTGGCCGGAGGGTTCGTAGCGCCAATGATTTTCGGGTTTGTGTCAACAATTTCAACACTATTAATTAGCGCTGCTTCCTCAGTAGCATCTCAGGCAGAACAGGCATCTGCAGAGTCAGCGCTTAACATAATCAATCTTTCAATACAGGCTTACATTTTCATAGAAACTTTAGCGACCGCTTTAATGATGGCAATCATGAGAGATGGTAACATGGGGAAAAGTATTATATACTTCCCAGTGCTTCTGTTTATAGCTTATTCAGCCTATGTCGCAGCAGAGCTATTTGCCGCGGGATTGGTGGGAACATTATGAAATTGTTACAAGAAGAAAAAGGACAAACTTCAGTAGAAATATTAGTTTTACTTGGAGCAGTAATATTAGTTGTAACATTTATAATGCTCGGAATAAAACAAAATGTAGTAGAAGAAGGCGGGACTCGGATTAATGAGGCCATTGAGTCCACAAGCACATAATATTTATTCAATAAAACGCAAAGGAGGTAATGATTTTGGATAAAAAAGGACAAGGAGCACTAGAATATCTTCTCTTAATTGGAGGAGCAGTACTGGTCGCAGTCATAGTTATCACACTGCTGTTAAGTATTGCAGATACCGGAGGAACACAAACAGGGTTATCAGCAGCTACATCATTGTGTACACAACAAGCAGCTTTGGCTAATCCAAGAGCTTGCGGCGGTACCGTACTAGTTGACCAGATTACCTATACATGCGGCGGAACATACCCAAACTGTACTGCAACAGCGTCGTAAAACTAGTGATTTTTAATGAATGAAAAAGCTCAGGTTTCGGTGGAATACTTATTTACAGTGCTCTTTGCACTGATGTTGGTAATCGCCGTAACCATAATTGCTTTTGGTATGGATCGAATGGCTGACAAGGCACAGATGCAAGTAATTCAAAACAGAAATGATATTATCCAAACTCTAACAGGATGATTCTTGTGATCATCCTGCTTTACTTTTTCTTATCAATCATAGCTCTACTAATTGCTACTTATACAGACCTTAAGGAACGGATGGTTTACAACAAACTAACCTACACACTAATAGGAGCAGGGTTGGGGCTTAAAATAATTGAAAGTATAAAAGCTGAATCAATAGAACCATTATTGTTTGCAATAGGCGCAGGAGCAATAGCATTCGGAGTATCCTACTTATTATGGAAATTAGGAGTATGGGCCGGAGGAGATGTAAAACTAGTAACCGCTTTAGCAATTGTTAATCCAGTAAATTATGCAGTACTTGCAAATGCTATTCAATTAACTAACTGGCCTTTTACTACAATAGAACTCCCGATTTTTTCTTTCAGCTTAATACTTTACTCTGCTCTTGCTGTTTTCCCATTAGGAATTTTAATGAGCTTTACTGCTTTGAGAAAACACCCTGAAATAATAGGAAAAACTTTTGAAATAATGAAGGATAAATCAAAGAACCTTTTAGGTTTGGGGATTCTTATCGCAGGTTTGAAATTAAGTATTGAACAATTGGCAGTTACTGAGTTTTTGATATTCCCTGCATTAATAATAATCTCTGCTTTGCCAAGAAAAATAAGATATTTATTTGTTATAAGTGTTGGTATTGTTGGTTTGGTTCTGAATTATGAGATATTCATAATGGATGCTGCTTTTGTTTTCTTCCCCTTGTTAATTGGTTACTGGTTCTGGAAATTGTATAATGAAACAAGAGAATATGCTTTCAAAGAAACAATAAAAATTAGTGATTTAGAAGAAGGGATGATATCTGATGTTTATATGGTTCAGAAGAAGGAAAAAATTGAATTAGTGGAAGGACCGTCAATAAAAAGAGTTATAAAGAACTTAATGAATAATAAAATAGAAAGCTCATTGGAAGACTTCCAAATTAAAGGAAAAATAATTGGGGGTCCATCACAAGCAGGAGGCTTTACCGAAGAAGATGTTGCAATGCTTAAAGAAAAAGCAAAAAAAGGATTAGCGCCAAAAGAAATTAAAGTAAGAAAAACAATGGCGTTTGTTCCAGCAATCTTCATCGCATATATCGCACTTCAATTAACAGGAGATTTTTTATGGAATCTAATACTGGGATGAAAGGACAAGCATCGGTTGAATTTCTTTTTACAATACTCATTGCTATAATGTTTATTGTAGCTCTTGTACAACCAAGTGCTGAATTGGCATCAAATTCAACAAAAGATGTTGCCAATCTGAGCAAGCTTAAAGTTTCTGCAGAAAAATTAGCAGACACAATACAATTTGTAGCATTATCCGGAGAAGGAACAAAACAAACAATTAACATTGTTGTTCCTGCAGAAGCAACAATAAACTGTTCAGGAAATTTGTTAGAAACAACATACTCTGCACTTTCTCATAATCAAATTAATATACCCTATTGTGTTTCAGGAAGTTGTACAAACACAATAGATGTAGGGGCGGAATTTGATTGTTTTGAACCAATTCCCGATGATGCAGAACCCAATTCTAGATTGATAATAGTTACTGTGGACAAAGAATCAGGAATTAGTCCTTCTGGAATTAATGTAAGATTTATATAAAAACAGGCGATATGATTGGAAAAAGGTCAGCTGAGTATTGAAGTAGTGATAATTGCCGGAGTGATAATTGCAATATCGACATTAATACTTGGAAAGTTCATGATGTACCAAGATAATATTTTTAACGATGCAACAGTAAGGCAGATTGTGATAAGTGAAATAGAAAAAACAAACAAAAGCTATGCCCTTCAAAGAATACAGACCTGTGAAGATGTCGACACATTAACTGTTTCAATAGTTACAATCCCTAGTTTATATCCTCCTCCAACAGGCCCCCTGAGTGAAACCGGAGATGCAATTGAATCTAAAGTAAGAGCGGCATTTGATCCTATTATTACTATAAATTTTGATTATTCAGAATTACCACTAATCTGCTGATATTCGTCAATCAACGAATTTTTATTCTTTTTCTATTAGACTAATAATATGCTGTTTGACCTTCATAAAACTAAAATAATAGGCCTTGGACTGGCATTACTAGGAATACTAGTTCTGGCAATGGTTTTGCCTGAAGAGAAAAATTTAAGAGTAACTGAAATAAAACAAGAGCATATCGGGGAAAATGTAAAAATTATTGGAATTATTAAAGAACTAAAAATCCGAAACGGAAATGTATTCTTTTACTTAGAAAATGAAGGAAGAATAAAATCTGTTTATTTTCAACCAAAAACTGAGCAAATGCTTCTTCTGAAAGAAAATGAAACAGTGAAAGCCACAGCAAAAATCAGCCTTTACAAAAATGAATTAGAGTTAATAGTGGAAAAGGTTGAGAGAATTTGATAGAAGAAATAAGTTTTTTATTAATCGGAATTATTGCAGGAACAATAACAGGTTTAATTCCTGGACTGCATGCAAACACAATTGCATTAATAACAATTTATTCACCCTTGGAAAAAAATCTCGGGTTTGCTTTGTTTGTAATTTCCATGAGCATTACTCATTCTTTTGTTGATGCAATCCCGACAATTTTATTGGGCGCACCATCAGAAGAAAGTTTTCTGAGCATTCTTCCAGGGCACAGAATGCTTTTACAGGGAAAAGGATTTGAAGCAATACAACTAACTATTTTTGGAGGATTATTTGCTTCAATAATATCATTAATTTTAATGCCATTCTTTTTTTCTTTTACAAATAATTATAATGAAATTTTACCTTTAATAATTCCTGCAATCTTATTCGGGACATTACTTTTATTATTCCTCAGCGAAAAAAAGAAACCTAATGCGCTTATTGTAATATTCATTTCAGCCACATTAGGAATTATTGCTCTTAATTCAGGAATAAAAAATCCTATTTTGGTATTAGTAATAGGTTTTTTTGCAATACCGAGTTTATTACAATCAATTTTTTCAGATACTAAAATTCCAGAACAAAAAAAGAGTTTTGGACAAGGAAGTTCAAAAACTGCATTACTAGCTGGTTTTGTCGCAGGATTAATTTCAATATTTCCAGGAGTAGGCCCTAGCCAGGCGGCTTTTGTTTCAAAAAAAATTTTCAAAAACATCGGAAAACGAGGTTACTTGACAATAATCGGAGGAATAAACACGGCCAATTTATTGTTTAGTTTACTAATGTTTTTTGTTATTGGAAAAACAAGAACTGGGATGACAGTAGCATTAAACAGCATTATTTCTACGGATTTAAAAATTTTCCCAATATTACTTGCAGGGGCTGCTTTTAGTGTTGGTTTGGCTGCGATTACTAGTGAATTTGTTGCAGGAGAAGCAATAAAAATTACAAAAATTAACTATCAAAACATAAGCAAGGGAATATTAGTATTTCTGGTTTTTATTGTAATTTATTTTTCAGGAGTAATTGGTTTAATTGCGACTTTGAGTGCTGCAGGAGTGTCTTTGTTTGGTTTGGCAAGCAAAGTAAAAAGAGGCTTGGCAATGTCTTTTCTCATGGTTCCGACAATGCTTTTTTATCTTGGAATTAGTTTTTAAATAACAAAAAAGAAATCTACTTATGTTCAAAATAAAAAAAGAAGTTATTGAATCAATAATAATCGCGGCAAAGAATGTTTATCCTGATGAATTCTTTTCAATGCTTGGCGGAACAAACCTGCTTATTGAAGAACTGGTTATTATTCCGGCTACTTATGGAAAAAACTTTTCAAGCTTCAGAGCTGATTTAATTCCTTTTGATAATAAAATCATCGGAACTATTCATAGCCATCCTTCAGTTTATAATCAGCCTTCAAAAGCAGATGTTGATGCATTCAGAAAATTCGGAAAAATTCACATCATCATAAGTTACCCTTACGATTTAAATACAATCAAGGCTTTTGATAATAAAGGAAACCAGGAACAATTGAATGTGATTTGATGACAAAAACAATAAAACTTGTTTTACTAAGACACGGACAGAGCCAGTGGAATCTGGAAAACAGATTTACCGGGTGGAAAGATGTTGATCTTTCTGAAAAAGGAATACAAGAATGTATTAATGCAGGAAAAATATTGAAAGAAAAAGGATATTCTTTTGACCTTGTTTACACTTCTTACTTAAAAAGAGCAACAAAAACAACAGATTTATGTTTGAAAGAAATGGGTTTGGATGTTCCGATTAAAAAAAGCTGGAGACTTAATGAAAGACACTACGGTGCATTGATTGGATTGAATAAAGACGAGATGAGAAAAAAACATGGTGAAAAACAAGTACAGATCTGGAGAAGAAGCTTTGACACAAAACCTCCTCTTTTTGAAAAAAATGATAAAAACAACCCAAGTTATGATGAAATTTATTCTGAATTAAGTGATGATCAAAGACCCTTAGGCGAAAGCCTCAAGGACACCATTGAAAGGGTTCTTCCTTATTGGGAAAGTGAAATTGTTCCTCAACTAAGACAAAAAAAGAAAATTCTTATTTCAGCTCATGGGAATAGTTTAAGGGCACTTGTGAAGCATTTAGATAATGTTAGTGATGCTGAAATACCGTCTCTTGAAATACCCACTGGTAAACCTCTTGTTTATGAGCTGGATGAAAATCTAAACGCAGTAAATCATTATTACTTAGAATAAACAGTCTGACGCTAATTTTATATAAAAAGAATGTATATTCAATAACAATGAAAAAAGGACAATTAAGTATAGATCTTCTGCTAGCCATATTTGCGATGGTTTTGTTCCTGATTTTAATGCAGAATTACATGGAAGGATTCAATGCAACAATCCAGGAATCAGAAACTCAAAATGCACTAGATTCGATACGACTGGATGTTTACAGCACAATAGGCGCAGTAAAGGCTTATGGTGTTAAGGTGCAGTATACTATTCCAAGTCCGATTGATTGTGAAGTGGTAATTGATACTTCAGCAAATGGAAGCATTACTATTCGGAATCCTGATTCAGGAATAGAAAGCAGTTATACCGGACTTGATTTAATTGGGGTTACATTTACTCCAAATCCAGGAATCAAATGTGGAGATATAATAACGATTACGAAGGTATGATAATGGAAAAACAAAAAACAAAAGGACAAATATTTTCGCTTGATTTCCTAATAGCAATGACATTAGCAGTATTAGCAATAGGAATGCTTCTGAATGTTTATGAATTAAGCTCTTATGAAATCAAAGAAGCAAGATTGAGAAATGAATTAACTGCAATAGCAATTAATGCAGGAAACAATTACATTGGAGAAAATAGTTGTGATCCAAGTAATGCTGGAACTGTAAAGTTTAGTGATCAGGGTTATGAATTATTGGGTTGTGTTAATCCAAATGACCCATTAAATCTTTTTGAAGATACTACAAAGGCAGAATTAATGATACCAGACAACATTGGTTGTTACGTAACTCTTGTTGATGAAAGTAATCCTTCTACATTGCCGCGAAAAATGACAAGTGCATGCCAAACTGACGCTCTGGAAAATACTGAAAATGTTCTGGTTATTAAAAGAAAATTTTTAAGCGGAGATAATATTGAAAAAGCAGGATTTGATAATTGTATTAGTGGAATGGGTAGTTGCCCTTACAGTCCAACAGTAAATGAATTAACAATAAAGGTGTGGTTGACATGAAAGGAGTAATATTCAGTACAGATGCAATTCTGGCAATGGTTGTAATCATAGCTCTTTTTTCAGGATTGGCGATTTCTAATCTTGCTTCAAACGGAGAAGCGCCACAAGTTCTGTTGAGTGCAAAAGCAACAGATAATGCATTAATTGTTTTTTATACTAATGAAACTCTCAGCACATCTAATAATGAAAATGCAGGACCAACAGTAAACTGCAAAGAATTATTTGAGTTTAGTGGAACTACTCCAACTGTTAAAAGCAAGGTGAAAGAATGCAGAGCAACATGAAAGGATTTATTTCAGCATGGGTTGCGGTTGGAGCAATCGCATTACTAATTTTTGTTGCAAACGCATCATTAAACATTACAAGTAACAATGACGCTTTCATAAAAATGGAAGCTGCAAGGGAGGTTAATGTAAAAGCAAATAACTTAATCTGGATTCTTGATAAAGCAACATCCAAAAATTATTTTGATTATTTAAGTGCACCGAGTTGTGATCAGTTTAATGCAGATAACATAAGAAATTATTTACAAGCAATAATAACTAATTTTAATTCAAAATCCTCTGTTGACTGTATATTTACGACAGGCCCGGTAATTACTGTGCCTGCTATCAGGCAAGTTCTTGTTACAGGAGTTCTTGAATGTTCTGTTTCTTTGGATGGAACCGATATTATAGAAACAAGAACAGTGGCATTTTATAAGCAAGGGGAAGTAGTACCTGGGCTGCCTGATACTTGCAAAGTAGTAGATAGGGTTTCATTAATAATTGAAGAATCCTGATTAATTCCCTTTTAATATTTTTGAAACAATTTTTTGAGAACCAGAACCGTACTGTAAAGCTTTCTTGGGTTTTAAAGCAACAAAATCAGAAATACCATAAAGTTTTGCGATTTCCCTAACAGGCCATTTTCTGAGTTTGTCATTTACAGAATGGATTTTTTCTTTTGCAGGAACAGCCATTGCTTCTTTCAAAAACTGCATTGAAACTAACGGAACCCTTAATTCAAGGGATTCACTAGCAATTATTACATCATCTCTGTAAAAATTCCTTGACCACATTCTTGAAAGAGAAAACCAGATTTCTTTCTCAACCGCAATATACCCTTTTTCCTTGAGGATTCTGGCATAATTGGAATAACCGCAAAAAATCTCATCACTTCCTTGGCCTGAAAAAACAACTTTATAACCCTGTTTTGATATTTCTTTTGCACAAGCAAGTTCGGGAACAGCAATCCCTAATTGCATTTCATCAAAAAAAGAAATAATTTTCATTGAACGAAACATGAGTTTTTTTATTTTCTCCTCGGAAAGTTCAATTGATTCTAATTCCAATCTTAATTCTTTAGCAACTTCTTTAGCAGCAACCATATCCTGGCTGTTTTTAGTTCCGCAAACAAAAAGCTTTGTATCAGGAACTTTTTCAGCAACAGCCTTTGCAATTAAGGAAGAATCAACGCCTCCGCTAAAAAGGACCGCTGCTTTCTGCAACCCTTGTGTTTGTAATTCAATTGTTTCATCAAAAGCAAATTTTAGGTTTTTTGTTGAATGTTTTTTTGGAATCATTTTTTTGAAGTTTTCAATAGTAAAAATTGGTTTTGTTTCAAACCCATTTTTTGTTATTTTTAACATATAACCCGGAAGTACTGGCTGTGGAAACTGAATATCGATTTTCATTAAAGCACTTGGCTCTGAAGCAAAAGCAAAAACAAAATCATTAGAACCAAACCACAATGGTTTCAGCCCTATTGGGTCTCGGAAAGCATACAATGAATTTCTGTGAAGCAAACCAACAGAATATTCTCCTTCTGCTTTTTTCATGAATTTTTTTAACGCATTTTCAAAAGAACTTTTTTTTAGTTCGTTTGCAAAAAAATGAACAATAGATTCAGAATCAGAAACTAATTTTTTTTCCTTTACAAGTTTTTTGTAATTGTAAATCTGACCATTATGAGAAACTGAAACATTTCCTTTTGAAAGCGGTTGTATACCATAACCAGTAGTGGAAAGCAAACAATGTCCAAGGCCCACAGAACTTTTTGGAAGTTTTAATTGTTTAAATGATTTGGATTTTGATTCTTCTTTTGGAGTTTTAATTCCGAATGCTTCAGGCCCCCTGTGCTTTAATGAATCCATTAAAGTATGCAAATAACCAGAAACGTCTTTTTTCTGCTTTGAATACATTCCGATAATTGAACACATAATAAAGCAGCACATTGAAAAGTTTAAGAATGAAACAGCAAAACCAAAAACAATAAATACACCAATTCCTAATGAAATAATGCGAATAGTTCCAAAGAAAAAAAGAATATTTCAAAGGCTTGTGACCCTGGTTACTGCTGCTTTTGGGTTTGTAGCAGCATTAGCATGGAATGACGCAATTCAGGCTCTTTTTATAGAATTTTTTGGGAAACCAAATACTTTACTTCCAATGGCAGTATACGCGATTATTGTTACAATAGTGGCTGTGCTTGTTACTTTATGGCTTTCACAGCTTGCTGAGGAAAATTAGGGAAATTACTAAGTAAAAAGAAAAAGGTTTAAATCTGGAATGAGTAAGTTAATCAGGTGAAAAAAATGGATAAAAAAATGGTATTAGGAATAACAGTAATATTGATCATTGGTTTGATTGGATTAAACAGCATAATCGGAAATGAGCAAATAACTGTAAAAGCAAAACCAAATTTTAATATTAATGAAGTTTCATACAAAGTTGCTGTTGGAAAACCAGAAACAGCATTATTTGAAGGACCCGCCAGAGATATTGGGGAAAAAGGTTCCAGCGAAATAACTGTTTACAACCAGAATTTTGCTTTAGTAAAAGATGTCAGGGAAATGTTTTTGGAGCAGGGAATTAATTTAGTTCAGTTTAAGGATATTGCATCAGGCATAGATGCTACAAGTGTTTTCTTTCAGGATTTGAGTTTTCCAAGTTCGTTTGTTGTTGAACAAAATTATGAATATGATCTTGTGAGCAAAAATAAAATTCTGGAAAAATACTTAGATAAAGAAATTACTGTTCAGGTTATTGAAGGAAATGAAGTTAGGGAATACACTGGAATACTTCTGAGTTTTAATGACGGAGTTGTACTGGATTCTGGAGGAAAAATAATTGCACTTTCAAACAACAACAAAATAGAATTTACAGAACTTCCAGGTGGTTTGCTTACAAAACCTACTCTTGTGTGGAAAATTTATGCAGAACAAGCCGGAAACAGGGAAACGCAAACGGTTTACTTGACAACAGGATTAGATTGGAGGGCTGATTATATTGCAACAGTTAATGATAATGATACTGCATTAGACTTTACTGGTTGGACAACAATAACAAATAAATCAGGAACAGGTTATCCTGATACTAAACTAAAACTTGTTGCAGGAGATGTTCATAGAGTACAGGAAAGCCCTAAATACAGAGAAGTGTTTGATTATGCTATGGAATCTGGAGCTGCGGTTCCTCAGCAATTCGGAGAAGAATCATTATTCGAATACCATTTATACACTCTGGATAGAAAAACCACAATTAACAATAATGAAACCAAACAAATTTCACTATTATCCTCAAACAATGTTCCGTCACAAAAAGAATTTGTTTATGATGGTCAAAGCAACGGAAATAAAGTTCAGGTAAAACTTAGATTTAAAAATTCAGAATCACAAGGACTTGGAATGCCTTTACCAAAAGGAATTGTAAGGGTTTACAAAAAAGATTCTGACGGACAATTACAATTTGTTGGAGAAGATGAAATAGACCATACAAAAACAGAAGATGAAATAGAATTATTTTTAGGAAATGCATTTGATGTTACAGGAGAAAGAACACAAACCAATTCAGAAAACATTACCAAAGGATATTACAGATATGAGTACAAAATTAAACTGGAAAACCAGAAAGATGAAGCAGTAACTGTTAAGGTTAAAGAGTATCTTGGTTCAAGCTGGAATGTTACAAAGAGTTCGCTTCCTTATGATAAAAAGAGTTCAAGCGAAATAGAATTCAATGTGAATGTTCCTGCAAAAGGAGAAGCAGAGGTTACATACACTGTTGAGTACAGGTATTTTTACTAATTGTAAAATCTATCCTTTTGCGTAATAATATTCTCCTTTAGCTCTCTGTTCCTGATCCAATTGAGAACCTGGTTTGTTTATTCTAGGCCTACCATTCGAAATTTCCCTTCTTAGGCTGAGACCCATTTCTTTGAGGAAATGATTCATCCCATCATGCATTGTGAAAGGCTTTCTTGCTAAACCTCTTACTGAGGATTCTCCTTCAAAAATCATTAAGCGGTCGCTGACATAATCCTGAAACAAAATATCGTGGTCAACAACCAAACAAACTTTCTTTTTTGAATCAGTAACAGATCTTATAGTATCAGCCATATTGAGACGGTCTTCAATATCAACAAACGCCGTTGGTTCATCTAAAAGCACTAATTCAGCATCATTTCTGCATAAAGCCATTCCAACAGCAACCTTCTGAAGTTCTCCTCCTGAAAGTTCCTCTAACTTATGGTTTTCCAACTCACTGATGAAAAGACGCCTGTCAACTTCCTGCTTGAAAATAGCCCTGTCAATATTTTGAGAAGCAATAAAATCAGCAACAGTAACTCCATGTTCAGCAGCAAGGTATTGAGGCTTGTAAGAAACTTTTAGAGAAAGATCAATAGAACCTTCATCTGGTTTTTCAACTCCTGCAAGCATTTTTACAAAAGTTGTTTTACCGATTCCATTAGGACCCATAATACCAAGAACTTCTGCTTCTCTGAATTCACTGCCCTCGATTTCTAAAGAAAAATCCTTGAAAGATTTTTTCATAGATGGGTATTTAGCAGCAATATTTTTCATTTTAAAATCAGTTGATGGTTTAACTTCAAATTTTAATTCTTCTTTTCTGAACCTGACATTTTCATCCTTTACAAAACCATCCAAAAATTCATTAATACCGTTTTTCACGCTTTTGGAATTTGAAACAATTCCATAAACAGATTTTTTTCCATAAAGCAAATGCACATAATCACTCAAGTAATCCAAAACCGCTAAGTCGTGTTCAATTACAATAACTGTTTTCTTTTCACTTGCCAGAGACCTTAACAAGGAAGCCATGTTTAGTCTTTCTTTAACATCCAAATAAGAGGTGGGTTCATCAAACGCATAAAAATCAGCATCTTTCAAAGCAGCTGCTGCAATAGCAACTCTTTGTAGTTCTCCTCCGCTTAAACTTTTTAAGTCTCTATCCAAAATTTTTTCTAAATTGAGTATTTTTGTGATTTCTCCAAGTTTTTTTCTTTCATCAACTTTTTTCAGCAACTCATTTACATTTCCCTTAAAATTTTTTGGAATATCATTAATGTTCTGGGGTTTGAAAGAAACTTTTATTAATTTTTCTTTTAATGACGAAAAATAATCCTGCAATTCTCTTCCTCTAAAAAAAGCAATTACTTTATCATAATTTGATTCATTTTCATAATCCCCTAAATTCGGTATTAACTGGCCTGAAAGAATTTTCAGAATAGTGGTTTTTCCGATTCCGTTTCTTCCAATCAAACCTACTATTTCCCCTTCTCTAATCAGAGGCAACCTGTAAACCCTAAACTCGTTTTCACCAAACCTCTGAACCGGTTCTTCATTCAGTTCCTGTACAAGGTTTTCAATGTAAATGCAATCAACAGGACATTTCTGAACGCAAATATTGCAGCCTATGCAGAGGTTTTCATTTATTACTGGTTTATTTGTTTCCTTCTCCAAAGAAATGCATTCCTTGCCTGCTCTATTCACTGGACAAACCTTTCCGCAAATGAAATTACAGCCTTCTTTGTTGATACAACGGTCCTTTTCCAGCACAGCTACTCTAGTCATACACTCATCTCTCGTAAGTACTATCGAGCCTTCTAAAGGCAAAGATAGTACGCCGCCCGAAGGGCGTCCACAGCCGCAACTGTGGTTCCAATACTGCTACTCGGGTCATTCTAAGATTTCAGTTCTAAGGTTTTTTAACTGTTTACAGCCACATGATTTATCATGAAAATACTCAAAGTTGACCGGAAAAACAATTATTTTGAAGCCATTCCGGATTCATTTGATGATCTCTGGCATATAGAAAAACTCATAGAGAAAGGTGATTTGGTTAGCGGCGAGTCTGAAAGAAAAATCAAGCCAAAAAATGAAGGAGAAAAGGCTTTCAAACAGAAAATTTTTGTAGAACTGGAAGTTGAAAAAGCAGAATTCCATGAAGCAACAAACCAGCTCAGGATTCAGGGAATTGTTGTTTCAGCAAAACCAGAGGAACTAGTAGAATTGAAAAGCCACCATACAATTGAAGCTGAGGTTGGAGAAAAGGTAAGGGTTACAAAAAAAGCATTGAAAAAATACCACCTTGATAGACTTGAACGGGCTAAAAAAGCATCTGGAAGAGAAAATTTGTTATTAGTGGTTATGGATGATGAGGAAGCCGAACTTGCTTTTCTGAAAGATTCCGGATTAGATAAGAAAGCAAAAATTCTTGGAAAAAAAAGCGGCAAAAGATTTGAGAATACTGAAAAAGGAAACCCTTACTTCGAGGAACTCTTAAAAAAACTAACTGAACTTGAACCTAAAAAAATTGTTATAGCAGGCCCTGGTTTTGAGAAACAGAATTTTGAAAAATTCTTAAATGAAAAAAATTCTAAGTTAAAACCAATCTTCGAATCAACAAATTCAGTAGGGCTAACAGGGTTAAATGAACTCATAAAAAGCGGAAAAATTGACAAACTCATTGAAGGATTCCATGCTGCAGAAGAAACAAAAGCAATGGAAAAAATTCTTGCAGGACTTTCTGACGGGTTAAGTGCAATTGGTTTTGATGAAGTAAAAAAAGCAATGGATTCCGGTGCAGTTGATGAACTAGTGGTTCATGAAAAAATGCTTTCTGAAAAAAGAGAAGAAACAGAACAAATACTGGATAAAGCAGAACAATTGCAGGGAAAAATAATTTTTATTTCAGGTAAAAATGAATCCGGAGAAAAAATACTTGGTTTTGGCGGAATCGCCGCAGTTCTCAGGTATAAATCAGGGTGGAAATAATAGAGTAACCTTTAAATCTGACAAAATGCTTACTCTAAACGTTCAAAATGAAAGCATATATCCAAAAAGCACTGTTTTTTATTAGAGCCATCTGGCGCGGTTTTAGGGATGCTGAAACAGAAGCACTTATCCTTCTATTAGGAGTAACACTTGGAATTGGCACTATTTTTTACAGTTATATAGAACATTGGAACTTATTGGATTCTTTGTACTTTACAGTAATAACTCTGACTACTGTTGGTTATGGTGATTTGGCACCAAAAACTGATATTGGAAAGATTTTTACAATAGTTTATGTGTTCGCGGGATTAATTCTTATTCTTGGATTTGTTAATTCTATTGTAAAACAAACAATTGAAAGTAAAACTCTGAAACAGGTGGTTGATGAAGAAAAGTTTTACAAAGGACTCAAAAAGTTTAAGAGAAAATAATTCACTTTAATTTATATTCAAACCATTCAACTTTTTTTGACTTAATTAAATCACGAATGTTTCTTTGTTTTTGTGAAAGCTGAGAAGAAGCTGTTTTGAATTCTGCAAAAACAACTTTATCTTCCTCAAAAACAACACCGTCAATAGGATTGCCAAGGAACCTGAAGTCCTCTGGGTTAAATGGAAAATCTTTTGTAAAAGGAATAAACTGTTCTGTCATTTTACCATATTTAACTGACTGGGATGATTTGGAAAACTTTAATTCACTCAATTGTTGTCCTAAAGAACTTAATCTGGAAAGTAAAAACAGAACTAGAAGAAATAAAATAATTGCAACAACTAAAACCAGTAAAAAAATTAAATCAAGCATTAAAAGAATAGGAAAGAGAAGAATAAATTAGTATGCGAAGCTATTCTCTTTTCTTTTAGTGCAGGTTTTATTTTCTCTTGGAAAGAGAAAAGAAAAAGTGCGATTAATAATATTTTGTTCCTTCGCCAGTAAGGATTACTATTTCGTACTTTGATTTTTTTGCTTTCAAAGCAACAAGAATAGCCATGTGTTCTTTTCCTGAACCGCTGATAAGTGAAACTGCTAACTCGCTATCAGGAAGATTGTTTTTTATTTCGTCTTTGATTATTTCAAAGCCTGCTCTGTTATTAACAATAATCCATTCGCATTCTTTTGCAGGAGCAAAATTTTCTTTACCCCACTCATTAGAAATCAGAAGAATTTTATCCCATTCTTCTTCTGAAATAAGCCTAGCTACGTGACCCCAAGTACCTTTTCCTATTCCAAGAACTGCTAAAAGTATTTTCCCCAAAAAAATCCCCCAACTTTAACTGTTAATATATAGTGTAGTATATAATATATTTATAAAAGAGAACGGCTCAAAGCGTGTTTAAATGCCCCCTTAAAGACCTTTTTTTGCCTTTTTATATTTAGTTATAAGAGTTTTTCCCTTATTAGTGAGATAATAAACCTCGGATTGAATATTTCTGCTTCTTTTAATGAGTTTTGCTGATTCTAAAGCAAGAACAATAAGCCTTAAATCAAAATCCTCAATATTTGGAATATTCGTTAAAAGCTCAGAAACCGACCTAGGAGCCTCTGAAATGAAATTTAAAAATTTCATGAACATCTCAGATTGTGCAATAGCATAGCATTCAGGATAGTTTTGCACATAACTCACAAATTCTTGTTCTGCTGCTTTAGTCATTCAAAAAAAGAACGCTAACACCCAATAAAAACCTTTTCGAAGCAAAAAATTGAATCATGGCAACAAAATTACAGCAATTCTGCACCCAAATAATAAATGCGGTTGAAAAAAACAAAATTAACACTAAAGAAGAACTGAATAAATTAAAGCTACAGGTTGGAAAAGAAATTGGTTTAAACGAAGTTCCGTCCAACCCTGATATTTTAAGCCATTCAAAAAACCCGTCAAAAAAATTAAGCAAAATACTTTTAATAAAACCATTAAGAACACTTTCAGGGGTTGCACCAATAGCAATAATGACAAAACCAATAAACTGTCCACACGGAACATGCATTTACTGTCCCGGAGGCCCCAATAGTTTTTTCGGGGATGTCCCGCAAAGCTACACTGGAAATGAACCTGCAACAATGCGGGCAATAAACAATTCTTATGATTCTTACCTCCAGACAATGAACCGATTGTCACAATATTATTCTACAGCCCACAACCCACAAAAATTGGAGCTAATAATTATGGGCGGAACTTTCCCAAGTTTTACTTTTGAATATCAGAAGGAATTTATTTCAGGAGCATTCCAAGCTACGAACGATTTTTCAAAAAACCTGTTTTCAAAAGGAAAATTTAATTCAGAAAAGTTCAATAAAATTTTTTCAAAACAAAACAAGGAATTAAACAAAAACCTAAAAGAAAAATTGCTTAAACAAAAACATGAAGCTAATGTTGAAAAAGAACATTTACGAAATGAGAAAGCTAATGTAAGAATAGTTACCCTGTGTATTGAAACAAAACCTGATTGGTGTAAAGAAAAAGAAATTGACCAGATGTTAAAACTGGGAACTACAAGAGTTGAACTTGGAGTTCAGAGCACAAGCAACAACATTCTGAAATATACTAACAGAGGGCACACAATAGAAGATACGATAGAAGCAACAAGGCTTTTGAAAGATTCCGGATTGAAAGTTACTTATCACATGATGCCTGGTCAACCGCTTAGTTCTGAAGAAAAAGATATTGAAATGTTTAAGGACTTGTTTGAGAATCCTGATTTTAAACCAGATGGATTGAAGATTTATCCTTGCATGGTTATGCCAGGAACTGCATTAGAAAAACTTTACGAAAACGGGAAGTTTACTCCTTTAGATACTGAAAAAGCCGCGGATATTATTTCTGAAGCAAAAAAATATTTTCCTTCTTACACAAGAGTACATCGTGTACAAAGAGATATTCCAACAAAGTACTCCAAAGGAGGAGTTGATAAAAATAATTTAAGGCAGATAATTGAGAAAAAAGCAAGGGAGAAAGGAATTAAGTGCAAATGTATAAGATGCCGAGAATCAGGTATAAACCAGAGAAAAGGGATAGAAACAGAATATTCGAAAGTTGAGTTGGTTGAAACAGAATATGAAGCAAGTAAAGGGAAAGAAGTTTTTATTTCATTTGAGGACACAAAGAATAACTTAATAGTTGGATTTTGCAGATTAAGAAAGCCTTGGAAACCATTCAGAAAAGAGTTCACTGAAAAAACTTGCGTAGTTAGAGAATTACATGTTCTTGGATTAGAAGTAGGAATAGGAAAAACAGATTCTGAAAGCACCCAACACAAAGGTTTTGGTAAAAAATTGATGGAACGAGCTGAAAAAATTGCAAAAGAACAATTTAATGCAGATAAATTACTTGTTATAAGTGGTGTTGGGGCCAGAGAATACTATTTGAAAAAATTAGGTTACAAAAGAGATGGAATTTATATGGGAAAAATTCTTAATTAGGCAAAATTAAGGAAATAAAAGAAGCTAATAATTGGAATGGCACCAAACTGAAAGTAAAGAAAGGAAAACCAGAGAATGCAGAACTGAACTTTCCCTTCAATGTAGGGTGTACGTTTAATTCTGAAGAATAACTCTTAATTATTGTGCTTTCCTCATCCAATACTTGAAAAGAAAAATAATGTTTTCCATAAGACTTAGGATTTAGTTCAAGTTCGATTTCTTCCATGCTGTTCGGATCTGCTTCAAAAACAATACTTTCAAACCAATTAGAAGGAACATCGGAAGAAAAAACAATTTTTTGCGGAGCTATTGAGGAATTAGAAACAACCCCTTTGTAAAAAACAGATTCACCGACAACAGAAACATTTTCTATTGAAGGCCTTATAAAAGAAACATCTAACAGATTTTGTTTTACAACAACACTAACACTAACTGAATCTTTCACAGCAGGATTATTACTATTTGATAATGAAAGCTCAATAACATAAAAGTTTGGCTGAGCGTTTTTAGGAACGCCGATATTTACTATTAAAGAAGTGTCAGTATTATTTTGGGAAACAATTGTCCAACCTGCCGGAAGTGAAGCTTCATTAACTGTAACAGTGTCCCACTCAAAACCATGACCTGAATTATCTGAAAAAATCAATTCAAAAACCTGATTGGGGCCTACTGAGCCAGCCTGAATAGTATTACCATTTTGAAGGGTTGCTTCCACAGGATAAAGAACATTAACCTCGGCAAAAGCCAATGAGGCTAGCAATAAAAGCATGCTTAATACAATAATAGGTTTAAACAAAATTAATTCCCCCAAAATAAAATTGCAGCAGAAGAATAAATAAAACAATTGGTCAAAAAAGCCTATAAGAGACCAAAAAGAGGGACTTTATATGAAAGATAAGCCAACCAGATTTGATATGATAAAACAAAGACATACTAACACTTACAAAACGGCTTTAATCCAAGGAAAGGTAGATGAACAGATGCAGGGGCTTTGTGATGACGTGGTTTCAACAAAAAACTACTACACTTCCAGTTGCTGTAGCGGAAGAATAATCCTGCTTGAAAAAAGAAGCAACAAAAAAATTGACAATTTTTTTCACAGAAAATGGCATAGAGAAATCACAAAAAAAGAACTGAAAGAAGGTTTTAATGAAAAAGTAAAAGGAAAACTCTGGTTTAAAGTAGATCCATTTATTCTGCATATTGGATGTGCAGATTTAGAAAAATCAAATGTGATTTTGAAAGCAATGAAAGAAGCAGGAGTCAAAAGAGGCGGGATAATGCTTGCTGAAAAAGGAAAATTCATAATAGAATTACAGGGCACTGAAAAAATGGAATTTCCGGTAAAAAACGGAGAAGAAAAACTTATAAGCGAAAAACAATTACTGAATGTGTTGAAAGAAGCAAATGAATTAGTTAGAAAAAATTATACGAGACTTGAAAAACTTGAAAAAACATTCAAAAAATATTTGAAATAATTATTGAGAATCTTCAGCAAGAACTTTTTCTAAAAGAGCTTCAGGATTATAATAATACTGCTGAACAACCACTTCTACTTCAGGCTGGAAATGGATATCGTTCTTCATCATCCATTCAAGAATCCTTTTTCTAACATTAATCTCCATTTCAACCTCTTTTTTAGTTTTTAATGTTTTTTCAGATAAGGTCTCCATAAGTTTCATCGGAACATCGGTTCTTTTCACAAAATCAGTTCCGCGGTCCCACTCATACACATTACTGAGCAAAGCATGATTATCCATAGAACTTACCTCAGTAACAGATATTACTCTTCTCTCGATGCCTTTCCCTTTAACATAAAGCCTGTACTGAACAATAATAAGATTAAGTAAAGGAATTAAAGAATCAGGAACACCCATAGGTTCTGATTTTAATCTTAGAAGCATTTCTTTGGCAGAATTACTATGCAATGTTCCCATTGATCCTTTATGGCCGGTGTCCATTGCAACAAAGAGAGTTTCTGCTTCTTTTCCTCTTACTTCCCCAACAATAATGCGATCAGGCCTCATTCTCATAGCATTTTTTAACAAGTCATCCATGGTAACACCTTCCTGTCCTTTCATTGCTGGCCTGGATTCCATCTGAACCCAATTTTGCCGCCCCAACAAACGCAGTTCAAGCGTATCTTCAATGGAAATAATTCTTTCAGGGTATCTTACAAAAGCAGTCAAAGCATTCAAAGTAGTTGTTTTTCCTGAACCAGAACCGCCGGTAACAATAAGATTCATTGGCTCAACACCCATACCCTCAACCATAACCCAAAGAAATGCTGCCAATTCACTTGAAATCGTATTATTGGAAATTAAATCAACAATACTAAGAGGAACACTGGAAAATTTCCTGATTGTAAGGCTTGGGCCAAATGGAGTTACATAAGCAAAAGTTGCATTAGCTCTGTTACCGTCAGGAAGACGTGCGTCCAATAAAGGATTGTCAGCATCAAACTTTTTTCCTATAGTGTGAGCAATTTTTTGCAGCAAATTATCAAGGGCTTTTTTGTTTGAAAAATCTATATTAGTTTTACAATGGCCGTACTTTTTGTGAAAAACAAAAACGTTCTTGTCATAAGAATTAACCATGACTTCTTCTAAACTTTCATCCATAACAAAAGGATTTATTTTCCCGTAACCGATAGAGTCCCCAAGGATTTTGTCTGCTAATAAAGAATGATTTTTTACAACCGGTAAAAATTCCTTAAACAAAGTTATGAGAGTTAATTTTAAAGTATTATAATCATCAGTTGGCAACAAATATTCCATCGCACCGCTATAAGTTATCGGCTTGATTATTTTTTCCCTGAACTGCTCCATAAACTGTTTTGAAAAAAGTTTTTCCAGCTGCCCCTGAACCTCATCAAAACTCCAGCGGCCCATAATAAGATTAATCAAAGATTCCTTCATGATATTTTCTTCTTCATTAAACTTTGGTTCTTTTACATCATAAAAGAAAAACGGGAATCCTTCATGGATAACCGTTTGACCATAAGAATCAATCTTGTTTCCTTTTTTTTCCGCAAACTGAAATGCCATTAAAACCACTTAGAATAGCTATTTATAGTACAGATTTATACTATATAAAACGTGACCGTGGTTAAGATGAACAATATATTAAACAAAGTAACCAAAAAAATAACCCCTTCAAAACCCGAAAGAATTAAACAGGAAGCATTAGCAACCGAAATAATAACAAAAATAACAAAAATCAAAGGAAACCACCTTGGAGTAGAATTAGTAGGGAGTAATGCAAGAAATACGCATTTACGCGGTGATAATGACCTTGATATTTTTGTGTTTTTTCCTGAAAAAATTTCACGCGAAGAGTTTGAAAAAGAAGGCCTGAGAATCGGAAAAAACGTTTTCCGCGGCCACAAATGGGAAAAAGCTTATTCCGAACACCCTTACATTCGCGGAGTCATTAAAGGTTTTGATGTGGAAATAGTTCCTGCTTATTCAATAAATGATACCCAAAAATTAAGAAGTGCTGTTGACAGAACAAGTTTTCACAACAAATACTTACAAAAAAAATTAACTCCAAAATTGTGTAATGAAGTAAGATTACTGAAACAATTTTTGAAAGGGATTAAAGCTTATGGTGCTGATCTGAAAGTTAGTTCGGTTCCGGGATATGTGACAGAATTATTAATTGTGAATTATGGTTCTTTTAAGAAAACAATATCTGCAATGGCAAAGTGGCAGGAACATGAAATACTAGATATTGAAAAACAACTGAGTAAAAAAGAAGCTTTGAAGAAATTTGATTCTTCGCTTATTATAATTGATCCAGTTGATTCAAACAGGAATGTTGCAGCTGCATTGAGTGTAAATCAATATGCTCGAATCGTTGCTGCCTCAAGAGCTTTTCTGAAAAAACCTTCTCTTAAATTTTTCTTCGGAGCAAAAACAAAAACTCTTGATTCAGGAAAAGCAAAAAAACTAGTTGAAAAAGAAGGGCTCATTATTATTCAGATTGGTTATCCTGCAAAGGAACTTCCAGATATTTTGTGGGGGCAGATACGGAGATTAGGAAAGAAAATTATTTCTGCATTAGAACAAAAGGATTTCAGGATTTTAAGAAATGCTTCTTGGAGTGATGAGGAAAAAGAAATTATCCTGGTTTTTGATTTGGAAGCTAATAGATTGGAAAAAGCCCAGAAAAGAATAGGACCTCATGTTACTAATGAAGAACATTCTGAACAGTTTTTGAAAGCACATAAGAAAGCACTTAGCGGTCCGCGGATTGAAAAAGGAAGATGGGTTGTTGAAATTGAAAGAGAACACGATCGAGCAACGGAGTATCTCAAAGAGCTCCTTAAAAAACTGAAGAAAACTGAAAAATCAGGAATCAGAAAAGCATTAAACAAAAAAGCAAAAGTTTTGAGTGATAAGGAAGTGCTTGAAAAATACAGGAAAAATAAAGAATTCAAAGCATGGTTCTCAACTTATTTGAAAGGAATAGAAGAATTTGAGGAGTACTAAAAATGAAACCACCAAGAATGAAATTTCTTGAACACGGATTTGGAATCAGGAAAAAATAGGCAAAATTAGAGAAATGATTGATGTTAGAAGATTAGATGGAACAAGAACAAAAACAGGCGACAAAGTTCTTGGTAAAACTTCCCATGGAATTAAATTATTAATAGAAGAACCCGTGAAAGAACATGGTGCAAAATATCATGAAGGCCATTATACTTGGAAAGATATAGAAAGGGAAAAAAGAAAACTAAAGAAAGGTTAAACCACGTAAATTTGAAGAGTATTAGGTTCTCTTTCTTTTTGGTTAAGCTTTTTGTTTCTCTTCTCAAGAGAAAGAAAAAGGTTAAGGGCCTGGAGGGATTCGAACCCCCGATCTTTCGCTCCGAAGGCGAACGCTCAATCCAGGCTAAGCTACAGGCCCATTGAATAGAATATATTGGGGTCTAGTTCGTTATTTAATATTTGTTTCTGCTCAAAAATAAAATTAGTTAAGGAAAAAATCTGATTATTGTATTTTTTTGAGTTTTGTAATTCTTTTTTGTTCGTTAAATGTAACCTCAAAGAACTTGAATAATACTCTGCCTAAAATTACTTCTTGATTGGGATTTTCACTATCAGGAATAAGGCATGGCAAAACTCTTCTGAAGGTCTGGCTTCCTTTGCCCAAAATAACTCCTATATTAGAACCCCAAACCTTAAAATCACCATTCCAACTGCTGGCAATATCTTCTTCTTTAAAATCAAGCTCGAGTGCTTCAGCAATCTGTTTTGGGACAAAAATATCAGTTGCTCCGGAATCAATTAATGCAGGATAATCAAATTTGATACCTTTATTGTAAAGACTGATAACAACTTTTGGGAAATATCTAATTTTTCCTTCGATTTTCTCTTTTCTGTATTTAAAAGTGAAAGACATGTGCAATTACCAGAGAAGAATATCTCTAAGAGGCACTTTTGCTATAAACGGAGTGATTTTTGGAGCTTCTTTTTCTGCTTCTTTCAATAATTTCTTTACATCTTTGCCATGGGCTATAACTTTATTATTAACTATTGCAACCCACTGACCGGCATACTTAGATAAATCAGCATTTGCATAGAATTCATAAGTCTTAAAAGAATCACTAGCAACCATACTCACAATTATACCTCTATGAATGTATAAATATATTTGCTTTAAATAGTTTCGAGACCTCATTGCCAGTGCGAACAAGTTCTATCGAGTCCAAACGAAGATAGAACGCTTTACCCCCGCAAGCAGGCGGGGAAATCAACCTTTTTAAAGCTAACTGGGGAATGAATCATAGATGAAAACATGCGTAACAACAAACAAGCTCGTTACTGACGATTTTGTAGAATTTAAGTGCCCAAAATGCGGAGAAAGAATAATCAGAAGCATGGAAGCCCGTGCAAGAAGCCTTGATTACAAATGTCCTGGATGCGAATTCACAGGACCATAAAGTGATACTGATGCCCGATAAATCATTCATCATATACAAGGTTACTCCTAAGGACATGGAAAAACTAGAAGAAACTAAAAAAGAAATCCAGACTCTTAAAGCAGGAGAAGTCAAAGACATTAAAGATGATCCGATAGGGTTTGGAATTGTTATTCTTAAAGTAGGTGTTCTTGTAAACGAAAAAGAAGAGGGGCAAATGGAAAAAGCCACAAAAGAACTCTCAGAAATGGCTACAATTGAAGAAGTAGAACAAGAAAGTATGACTCTTCTATAATAGGCTTAAAACGGTTTTCAGCCTCTAATTATTCTAATGATAAAAACCATTAAACTCGAGAACTGGAAAACCCATTATAATACAGAACTTGATTTTTCCAAAGGAACCAATGTAATAGTAGGAAAAATGGGAAGTGGGAAGTCGAGCATAATGGATGCAATTTCTTTTGCATTATACGGAACATTCCCGACACTTGCAGCAAGAAAAGTTACTCTTGAAGAAACCATAATGGCAAAACCAAGCAAACAGGAAACCGCAAAAATAACACTTGAATTTGATTATAATGGAAAAGAATATTCGGTTGAGAGAATTGTAAAAAGAAAAGGAATAAATGAAGGAACATTAAGGGAATTCGGAAAGATACTGGCAGGGCCAAAAACAACTGAAACAACAAAAAAAATTGAGGAAATACTGGAAGTTTCCTACGAACTATTCAGCAGAGCTATTTATTCAGAGCAGAACCAAATCGACTTTTTTCTAAAGCTGACTCCTGCACAAAGAAAAGAAAAATTTGATGAATTATTAGGACTGGATAAATACGAAAAAGTAAGGACAAATTCTGTAACACTTGCAAACAGACTCAAACGCATTATTGAGGACAGGAAAAAGTTTTTACAGGAACAAAAAAGGAAAAACAATCCTAAAGAACTTGAAGAATATGAAAAAAAGATCTCAAAAAAGGAAAAAGAATTGAATGATAAGGAAAAAGAAAATTCTGAACTGGAAAAACAAATAAAAGAAAAGGAAAAAACACTAAAACAGCTTGAAGAAAAAGAAAAAGAAAATAAATTCCTTAAAGAACTTGAAATTCAAAGCAAAGCAAAAATAGAATCCCTAACAGAACAACTGAAAACAGGCAGGGAAAAACTAAAAGACACAAAACACGAAAAAATTGAAGGAAAAATAAAGGAAAATGAAAAACTTGAAAAAGAAAATGAAAAACTTGAGAGAAAGGTTTCTAAAATTAAAGAAGAAATAGCTGTACAGAACAATCTGCTTAATTCTAATTCAAAAAACGTTTCTAATGCACAAAAACTGGAATCAGACTGCCCGATATGTAAAAGACCATTAAATGAGCACGATAAAGAAAAGCTTGAGCAGGAGCTTAAAGATGAAGAAGAAAAAATACTGAAAAAAACAAAAGAACTTAATTCAGACTTGGAAAAGGAAATCAAAGAATTGAAGGAAAAGAAAGAAGAACTGGGAAAAATTGAAAAGAAAGGCGAAACTATTGAAAAGCAACTTAACGAACTTAAAAGACTGAAGGAAATTGCTGCAGAATTAAGTGAAAAAGAAAAACAAAAAAATGACCTTGAGAAAGAAATAGAAAAAGTAAGAGAAATGATGAAAAAAACAGGGTTTGATGAAAAAGAACACGAAAAGCACGAAAAAGAGTTTTTAGGTTTAAAAGAAAAGAGTGCTGAACTCAGAACTGAAATTTCAAGCGGAAAAGAACTATTAAAAGAACTCAATGAAAGTGTAAAAAGAATAAAAGAAATAGAACATCAGATTAAAGAACTTGAAACCCAAGTTAAGGAAAACGAAAAAACAACAGAAAAACTAGCAATCTTTACTTCGGCATTAAAATCCACGCAAGGAGAACTAAGAAACATGATGGTGGAAACAGTTAATCAGGCAATGGGAGAAATCTGGCCAAGGATTTACCCTTACAAAGATTTTTTGAGTGTAAAAATAATCGTGGAAGAAGGAAGCTACGAAGTAATGGTTAAACAAAGAAACGAACAATGGGCAAGAGTAGAAGGAATACTTTCAGGCGGAGAAAGAAGTGCAGCAGCAATAACCCTGAGAATTGCAATCTCCCTCGTATTAACCCAAAACTTAGGCTGGATTATTCTGGATGAACCAACCCACAATTTAGACGTGAACGCGGTTAAGGAATTAAGCGAAACAATGAGAAATCATTTACCTGAATTGATTGAACAAATTTTTATTATCACCCACGATAAAGAAATGGAAAATGCAGCATCAGGAAAATTATATTCATTAGAAAGAGAAAAAGAAAAAGATGCACCTACAAAAGTACTAGGCTTTTAACTGAGACTTTTTTCTAGCCAAAAAACCAGCAACAAGATTTCTCTGTGATTTACTCATCGGCATTTTAAAAGTATCAATAAATTTCTTAATAGAATCAAAATCATTTGGCACATCATTAGGATAAGTTTGCAAAAGTATATTTGCCTTACTTTTAATATTCTGAGGGACTGCTTTACCCAATCTAATCCACCTCAATTTTTTCAATTCTTCCGTCAGGAAATTCCCTTAAAACTGAAATAGGAATAACTTTCTTATCAAACTCTTCTCTAGCAATATCAATCATGCTAGATTCTTTTGAAGCCTTAATCATTCCTGGAGCGCCAAGCGAAAGCTGTAATGCCCTAGCGCTTATAAGACGAGTTATTTCAAATCTTGTTAAAATAGTCATATAAAATCACTTAAAAATCAGGATTTATTACTATTTTCTCCGTGCAAATGATTAAAAACCTGATTCAAAAGCTTTTGGAGACGCTCAACAAGCGTTTGTCAACCTTATAGAGGTCTCTGAACTCTTTAGAGGCAGACATGAAAGAAGAAGAATCAACCAAAGCAATAGAATCCTTGAAAGTAACCCTTGTTTTGGAGTTTTTGGCAATTTCTTCAAAATCCTTCAAAATAAGGCTATTAATAGCTTCCAAAGCAATTGCAAAATTCTTATCAAAAAACCTTCCGGAAGAATTTGTAAGCAACCCTGGAAAAGAAGCTAAAAGCCTAGAAGTTGTTTTATCTAAAATTTTTCTATAATGATGCCCAGGACTAGATTCAAGGGACTGAGAGAAAAACAAACCAGCAGAAGCAACAACCGAATTACTTTCCTTCTCAACAACTGAATTAAGAGTAATGAGAGATTCATACAAACGATTGACTTCTGAAGAAAAAGCACTTTCCTTTTTCAGGCAAAACCAGGAAGGATTTTCATGAGAAACTATTTTAACCAATCCTTTTTGTTCAAGATTTAATGCATCAGCTAAAAGTATATTTTCAGACGAGTTTCTTGAAAACGGGCCTGAAGGATAAAAATCCAAAAAATATTCCCTTTTTCTTTTTTCACGCTGTTGCATTTCCTTATTAGAAAAATGATAAGCATCAGCCCAGTTACTTGAAACAGAGTCAAAGTAAAAAGCTTCCCTCAAAAAATTAACCTTGACTAAAGAAGAAGGCAAAATGTTTTTTGCTTCTTTATCCCATGGTTTGCAACAGCTGCAATTAATGGTTTCAAAACCAAGATTATTGAACGGCTTTGAAGCCATTACTGAAACCATTTTTGAAAAATCTATAACTGATTTTTTATGGATTTGCCTAAAATAAGATTTGTTTCTATACCCCCCTATAGAAATTGGTTTTTCGCTAAGGAAAAAAATATTTTCAATAAAAATTTCCTCAAGAGACTTATCTTCTTCTCGGCCTATTAAAGGAATTCTTAACAGCTTGGAAAAAACGATTTTTTCAATTGTTTCTTTAGCAAGAGACCTGTTGTTCAACAATAAAGAAGCAATAGTTTCTTTGAAAGAATCTGAAAGGAAGTCCATTGAAACATCAGGAAATTCAGTTGTGTGGATTTGTTGGGGTTCTGAATAAGAAAAATCAAAAAAATCAAAATAACTCCAGTTCTTTTCCAGCAGAAATTGCCTTTCAGGTTCTATTAAATTTGAATGTAAATTAAAAAAATTATTCAGAAGATTATTTACTTTCTTCAAATCAGAAAATGTTGCTGCAAAAATAGTTGCTGTATTTTCTTTAAAATCTATTTTTAATTTTCTTACATCATAATCAGCTAAAGCATCAAGTAAATGTTTTTCAGAAATTTTTTTCAGAGAAAGATACATTTTTGGAAAAAATGAGTACTTCTTTGAAGATTTCTGATTTTTCTTTGAAAACTCTACAGTAATCTGTCTTTTCTCAGAGTTATAGTTAACCTTGCTCAGGAATAATCGCGTATTATGGAGCATACTACAACTTTCGATTCTGATTTAAAAAGCGTTTTTAAGGGGTACATTGCCGGTGCGAACTCCAAGTTCGTGCCGGTGCGGAATTTCAAATCAAGGTAATATAAGCTACATATGCAAAAGCTGCGTATAGAACCAGTAATAAAAGAGCCTCACCCTTATTGATGTCGTAATTTCTATGAATTGAAAATCCAAGGACTAAGGAAATTGTAAGCATGAAAAACATAGGAGCAAGAATTTCTGCAAAAGAAAAACTCAAAGCAGAAATAACAGAAGTAGCACCAATAACCAAGAGTATATTTGCAATATTAGAACCGATAATGTTTCCAATTAAAATATCAAAGTAACCTTTTCTTGCTGAGGAAATTGAAACTCCTAATTCAGGGAGCGAAGTTCCTATAGCAACCAAAAACAAACCTACTATTGAACTTGGAATTGCAAAAAAGGTAGCCAGACCTATTGCTCCATCAATCAGAATCTTAGCACCATACAAAACACCCAATGAACTTATTACTAAAATAACTGACTGGTTGATAATTGATGAAAAGAATTCTTTGCTGAAAAGTTTTTTTGCTTCGGTTACTTCCCCTTTATCAATTCTGGTTCCGATTTTTTCTCTGAACTTCTTCCCATCAAAACCAAGAAGCCTGTGATAAGTAACAGGATCCACTCCGGCCTGCATTATTTTGAAATACGTTTTAACATTAAAAACAGAAAACTTTTCAGTTCCGAAAAACTGTTTCAGGAAAAGATCATATGAAAATATTTCCTCAAAACGTTTCATAAAACCAAACAGGAAAAACATGTAAAGGACAAAAATAACAACTAAAACTATGCCTTCCAAAAAAGAAATTAAACCATCTACTGAAAAGTAAAAAAATAAAACAGTAACCATTAGCATTATGAAAAGATCTTTTTCAAGAGCTTTTTTATCAACTTTAATTGTACCTACAACAAAAACAGTCAAACCAAGAATAAGCGCAATGTTAGAAATGTTACTTCCGACAACCGTTCCAATAGCAAGACTTGGTTCTCCGGAGAAAGCGGCAAAAATAGCCGAAGCAATTTCCGGAAGAGAAGTTCCAATAGAAACAATTGTTAATCCTATTACAAGATCACTAACTCCTAAAAGTTTTGCAATTTTAGCAGCAGCATCTACAAAAAAATCCGCAGCTTTAATCAGCAGAATAGTTCCTACAGCAAATAAAACTAAAGACTCAATAGCCATGCAAAAAAAACGAAGAATTAGTTAATAATAATTGCTTTTACATCAAATCTTCAATATCCTTCTGTGATGCTTCCTTTATTTCCTCAAACTCAACAGAAGCCTCCTCCAGAGACTTTTCATGAATAGAATCCTGAGAAGTCCTTTTTCGAACCTTGAAAAAAGTAGGGTAATTTACGGCTTCACCAACAAGAAGAGCTTCTCCCGTTCTTAGAGAAGTAATCATGTCCAGCGAACGCCTGTCAAGACCTTCACTGCTTTTACCAATGTGATCAAGATCATAAGGATTTGTTACTCTGAGAATTATATGAGTGCCGCATTGACTTAATGCAGTTGTTGAAAGATTAATCGGCCTCTGAGAAATTAAACAAATTGAAGCACCGAACTTTCTTCCTTCCCTTGCAATTGTTTCAATAATACCTCTGGAAATAGCCCCTTCTTTTGAAGTGCCTTCAGGGCAATACTGATGTGCTTCTTCCAAAACAAGAGAAAAAGGAGCAATTCTTTTTTGGCGCCTTTCAAAGAAAAGTTTCGAAGCAAAATAAGAAACAATAATCTGTTTCTTTTTCATTTCAATGACATCACTCAAATCAACAATTGTAAGTTGTCCTGGTTTTACAAGATCATTAATACTTGGATTATCAGTTTTTCCGAAAAGTTTCAACTGTTCTAATGAAATTATCCATCCAGTCAAAGCCAATTTTGTTGACTCTTTCATTTCCTCATCCTTAAATATTTCAGATTTTACAGCACCAAAATCATAGGGGCCTAAACCGTCTTTCATTTCTCTTCTTAATTTTTCAAGAACTCTCGCAAGGTCTCTCTTCTGCGGCCCTGATAATCCAGGAATCATAATGGAAAGCATTCCGATAGAAAGCTTAGGAACACCGATGCTAATTTCGCTTGCTTTAACAAATCTTGTTTTGGATGAAAAATCTTTACTCTTTGAATCTTTTACTGGTTCAGCAAAATTCCTATATTCTCCATGAGTATCCATTACAATCAAAGCCAGTCTTCCGTCTTCTTTTTTTCTTTCTAAAAGTTCTTCAAAGAGAACGGAAGTTAAGTAGCTATTATGAATCAACAAATTATTAGCAACAAAACTAGAATTATCAACAGAAAGATCATAAACAAACTCGTTTTCAGAAGGAACTTTTTCAACTTTCACAATCTCGTCAAAAAAAGCATTCAAATCAATCGCTTTCTTCAAATCAAAAATAATTCCCTTAGCTAAGCCCAAATTTTTCTCAGATTTTCTCGCAATTTCACAAAGAGACTCTGACAACTTGAGTACAATAGAATGGTCAGCAACACCCCTATCTTTTGAATGAGAATATAGAAAATTCTTGTAAACCCCATTTGAAACACAAAAAGTCTGTGTCTCATGACCAAGCCTCTCACAAATTTCCTTAATAGAAGTTAAAGCTGAATTCCCGTCGAAGTTTTCAACGAATCCAAATTCAGCATACCTAGACTGAGAAATGTTTTTTGCCAAAGAAAAAACACTACTTTTTGGAGAAGTGATACCTCTAACAACCCTTCTTGCAGTAGTTTTTGAAACACCACTTCCTGAAGAGATTTTATTAAAATCCAAACCACTGGAATAAGCTTCCTGAACAACCACTAAAGCATCTTCTTCGCTAACTTTAGGAATGCTTTTATAAAGAGTATAAGCGTCCTCAGTTGCCTTTTCTACCTCAACACATCTTCGCTCAAAAATAGAAATTAAAACACTCAAATTTTCCCTAGAAGGGTTATCTCGGCGGTAAAGATAATTGTTAATGCCTGACGACTCAGCCTGTGGCTGAGGCATTCTCAACAAAGACAACAACTCAAACAAATGAGAATGTAAATTGGGAACAACATCAACATTAGGGTTGTTTTTAGAGGCAATCCATTTCTCAAGAGCCTTCTTTTTATAACCAATCAAAAGATCGAGATCCTTCAGCTTTTTCAATTCCGCCCCTCTAACAAACAATCTTTGATATACCTTGCCATCAGTCTTTTTGATCCCTCTAAAAGAAACAATACCCAGCTTTGTGAGGATTTCTTCAATACCAAAAATAAGTTTTTTACTCGCTAAAGTTATCTCCAACTCAGACTTGCTTTTGTTTATATGCCCGTCACAATCAATAAAAACAGAAAGAAAAGAAAGCAAAACTTCACGTCTGCTCCGCAAAATCTCAGGAGGAACAAATTTAGTCCAACTAGAATTAGTAAACCCTTTCTTTGAAAGAGCCTGAGCCAACAACTTATTATAAAAAATCAAATCGCCCCCATGTTTAGCTACACTGACACGAGAACCAAACTTATCAAAAACCAGCTTCGAAAAATCCTTTCGTACAAACTCATCTTCGTTACTAAACCAAATTTGAGAACCGCAAGTATTATGTCCTTCCGCCAAAAGATAAGCAAACAATCTGACAAAATCCTTGTCAACACTCTGCAATAACCTAACCTTTTTACCGGACTTCTTTGACTCCGCAAAACCACCGCGAACTATGGTTTTCTCGCCAACAACTGAAGAAAAATCCATTACTTGCTCAGAACCACTCCAATTTATCCTCGGAAAAATCAAGTAGTTTTTTTTAACCAAATCCTTTGCATGCAACCACTCAATAGAACCACTAAACATAGGGATTAAGTGTTCAGGAGTAACCTTCAAAATCCTACCACTCCGAGTTGTGACCTTAATCAATTCATGCGGAGACTTCCTTCGGTAAACTCCTTTGACCTCCGCAGGAACAATTTTTTCTCCATTAAAAGAATAAGTTTTTAGATCCAAATCCCCTTCCCAAAATTCAACACCATCTTCAACTCTTTTATTTTTCTCTAATATTGAATCAACTAATTCGCCAATTTTTACCTGCACCTTATTTTCAAGCAATATTTCAGCATCAAAACTTGTACACTTACCTGCTCCACTCATAGCCAAAATAGCTAAATGTTTCTGGAATAATCTTGACATGTTCAATTTTACTGAAACATCGTGATGTTCAATTTCTCCAAGCATTAAACCTTTTTCCAAATCTAAACCTAAAAAGTTTTCAAGAGTTTCTTTGGAAGCAACCCTTACTTTAGCCCCAGGAGAAGGAGGAAAACTAGAACGCTTAATCATCCCTTTATTGTAAACTCCAAGCGGTCTTGTTTTTGCTAAAAGGAATTCCCATTCATGAGTAGGGAATTGTTCAAATAATTTTGTTCCTGAGGATTCGAATTCCTTTACTGATTCAACTCTTTCAAAATAACGATTTGTTTTAACAACATCAGTAACCAAAGCAACAAGAGTGCCTTCAGCATAATCTAATTCAACAAACATTCCTCTGTGAAGTGTTCCTGAATAAACAACAAAATCCAAAGCACTCGGAGAAGGACCATCTGGAGTGCTTATTACTGTTCCTATTTCTTCGTTTTTGGTCATTTTCTCAACCGCCTAATTCGAGTTTTGGTTAATCTTTTCCTGTCAATAGGATTATGAATTTCTTTACAAATGTCAAATGAACGAAATCCTTGATTGCATAAAACAGCCACTCCTTCATTTTTTTGCAAAGAAACTCTAGCAGAAGCCATAGCGCGAGAAACCACTCTTAATTTTTCTGAATCATAAGGGGGATTTGTACCTAAATGAAAAACTTTAACGGCAAAACCGGCAGTTCTAAGAGCATTCAATATATTATCATTCACATCCTGTAATAAGACTAATTTTTTGATTCCTTTACTATTCAAATAATCTAAATCGGATTTTATTAAAGAAATCCTTCCTGAAAATAGTTTTGGGGAGTGCTCATAATAAAAAGGCGATCTGCTCATTTTTTCCTCTCCATAAACTTTTTCCTGAACTTTTCCTCAGCCTCAACAGGAAACTCTAAAGTTTTACAATCCAAGCACTCAACACGATTATCAATAGTTCCCATTGCATAACTTGGTTTTACATTTGTAGAACCGCAGCTTGAACAAAAAGTTACTTTATTTTTTTCTTTTTGAGTCACGTGAAATCACTCATCGGATTTCCCACAAAACCGCACTTTCTGCATCTTTTTTGTTTTCCTTTTTCTAAAGGAAGCTCTTCAAAAGAATCATTTCCGCATTTTGGACAAATCATTTCAATTTTCTCCTTGGTTTTTTTACAACATGTCTCAATTTTCTTGAACCAGGCCTCTCTTTTCTAATATTAGTGTAAAGATCTTTTAACGCATTCGCCTCACGCATCAATGGTTCTTTAATTGTAACTTCGGCAGTGCCTGCGAATTGGTATGCTTGAAGTGGATGCATTCCTTTTCCAACCAAATAAACAGCAACCATCACACCAGACCTCTGCAAACCCGCACTGCAATGAAGCAAAACTTTCTTTCCTGAAACTTCAGCGTTTTTTATTACTTTGAAAAACGCAGTTGCCTCTCTCTTATCAGGCAAATAATCCTGATCAATAGTTGAAAAATCATGAAACTTAACTCCTTTTGATTCCGCATAGGCGCTCAATGATTTATTAACAAGTTCAAAAGAAATCACTTCTGAAATCCCTTTAGAAACCAAAAAATCCACGTCTTCATTTGTTCGCGGAATCGAACTTCTGAAAACAGTTGAATCAACTTCTGAGAAACGTTCAAATACCATGAAAATCACCTAAAAAGGCCTATTATCACGCCTCATTTTTAGTTTAATTGAATTACCCAATTTATCCATTATTTTATTATAAACAATTTCAATCTCATCCTGCTTTAATTTAGCATGCATATCCGCCTCTATTAAAATTGAAGGATAAGCATACTCGCGATGTAATGAACTTAAAGCAAACGCGACTTTTGCGACTTCATCTGCTTTTTCTTTTATGCCCCCTTTAGTGATGAATTCAACCCTCAAGGGTTTGTCATAATTAGAAGGTTTAATGTACAAACCAAAAATATGGTTGCTCCACTTTTCATTGAAATCAGAAAGAACAGGATGCTGTTTAATATTTTTCGTGTAAGTAAAACAACTTGAGCGTTCTCCTACGTTCAAAAAATAATCCAAAAAAGAAGAATCAAACAAACCATCTAATTTTTCTTTTTCAAGAATTTTTTCCTTCTCAAGAATTTCATCCTGAATAATCTGTCTGAACCTAGAACCTCTAGAATCTTCCACCGTAGAAATTAATGTGCAATTATTTTTTTCAGCCAATTCATAAAAAGATTCAAACTCCTGAATAATATTAATATAATTATCAGTTAACTTAGATTCCTTTCTTGGTTTGTCTTGGTACTGCGGAACAATAGAACCATCAATAAACAAATATTTCGGAGAATGCTCTTCAATTAATTTTTTTGACGCTTTAACTTCTTCTTTTAAACGCATTAATGATTTGCTTTGCTCAGCCTCATCTTCTTCCAATGCATTATTGCTTAAATGTGGTTCCGGAAACTGAAAATAACCAGGATAATAATTGGCTTTATCCACAATGCCCTTTTTGTAATCAAAGCAGACACCCATAGCTCTAATCAGAACAAGGTCAACTGACGCAAGGCGCTTTGCAACAAAACCAGAATCCACCCCTCCAATTATACAATCGGGAATCCACTTTTCAACAGGAAGAACCAATACTTTTTCCGGGAGCTCCTGAGAAGAAAATTTCTTATATTTTAACGGAGTGAGCTTTTCAGTAACCAGTTTTTTTCTTTGTTCTCCTGAATGGATTGTTTCAACCGCAGAATCAATCACTTTAGACATATTCATAGTAAAAGCAAAGGTTCGAGGTTTTTAAATTAACTTAGGGTTGGTTGCCGGTGCGAACTCAAATTCTTGCCGGTGCGAATATTAATATAGAATCAAAACATAATTATTTTGGGAAATATGCCAAAAAGACCTACTAAAACTCCAACAAGTTTGCGAATTGGGCTGTATAGAACACGAGGTTTAACTCACAGGGAAGCTTATGCAGAGGAGTTTAGACATCAAATGAACGTAGAAAAACATCCTCAAGTAACAGCTGCTACAAAAGCACAAGAGAATCTTGAAGGAAAAGGATTTAGGAAATCAAAATCCTAGACTCTGAATTCAAATACTAATTTAATCCCTTTGCAGTTAATTTATTCAATGAACACAACACAATCAATTGGAATAATAATTGTAATAATTGGATTAATTTTGCTTACTGTTTTTCCAATATTCGGAGTTTTTGGAGAAATCTTTTTCACAATATCCTTTTTTGGAGGCTGGACAATATCAATAATCGGCGCAGGAATTATAATTGCATCATTGATTCAGGAAAGAATGAATGATATTAAAAAAGAAAAATTTGACAAATATTGAGGTGAAAAAATGATATTAGTAAACACAGATTTTGTAGAAGGAAAAAAAATAACTAAAACTATTGGAATTGTAAAAGGAAACACGATTCGAGCAAAATGGTTTGGTAAAGATATTATGGCTGGTTTGAGACAAATTGTTGGAGGCGAACTCAAAGAGTATACTGAAATGCTAACAGAAGCAAGACAAGAATCAACCCAAAGAATGGTTGAAGAAGCAGAAGCTCTCAAAGCAGACGCAATCATAAACGTGAGATTCACTACCTCCCAGATAATGGCTTCGGCAGCAGAAATAATGGTATACGGAACTGCTGTGAAATTGAAGTGAATTATTAATTACACAGAACGAGGACTTTTTACACAACTTAGACTTTATTTATTGCTGCCAACTGAGAATTTTAAAAATTTGAAAATTGCCGATAACAAGTATAATAGACCTGCTAAAAAGAAAATTCCTACCATCACATAGGAAACCGCATCGCTAATTGTCGCCCCAAGTCCTTCTGAAGTCACTCCAAACATTATTTTAGTCAAAAATAGTTCCAAAGAAATAGCGATTAAGGCAAGCCCTCTAAACCATGAGTTAGTTATGAATTTAAAAATCAAAAATACCGCAAGGATAGGCAAAAGCAACAGCACAGGCCAAAAAATAAATACGAAATCTGGCCCGATATATTGATGCATAAGCATTATTGCAAAAATGAGAAGGAAAAACGCAATAGCGTATCCAATCACTAAACCAATAGCAATTAAGAAATCACCCATTAAACCCTGAAAAAACTTTTTTACTAAAGGCTTCATAATAATATAAATCTGTTCTAGTTTATAACTCTTGTTTTATTGTTCTTGTTTTGCTTTTTACACAGAATCAAGACTTTCTACACGGCGAATTAATTATAAATAAGTTAAACTTATATTAATAGATTTAAATGAACATTTTAGATGAACAAAGAGGTCAAGTTGCTTTTGGGGGCGCCTTTAATTCACTTGTAGTAATCGTTATTTGGATTATTTTTATAATCCCTCTTTTTGTATATTCCATGTTTCTTTTTGGTTATTTTTTATATAATAAGATTTTAGACGGACTAAAAACTGAACATCAACTCTTAGTAAAAGTAATAAGCCCTATTCTTGTAACTATACTATTCTTTAGTATTGCCCTTATGATTTCATTTGGACCATTAACCCAATTACTTGACATAGCCCCCTTTTTGTACGTCTTTTTTTTATTAGGTTCAATAATATTGCCTATCCTAACTTTTGGTTGGCTCAAATTTAGCCAAAAAGAAAAATTTTGGCCAGTTTTCTTAAAATTCCTGAAATTTATCGCCTTAATTGTAATTGGATTTATTCCGGTAATTTTTCTATTTACTTCTTTTTCTCCTTCCCTATCAAGCGCTTTAATACCTATTTTATATCTCCTTTTTGGACTTTCAGCAATTGCATATCCTCCAGTAATTTTGTGGTTAACATTCAAAAAGAAATAGTGATAGACAATTCGTTCATTTCATGATTCACAACAGTAATGTTATAACACAATATTTTCAGTAAGCATTCGTTGATTTGTGCTGTTCTTGTTTTGCTTTTTACACAAGAATCAGACTTTATACACAGATCAGACTTCCTACACAACGCAAGTATTATCGAGTCCCCCTTAAGGGACGAAGATAATACGCCCTACCGCCGCGGGTCTGCGGCGACAGCAAACTATATAAACCACGGCAGACTTATTTCTTCAATGAAGGCAATTTTTGAGGTTAAAACCATTAGGGCAGACTGGGCTCCGCCGTTCAAAAAAGACATTACTACTGAAGAATATACTGCTTCAGAAAACGAAGGATTTGACAGAATAAGAGGAAATGGTAATGATGAGACTGTTTTTAAGGTTCTTCAGGTTCAGGGAGACAGAGTAAAACTGGGTTATAGCCCATTATTCATGTTAAAAAATCCTGGTGAAAACCATGCAAATGACAAAACAGTTTGGGCAACTAAAGGCCAGGAAGAAACAGTAGCATACTTATGGGGCGAAAAAGGAATGACCAAAAAAGTTATTTACAAAGGAATAGCTCCTACAGAAATGAGCAACAGGATTTCTGAACAAACAGAACAGGCTGAAGCAGAAGAAGAACCTCCAGTACAGGAAACGCCTACTGAAACCGAAACAAGAACAGAAAATGAAACTGTAGAAGCAGAAACCCCAATGTCAAATCTTTTTGATCAATCATAATTAAAATACTTTTTTAACTCTGGTTTTTTATGACAGAAAAACTTTTTCTTAATAATTCATATCTTAAAGAAACTGACGCAATTGTTACAAAAGTTAACGATGGAAAATTTGTTGTTCTGGACAAAACTATTTTTTATCCGCAAGGCGGAGGACAGCCCACAGATACAGGAAAACTTGTAAAGGAAAACGGGGCAAAAGTAAATGTTGTTTTTGCAAAGCAATTTGGCGATGAAATTTCACACCAGATAGAAACTAAAAATTTTCTTGCAGAAGGAGAAAAAGTAAAATGTATTCTGGATTGGGAGCCAAGAGAAAAATTTATGAGAATGCACACTTCTGCACATATTCTTGCAGGAATCATTAACAAAGAAATTGGCGCACTTATTACCGGAAACCAGCTTGGGTTGGAAGAATCAAGAATGGATTTTAATGTACCGGAATTTGACAGGGAACTATTGAAAACTTTTGAAGAAAAAAGCAATGAAATAATTGGAAAAAATCTGGAAATAACTATTAGTTATGAGGAAACAGAAAAAGCACTGCAAAGACCTGAACTATTCCGGTTGAAAGGAGTATTGCCAAAAAACATTCCCGAACTGAGAATTGTTACTATTGGAAATTTTGATGTACAGGCAGATGGCGGAACCCACGTGAAAAACACTTCTGAAATAGGGAAAATGAGAATTACGAATTTTAAGAACAAGGGTGCTGAAAACAGACGGATTTATTGGAAGCTGGAATAACTTCAACACTGACTTATATTGGCTGTTTCCAAGAGGGCTGTTTTTTGGGAAAATGGCTCCGCACCGGCAATGATGCCTGAATTTGTTTTTAAACCGAAAAAGTAATTCTTATATTGGTAGTGATGCACAAATGGTTAGTATGAGTAATATCGTTACTATTCCTGAAAAGGAGTATTTGGATTTGAAAAGAAAAGCAAAGGCTTATGAAAAAGAAAGGGAAGAAGTGATTCTTGTAAACAAGGGAATTGATGCTGAAATGGCAGGAATCCACTCAGGCAAAACAAAAACTTTTACGCACGAGGAAGTGAAAAAAAAGTTTGGCCTGTGATTAAATGAAAATTTATTACACTAAGAATGCGCTCAGTGACTTAGAAAAAATAGATAATTCCCTGAGACAACAGTTCATAAAACACGCTGAAAAAATATTCAAAAGCCCCTTCAAAAGACACTTAAAGCACGGTATGCCCTACTTTGTTGAAGAAGTAACAAAACAAGCAAGACTCATTTATAATTTTGAAGAAGAGACACTTTACATTATTAGGTGTTTTAAAAATCACAAAGAATACGAAAAATGGTTCAAAAGCTTCAAATAAAAAGTCATAAAAGATTCCAAGACCTTCAACGCCATTCTATTTCCATCTCCCTTCAAGAGCAACAAATATATTCTTTGTTCGCGTTGTTTTTTGCATGGAATACAAACAAGTGATAATCATTAGAAGTGATTTAGGAATGGGGAAAGGGAAAATTGCCAGTCAATCTAGTCATGCTTCTTTGTCGGCTTATGAAAAAACACTTATAAAAGACCCAAAAGCGATTGATGAATGGAAGGACCAGGGACAGGCAAAAATTGTGCTTAAAGTTGGTTCGAAACAAGAACTGCTTGAATGGTTTGAAAAACTCAAAAACTTATTCCCAACCGCACTCATTAAAGATGCTGGAAGAACACAAATTCCAAGCGGAGAACCAACAGCAGTCGGAATTGGTCCTGTTCCTGAAAGCGAAATTAATAAGTTTACAAAAGAGCTGAAACTTCTATAAAGACAAACATAACATAAATTCTGTTCTGAGGTGGTTTAACGAACTTTTTCAAGAACCAGAAGGTACAGAGCCGGTTGCGAAATAGAATCAATCACTTGGAAACCCTCTACTGAGATTTCCTTTTTGTTTGGGAGGGTGCCTGGCTCGCCAACCTCCAAAAAAACTTTGCCCCCTTTCCTTACAAGACGAGAAATCGCATGAAATATCTTTGGCTTGGTATGCTTGAATACACTGGGAGAACTGAACAGGTCTCTTGCAACAACAAAATCAGCGCTCCCTTTCACACCTGGCTGTTCAGCAAAGGATTCAACTTTTGCGTGGACAGTCCTGCTTTTGGCTGGTTCTGGCATCGCGTCAATCGCAAGTTTAATAGACTCAATGCCACTCACGCTAAAATCCGGGTTGCGTGCAAAACATGGCTCTCTGCATAAAAAATTCATGAACCTGCCGTGAAGGGGCCCTACTTCAAACAATTTGCCGCAAACCCTTCCTTCATGCATTGCATGTTTTAGAAACATTGAATAAATGGGCTGGTAACCACGGATTGTGGTTGGTAATTTTTGCCGGAAATGATGAACAGTTGATTTTTCAGCAACAGTTATTCTGGGTTTTCTTCTTGGTTTAACATGAATGGAAGTACCCATACATAAAAGTATGTTTGAACAACAATATTATTCTAACTCCAACGCATAGGTTGTAATAAATAGGAAAAAAGGCTAAAGTTACTCTGATGAAACCCAAACAAACAATATTTTTAGCAATTGGATTACTTGTTGTTTTCGGAAGCTTTGTATTATTATCTTTCTTCACGAACTTGCAACAGATTTTTACAATAAATGATGTTTTTTCCGAATCTAGCCCCATGGGAATTTTTGCGATTTTTGCAATAATAGTATTTGGCGGAATTTATTTGTTTAATACAGCTGGCCATGTGATTAAAGGAGCGATGTGAAAGAAGTATAAGTGATTAAAAATGAAAAAAGGTTTTTTGCAGATAGTGAAAAAGGTTGTTGATGAAGCAGATATCGTGCTTGAAATAATAGACGCTAGGTTTCCGACTAAAAGCAGAAATTCTGAACTTGAAAGGATTGTTGAATTAAGCGGGAAAAAATTATTATTGGTTATGAATAAATCTGATCTTGTTTCTGAAGAAAAAGTGAAAAAACAAAAAGAATTAATCGGAGTAAGAAGTGTTTTTGTTTCTGCAAAAAATAAACAGGGGACAATAAAATTAAGAGAAGCAATCGGAAAGCTTTCTGGAAAAAAAGAAGTAAAAGTAGGGATTGTTGGTTATCCTAATACTGGAAAAAGCAGTGTAATAAATATGCTTAAAGGAAAAAAAAGTTCAGGAGTCGGAGCAATTGCAGGTTTTACAAAAGGAATGCAGTATGTCAGAATAAGTTCAAAAGTAATGCTTATTGACAGTCCTGGAGTTATTCCGCTTGAAGAAAAAGATGAAATTCTTATGGTTTTACTTTCAGCAAAAAACATTCAAAGCCTTGAAGATTTAGAAGGAACAGGAATAGAAGTAGCTGAGGAATTATTGAAAAGTAACCCTGAAAAAATGGAAAATTTTTACGGAATAAAAGCCAAAGACGGAGAGGAGTTTTTAGAAAAATTGGCAATTAAACGTAAAAAACTAGCAAAAGGCGGTTCTCCTAACCTGAATGAAGCAGCAAGTATACTTATAACTGATTTTCAAAGGGGAAAAATAGTTTTATAATAAAAAACAGCCTACTTAAAGTATGCTTCCAGAACAAAGAAAAAAAACACTTATGGTATTTCTAGTTGTTTATATTGCATTTGCAATACTAATAGTTTACCTGTTTCTGTTTGTCGGAGGACTGGAAATTCAGGAAGAATTCAATGAGGCTGAAGGAGAAAAAGAAGTTTACCTGGTTAATACTACTGACCGAGTAATCCATAATATTTCAGTAAAATATAAAGAAGGAGGCCTGGAAATTGATTTTAACAAATTCAGGTTTTTAGCACCGAAACAAAAGATACTGCTTAATTTAAATAGACTTAATCAGAATCAGGTTACCCTGGTTGTTAGCGCTCCATACCATATGACTCTTGAAAAATTAATTGCGATAAGAGCAAAAGGGGCAACCACAATAAAAGCAAACTTTCCAAGCGAAATACTATTCGGAAAAACATTCAGCTTTTCACTTGATATTTGTAACAAATCAAAAAAGAATGAGCAGTTTAAAATAGAAGAAGAGCATGAAAATGGTTTCTTTTCAGAGCAGTCTAAAAAAGATGTTATTACTATAGGGCCTGATGAATGCAAAAAAATACAATACTCCTTATTACCAACTCAAAAAGGCGAAACCACAATCTATTTTAATGTGAGTTCCTCAAATACTAACGAACGTTTATTACAACCAATACTGGTGGAATAATGGCACAACAAGAAACAAGCATTATAGAAATCATCGAAAAGATGGTAAGAGAAGGTGAAAGCGAAGAAAAAATAATCAGCACGCTAAAAGACCTAGGCGTTGAACCTGAAAAAGCAAAACGACTTTTACTTTTAGGGCAGGCAGATACTTTTGCGTTATTGAAAACAGAAATAAAAAAAATTGTGCAAAAGGAACTTGAACAGGAAAAACCAACCCTGAAAAAATTTATTCAGGAAGAAGCAATGAATACTGCTAATGATTCAAGACAACAATTAACAAAAGCAGTAATAGGTGACCTGAAAGAATATGAAAAAGATATTACTGGGCAAAGTAAAACATTCCAAGATCAGATAGGAGATAACATCCAGAAAGTAAATGACCTTAATGATCGTGTTAAAACTAAACTAAACGAATTAGGAGAAGCAGTAAGGCAGGTTCAGGTAGACATGGATGAAGTAAGAATAAAAGGAATAGGGGGGAGGAACAAACTGATTGGAAATTCATTACTTGCATTAGGAATATTATTTGGAATAGGAGACGCATTTTTATTCTTCATTAACTTTGGGAACCCATTAGCAATTGACACTGTAATCATAATGACTATTATGGCACTAATAGCAGTAACAATGCTTTTTGTTGCGACTGTGATTTAAAATTAGCAAAAAAAACTATTCCTGATTTAAGCGCTCATATTCTTTCAAAGCACTGATTGCGTTTTCGAGAGTTATTTTCTTTCTGATGCTCCTTTCTTTTTCATATTGTTTTTCGAGCTGATTGATTACTAATTCGAGTTCTAACATATAATAGAAATAGGTTTGGGAGTATTTTTAAAACCTCGGCTAAGGCTTAAGCTGGCTTTGTTTTCCAACCAAAACCTCAAAAAGAAGGCCTGCTCTTTGGGCCTTTGGAAATGAAAGAGAATAATGCTTGTTCTTTTTGAAGTGCTTAGGGTCAATGAAAAACCAGCCCTTGTTAGGGTATTTCCAAGCAATAAAAACCTCTGCATTAGCAAGTTCTTTCCACTTCAAAAGTTCTTCCATTTGTTCAAAATTAATATTTAAATAATTAGAACGCCAGGCTTTAGCCTCAATTACAATCTTACGATTTTTACTAAGCACTATTAAATCAGGCATTGGCAAAGCATTCTTACCGGAACCAGCAGTACGTGCAACAGCAAAACCTTCTTTCCAGAACATTCTGATTAATTCACGTTCTGCATTTGCACCTTTATTGTAACGGGGCATAAGAAGGAATATATATTAGCGAGTATTTAATTTACTTGGTAATTTAATGATAAAAAAAAGAAATGCAGGTAAAATCTCGCGTAATAAAAATATGGGTCCAAAAGACCCATTTTACAGAACATTACTAATGCGTTTAAGAGATCCGAATAGTGGACAGTTGCGGGAAACAGCTAAAACAACAATTAGAGGAGCCACCTATCAAGTAATCAGTGGAAATATTGTTAAATTGCCAAAATAAACCCTTTTTAGGGTATTTTATACGAAAAAGGCAACATTAATATAGATTTCCTTGGCGGTTTATGTATAGAGTTCCTAAGGGAACTAATTACACTTAACCAAGAATTAGGGTTTGTGTTTTTACAGTTGAAAAAATTATTGAGTTATTAGTGATTAATCAACTTGAAACAATTGAAAAATATTGAAATGAATTTGGAAGTTATTCCGAATTCGAAGGAGTTCAGCATTAGCCTGAACCAATGGACAAACGCCTTGCGAGTCAAGGTAAAAGGAAAAGCATTGAAAGGAAAAGCCAACAAAGAGCTGATCCAAGAGCTTGAAAAATTGTTTCAAACCAAAGTAGAAATCAAAAGCGGAGAAAAAAGCAAAAAGAAAAAAATTCTCCTGAAAGAAATAACTCAAGAACAACTCCAAAACACATTCAAACTCTGATTCTCAAGTGAAACAAAGGAGATGATTAAATGGCAAAAACATACGTAAATACAGTAAAATACGTTATCAAACTAAAATTTGAGATTGATGGTATAGTTGACAAACCAGATATAATTGGCGCAATTTTTGGACAAAGTGAAGGTTTACTTGGAGACGAAATGGATCTTAAAGAGCTTCAGAAAAATGGAAAGCTCGGAAGAATAGAAATTGAACACAAAACTGCAATGGGAAGAACCAAAGGAGAAGTACTAGTTCCCTCTTCAATGGACATGGCAGAAACAAGTTTATTGGCAGCAGGAATTGAAAGCGTGGATAAAGTAGGTCCAAGTGAAGCAAAATTTGAAATAATTAGTATGGAAGATACCAGAACAAACAAAAGAGATGAAATCAAAACCAGAGCTCAGGAACTTTTGAAAAAAATGATGAACCAGTCAAAACCTGATACACAAATGCTTGGCGATGAATTAAGAGAAAAAGTAAGAGCATCCGACATATCAAGCTATGGCCCGGATAAGTTACCAGCAGGACCTGATATTGAAATAAGTAAAGAAATAATAGTTGTCGAAGGAAGAGCTGATGTTATTAATATGCTTAAAAATCAGATAAAGAATGTAATAGGAATGAATGGATCTAATATCTCTCCGACAATAACTGAACTAAGCAAAACCAAAGAAATAACATTATTTATTGATGGGGACAGAGGCGGAATCTTAAACGCAAGAAAACTTATTCAGATTGCAAAAGTAGCTTACATTGCAAAAGCCCCTGATGGAAAAGAAGTTGAGGAACTAACAAGAAAAGAAATACTCCAATCACTAAAAAGAAAATTAGAAACGAGTGAAGAATTTGGAGAAAGAAAACCTCAAAGAAATAATTATTCGCGAGAAACCTCTCCAAGAGAAAATAACTATCCAAGAGAACAAAGTTATCCGCGAGAAAATAACTACTCAAGAGAAAATGCACCTCAAAGGGAAAACAGTTATAGGGACAGACCTTCAAGAGGACCTCCTATGCGAAACGAAAGACCACCTATGGGAAGAGGACCTCCAAGAAATAACTGGGACAGGAATGAAAGAAACGATAGAACTGATGATCGAAGAACTTCAAGAACCCCTACTCCAAGACCAATGAGACCTAGGTTTATTTCTGTTTTAACTAAAGAAGAAACAGAAACATTCAAACCAATTCTGGATGAACTAAAAGGTTCAATGAAAGCAAAAATGCTTGACGAGAAAAATACAGTAGTAAAAGAAGTCAAGGTTAAGGATCTTGTAACAGAACTTGGAAAAACCAAAAAGAAAGTAAACGCAATAGTATTTGACGGAGTAATAACAAAAAGACTTATGGCTGCTGCAGAAAAAGCAGAAACCAAATTTGTTATTGGTGCAAAAAAAGGAAAGATAGAAATTAATGATAAAGTAAGGGCAACAGCGTTATAATTGCGAACGAAGTGAGCCAGTCCTGTTGAAAACAGGACGCTCTACCGCCGTGAGCAGACGGCGCATTGTAGTTGTTGTCTAAATTTTCTTTTTTTTAAAAATAGAAATTATTTCTTTCTTTTTTTGAAACTTCTTGTTACATCAGGAACTTCCCTGATTGTTTCATCAATAGGAAGAACAAGTTCTCCGCTTCTGTAAAGAATTAAACCAACAAATAACAAAGCTAACCAGATTAACACTGAAGCTATCGGCCCTAACAAGGAGCCCCAGAATTGTCTCAGACTTAAACCATCCTGATCAGATCTTACTGAAATTCCTAAAAAATCTCTTGCCATTTCCCTGCATTCAGGATAAATGCTTTCATCAGGTTCTACTCTAGCTTCATTAGCAGCAGCTAATTGTAAACACCTGTCAACTTCCTTAGCTGAATCCCAAGAATCAAACATAGAAGCTGAAGCCTGAACAAATAACAAAAATGCTGCAAAAATAATGAAAGAACCTATAAGTTTAGGTAAATGCACATCTTTGCCCGCAATTTTAAGATAAATAAGTCTTCTCACAATTACACCTGAAATTAATACAATTAATTTATATATAAACGTTCCGTCAAGCAAAAAACAGAACAATTAACTTATTATATTTGAAAAGCAATAGGGAGTATTATGAAAATACTAACAAGGAACATTTTTGAACTATTTTTCTTTTCAGTAGTTACAATAGTGGCAATAGGATTATTCATTACAGCATTTATAGAAGGATTTACAATCCAAATAATCCAGGGAAACAGTTTTGAGGCATTTTTACGGTATGTAAGTGCAATGTTGGCCCTAATTGCCGCAGCATTCGTATTTGTAAGGGCAAAAAGAGTAATATCTGTGCTAAGCAAATCAGATTACATAGAAAAATTCCTAACAAAATGAATTGGAAGCTTTTTAATAGTTTTCAAACGAATTTCCATAGTAACCAAAAGGATTCTTTCTTTACAGTAGGAAAGAGCTTTTTCTTTTGGTCGAGCTTTTCTTTTTCTCGAAAAAGAAAAGGTCGGGCTTGTGGTCTAGTGGCTATGACATCTCCTTTACACGGAGAGGATCGGAGGTTCGAGTCCTCCCTGGCCCATACCCATCCGAAGGATGGGTAATGCAGGCTTCGTACGTTTTGATGAAACTTTTGGCAAAAGTTTCTTCGAGTCCTCCCTGGCCCACTTCTAATTTTTATACTAAAAAGTAACTTATTTATTGATTCAAATAACTAATCTTTTAATGGCAAAAACAAAACCCAAACCTGTAGTAAGATTGGATTCAAAACAAGCCAAAATCAAAAGAACAATTTCTAGAAATCAAGTAAAAACACGTCAACAAATTGTAGCTATTCTGGCAAAACAAGGAATTAGAATTTCTCCCAAAACTGTTGGCACTAGAAAATCAAAAATGAGAAAAGACGGAATACTTCCAAAAATAATTAAAGCTGATGAATTAAATTCGAGAAATGCAATAATAAGAAGAACAATTTTTTACAATCAAAACAAAACACCTGAAGAAATAGTAAATATTTTAAGAGAGAATGGAGTTGAAACCAGCACCGCTAATGTTGGCACTTACAAACATCGAATGAGAAAGGAAGGAACACTTCCAAAAATTAATAGAGAAATACGTTTGACTAAAGCTCAAGAACAATTGATGCAACAAAGTACAGGAATAATTAAAAAAGCAATATTTGAAGCAAGTAAGAGGCACAATTTTTTTGGAGAAAGGACAAGGGATTTCAGTAGTTATGTTAATGCAAGATTAGCATCAATATTTGCAAGGTTTGATCCTGAAAAAAAAGCACAACTACGTGGTTGGTTAATTACAAACATAAATTTTATTGCATTAAACTTTATTAGAGAAGAAGTTAAACAAGGGACAGGGCTTACGTTTAATGAAGCGGATATAATTGGCAGAATAATTAAAAGAAATGAGCCAGGAAAATCAATAGAAGAAGCTATTGAAGCCGCAGTTAAAAGCCAAAAATCAAAAAATGCGAAAAAATACTCTGTTGAAGAAGCAATAAAAATCTGGGAAGCGTATCAAAGATACTTGAGAACAACTGGCGGAAGCGAATTATAACCCCTCCAAAGCTACTTCTAAAAACTCATACCCTAAGCTATTTATAATCTTTCGAACCAATTTTGTTGGAGGTTTTCACTTATGACATTAGAATTAATTGGAGGAGCAATCGTAATAGTAGGCATAATTGCAGCAATCTGGTTTGTTTTTGCATACAATGGTTTTGTTCAGCTGAAGAACAGAATTGATAATGCTTGGAGCCAGATAGATGTACAGCTAAAAAAAAGGTTTGACTTAGTGCCTAACCTTGTTGAAACAGTAAAAGGATATGCTAAGCACGAAAAAGGGACATTCAAACAGGTTACAGAAGCGAGAGCAGCAATAACAAAAGCAAAAGGAGTAAAGGCACAGGCAGAAGCAGAAAACTTTTTGTCCAGTACTTTGAAGTCTTTGTTTGCTGTTTCAGAAGCTTACCCTGATTTGAAAGCAAATAAAAATTTCCTAATGCTTCAGGAAGAACTAGCAGGAATCGAATCAAAAATTGCCTACACAAGACAATTTTACAATGACGAAGTTCTGAAGTACAACACTAAAACAGAAACACTACCAAGCAACATTATAGCTTCACTTTTCGGTTTTGGAAAACGAGATTACTTCGAAATTGAAGAAGCTGCAAAAGAAAATGTTAAAGTAAAGTTTGATTAGTTCAGAGCTGATATTAAATGTACGAACAAATATCTGAGAACAAGAGAAACACAATCCTGCTTGTTCTTGGATTTTCTATTTTTATAACTCTTTTATCCTGGGTGCTTGGAGAAGTTTGGTTCTCCGGAGGCGGATTAATAGGAATAATTCTCGGAGTAATTTTTCTAGTAATTTTTGTGGGGTTTAATTATTTTTACGGAGATAAAGTTGTACTAAGTATTTCGGGCGCACGCGAATTACAGAAAAACGAACAACCTTACTTATTTCACTTAATTGAAGGACTTGCTCTGGCTGCAGGAATTCCAAAACCAAAAGCATATGTAATACAAGATACTGCTTTGAATGCATTTGCAACAGGAAGAGACCCTGAACACGGAGTTATTGTGGTTACTACTGGAATTTTACAAAAGTTAAATAGGGAAGAACTTGAAGGAGTAATAGCCCATGAAATGAGTCACATAAAAAATTATGATATTCGGCTTATGATGTTGATAGTTGTTTTTGTGGGATTAAGTGCACTGCTTAGCGATATTCTTTTGAGAAGTGTTCTCTGGGGAAGACACGATAACAAAGGCGGAGGACAGATGCAGATTCTGCTTTTAGTTGGAGGAGTTATTCTGGCAATATTAACTCCGATTGTTGCTATGCTGATCAAGTTTGCGATTTCAAGGCAAAGAGAATATTTGGCTGATGCGAGTGCAGCTCAACTAACCAGAAATCCGGATGGTCTTGCTAATGCATTGAAAAAAATTTCAGGGGATAAAGAAATTCTTGAAGCAGCGAATAAGGCAACAGCTCACTTGTACATTGATAATCCTTTGAAAAACAGAAACGGATTAATGGACGGAATGTTCTCTACTCACCCTCCAGCTGCTGAAAGAATAAAAAGATTAGAAGCAATGTGAATTAGGCATTATCCTTCTTATCTAAAAAAGCATTTATACATTGAAAACATTAATTCTTGTAATGAAAAAAATTATTTTAATCGCATTTTTTGTGCTGTTTGCTTCATCAGTTTTTGCATTAGAGTTCAGGCCTTCAACTGTAAAAACAATGGATGTAACAATAACCTCTGAAGCAATCGGGAGTTTTTCAGGAACAATAACAAGAGGAGATGAACTTGAGCTACTTTTTATTTCAATACAGGAAGAAACAAAACAGGAACTTATTAGTTTAGAAGAATATTTGGAATTTGGGGGAAAAAGAATAGAACCCAAGTATGTTGAAAGGGAAGGATTGAAATATGCGCAATACAAAATCAGTGACCTTTACAGTTATGCGGAAACAAACACTTTCAAAATTCTTAGGAAAGCAAGAGTAAAAAGAGAAGCTGTATTAGGTCTTGGAGAAGATTATAACTTGGAAAACGAAATTAAAGAATTTGCAGAATTTAAAGAAGCAACAGGTTTCATAGAGGTTGATGACCAGGAATTGAAAAGCAAAGCTTCTTTGGAATTTACGTCAAATTCTCAGATAGAAACCGTGAGACAGATAACAGAATGGGTAAACAACAATATCGAGTATGATTTTGAAAATTATTATGATGCTGTTTATTCTGCAAAAGACACTTATAATTCAAGAGCAGGAGTATGTGATGAATTTGCTAATTTAACCGCGGCTTTTACAAGAATAAAAGGAATACCGACAAAGTATATTACAGGAATAAGTTTTGATGGTCAAAGATTTGGACTGCATGGGTGGCTGGAAGTTTACCTTCCAAAAACAGGGTGGATAGGGGTTGATTCTACTTATGGGGAAGCTGGTTATTTAGATGCCGCTCATTTTACAATTGCCAAAACAACAGACGCAAACAAAGCAATTGATTTTATTGCTATTACAAGAAGCAGAGAACCAATAATCATAACAACAAATCTTGAGCTTCCTGGAGTTGAAATAAATTCAGTTGAGTTTTTTGAAAATCTAGTTGAAGTTAATCTGAACAAACCTGAGCAGGTTCCTCCGGGAGAACTTTTTGAAATTACTGCGGAAATAAAAAATGTTTCAGGGGAAAGAGTAATAATGCCGATTGAACTTGTGCTTCATGAAAAATTCAGTATTGATAATAATAAAAAACTGATTTTCTTTGAAAAAGAAGAAACCAAAACAATAACTTGGGAAGCAAGGGCACCAAATGAAAATTTTGAAGAAGGCTTCTATACTTATGGTTTGATTTTATTGCTGCCTGATGGAAACATAAGCGATGCAATAAAGGTAATCCCCTCAAAAGAGTATACTAATAAAGGTCCAAATATTCGGGTAAAAGATGTGAGTCCTTTTATTAATGAAAACAATTTGGAAATGAAAATTAGTTTAGAGAACCTCGGGAATGAAAAAGGCACGGTTTTTGTTGAAATTTTATTCGAAGGAAACCAAGTTGAAGAAAACGAAATTATTTTACAGGAATTTGAAGAAAGAAACCTTGCTTACATTGTTAGAAACATCAGGCCGGGAAAGGTTATAGTGAAAATAAATACCCCTGATGAAAAGATATTTGAAATACAAATTCCTGAAAAGGAAGACCCTATAATAGTTAAAGAAATAAAACCACAAAATAACCTTGTAGAACCTATAATAGATGCTTTTGACCTTGACTTTGATAATCCGGGAACTCCTATTGTAGCAGGTGGAACAATAATATTTATTCTTATACTGGCAATACTGCTGCTCAGAAAATGAGAATTTAAAAGCCTTTTCCAATGAAAGTTTATTAGATAAAGCGGGCGTAGTATAGCGGTAGTACGCAACCTTGCCAAAAAGAATCGAAACTAAGTAAGATTATTTGCAATAAGGTTGTGGCCCGAGTTCGATTCTCGGCGCCCGCATTTACTTTTTCTATTGCACTAAAGAATACAATTGTTCAAAAGTGAAAACGGAATTTCCCTGCTCGGAAATAATCGTGCAGTTGTTATTCTTTTTAATACAGTTCACTTGCAAATCGTGCTTTCTGTCAAGAGCTGAAACAGCACAAGAATAATTCTTTTCAGAATCTGTTTTTGTTTCTGAACATGAACAACTATTAACTGCCCAGTCAAGATCATCGGCCTGGATTTTTGCTTGAACTAAACAGCTTTTTTCAACAAACGAAAGTTCTATCGCGGCCCATAAAGAATCATTGCTTGGAATAACAGAATTTGGAACATTGGAATCATTAGGCGTGTTTGCAATAGGTAAAGAATCTGGAGTCCCCGTATTTGAATTTGGAATTCCTACACTTGGATTTGAAGTTCCTATAATGGGAGGCACAGACTGGGGCTCTGAAAATCCAATCAAAAAAACAAGTGCTGCAATAATTACAATTATCAGAAAAATTAATCCTATTACGAGTAATGCTCCGCTTCCGAAAATAGCAATCTTGTGTCTTTCTATAAATCCTTTATCTTGTTCCATAAAATATCAGCTGTTTCCTTTGTTACTTCCCCGATGTTTTTGGATGAATCAACTATACGAATGTTTTCTTCAGGAAAAATTTCTTTTAATGAAAGGAACCCCTGACGGACTTTTTCAAGAAATTCTTTTTTTTCAAAAACTTCTTTTTCTGATCTTTTTGAATCAGAGTCGATTCTTTGTAAAGCAACATCAACCGGAAGGTCTAAAATTAAAATTAAATCAGGAACCAGCATTTCCTTGTGAAATTCGATTATTTTTTCTAACTCTATGCCTTGGAGTAATTGATAAACAAAAGTACTGTACTTGTAACGGTCACAGAGAATTATTTTTCCTTCTTTCAGAGCAGGCATTATTTCTTTTCCAAGATGTTCTTCTCTGTCAGCAACATAAAGATCCAAAAATTGCTGAGCATTAACATCAGGATTAACATGAGTATTAAGGAGCTCTCTTACTTTTTTACCATAAAAACCCTTAGTGGGTTCAGCTGTAACCAAAATTTGGTTTTCTGGAATTCCTTTTTTTATAAGGAATTTTTTAATTTCAAGAATTACCGTGCCTTTTCCTGAACCGTCAATGCCGTCCCACACAATCCAAAAACCTTTTTCCATGATAAATAAAGAAGCAGTTTATTTTAATCGATAACGGTTCACACCGTTTATATTTACGATCAAGGACAATTGGATACCTTTTTTAAGATAATTAAACCAAGCAATATTAAGCACACCTTAAAATACCAGATTTTTAAAAAAACTGGAAAAGTGCCAACTCACAAAGAATTTATCAAAGCAGCCATGGTGTAGTGGTTTAGCATCAGAGCCTTCCAAGCTCTTGGCCGGGGTTCGAATCCCCGTGGCTGCATACTTAACCTTGACCTTTAAAACCTGAATTTTTAAACTTGAATTAAGAATCAGATAAGAATCAGATTTTTGGTTTATGAGCGGGGCCGAAGCCCCGGTTTTCATCATAAACACCCCCCTTTTTTAGAATTTTTTTGTTTTAAACTAAATTAATCCCATCCCCCCTATCCTCAGTCACCTCCGTTTAGGAAATCTTACCCTAGCAGGAAAAGGTTCGCCATCAATTTGGATTCTTAATTCTCCCTCTTCGCGATTGAAACTTCTTCTATTTTGTCTTATTATTTTTCCAATCATAAACAAAACACCAATCACATTGCCCCCTTCTTTATTAATAAAGCTGGCGACCAGAAAATGGCAGTATTACCAGATTTAAGGCATTTTAAGGCGTTTTTTCCAAAAAACAGGAACAAAAATTAAAAATAATCAAAAATAAAACATAAAACCATGAAATTTAACACTTTTGGCCAAAAATGGCCAGAATTTAACAAAATTTAAAAATAATGTAATATTTTTATATGTTTTGTTCTAAAATATTTATTTATGCCTAATCATAACAGCCATTCTTTATCTGAAGCTGTACGGAGAGAAATTGAATCGCAACCTCACATAAAAAACTCGTTAGGCGAAGGAGTGATTAATTATTCTGCTTTAGCAAGAAAAATTATTCCCGAGCTTGAAACCAAATTAGAAAAAGAGCTTCATGAAGAATCAGTAATAGTTGCAATCAAAAGATATGCTGATGAAATGAAACCTGTTGAAGCCGATGCTACTTACCTTGAAACTTTTGCAAATTCTGAAGTAATGCTGCAGGACAATATGTGTTATGTGCAGTTCAAAAAGCACCCTGAAGTAATTAACAGAATAGAAAAACTATTTTCAAGCGAAGACTGGAAAATGGGTGAAATGAGAGTGTTAATTCAGGGAGCAGACCAGATAATGGTTATAACAAAGAAAAAAAGAATACAGGAAATTTTGGCAGAATTAAAAGAACATGTAACTTATTCAATAGAAGATAATGCACTCGTGAGTTTTAGAATGCCTTTTGAATCTTTTTCTGTTTACGGGATTTTGGCTGAAATGTCAAACAGGCTTGCAAAAAAAGGAATAAGCATAGAAGTATTAACAAGCCCTCCTGATATGCATTTTCTTGTCAATGAAAAAGATGCAGAAAAAACCTACACTTTATTCAAGAAACTTATCAAAGATTCTGAAGAATTGTACAAAAACCAAAAAAAATAATAACTGTTGAAACCCAAAGTATTCTATTTCTCAAATAAAGCTGAATAATATGAAACACACAAAAATGCAGCAAATCGGATTGGAACGAATTTACAGGTTGTTTGAACTAGCTGAAAAAGAACTGAAAAAGCACCCGAAACGAAGCAAAAGATATATTTGCCTTGCAATCGAAATTGGGAAAAAAACCCGAGTAAGATTTCCAAACGAACTAAAAACAAAATACTGCAAAAAATGCAATTCTTTTTTGAATAAAACTAATTCTGAAACAAAAAAAACAGGAACAATGAAAATAATAAAATGCAAAGAATGCGGATTTGAAAGGAAAATTAAAAACTTATAAAACCCAAAAGAATAAATAATCCAAAAACCAATTCTAAGTAAATGCAAAAAGCACAAGGAGCACTAGAATACCTACTACTCATAGGCGGAGCAGTACTCGTAGCAGTAATCGTAATCACACTAATCCTAAGCATAGCAGGAACAGGAGAAACACAAGTCACAACATCAGCAACAACAGCATTCGACAAAATACGAGAAGCCGCAGGGGGAGGAACGGCAAGTTTTTTTGATAATTTCAGTGATGGGGATTACACATCTAATCCTGTTTGGACCACTACTGGGTCAAATATAATCTGGAGTGTTACAGGAGGAAAGTTCAGGCATGCTGCAACAGCAGACGGTTGGAAATTTGCACAGGATCTCACAGGATCGTATGGCGATCATACTTTTGAATTTGATTTTACCCCAGTTTCAGGAACAAGTTATATGGGCGCAGTTTACAGAAATTCTAATACTTCAGGAAGCACAAACTCGATGTTGTTGTACAGGTATTATGCCTGGAATTATTGGAGGCTCTACGATTGGAGTACTGGTCAAATTGTGGATCTTACTGACCCAATAACCGGAGCGGCTTGGGTTAACGGAACAACTTACCGCATAAAACTGGTAGTAATAGGACAAAACGTAAAATTATATGTAAACGGGGTTTATGCAGGAGAAGATAATTTTACAGGACATGCTACAGGCGGAATCGGACTATTAAGTTACGGTGCTCAAACAATTGATTATGATAATGTGAAAGTAACAGAGACCTAAATCCAAACCAATAAATAATCCAAAAACCAATTCTAAGTAAATGCAAAAAGCACAAGGAGCACTAGAATACCTACTCTTAATCGGCGGAGCAGTACTCGTAGCCGTAATCGTAATCACACTAATACTAAGCATAGCAGGAACAGGAGAAACACAAGTAACAACAACAGCAACAACAGCATTCGACAAAATACGAGAAGCCGCAGGCGGCGGTAGCAATAATCTCTTGGCTAACGGAAGCTTTGAAAGCGGATTGAGTAGTTGGCTTACAGGAGGAGGAATAAGTGTTTCCTCTTCAACAGATGACCGCAGAACTGGAAACAGTTCTTTGAAAATGACTCATGATGGTTCGGGTTCTTCTTATGGTTATGCATCCCAAACACTTAATGTCACAGCCGGAGATACATATGCTTTATCAGGATGGACCAAACCAAATATTATAGGCGGAAGTGCACGCATTGCTTTTAGTAATTCCTGTACTGAGGGTTACAGATCTCTGGACTGGATGACCAGCAGCTTTCCAAATGTATGGACTGATGGTTCTGGGCCTGTAACCTGCACAGCAGCAGGAGCAACCATTACTGTGGAAATCAAGTGGGACAATTTAGGTTCAACAATTCCAAACGGAACTGTTTATTTTGATGATATAAAATTAGTTAAAACATAACAAAACCCAAACCAATAAATAATTCAAAAACCAATTCTAAATCAAATGCAAAAAGCACAAGGAGCACTAGAATACCTACTACTCATAGGCGGAGCAGTACTCGTAGCCGTAATCGTAATCACACTAATACTAAGCATAGCAGGAACAGGAGAAACACAAGTCACAACATCAGCAACAACAGCATTCGACAAAATACGAGAAGCCGCAGGAGTTTCAACAAATTTTCTTAAAAACTCAAGCTTCGAAACTTGGACGCTTACAACTTACCCGGATTACTGGGACCTACTCTCTGGTGTAACGGCAGTACAGAGCACTAATACTCCATACGGAAACTATGCAGTTGAAATTATTCCTATATCGTCAGGCGGGGCGATTATTTTGACTGATTATGATTTGAATGAACTATATGGAAAAACAGTAAAAGTAAACTTTTCATATAAACAAGGAACTGTAGGAGGGCCAACAGAAGCATTAGTTATGGTTAGAAGCTGCGGAGCAGGAAACTCCGGGACTGCTGGAGAAGTCACAACCAATAATACGTGGCAAAATAAAGAGTTCACTTACCTTGTTCCGGCAGGAGCAAATTGCATAAGAGTTTGGTTATTTCCAACATTCTATGGGGGGCCCGATTCGACAATATTCGATAATGTAAAAATGACAGTAGTGGAATAAAAACCAAGCTTTTTAAAGGTTTTCAAGGCGAATTATTGTTACTTCTGATTTTAGAAGTTTATCCGCAAAAGCGGATTGAAACAAAACAACCCTGAAAAGGGAAAAAGGTGAAGATTATGACAAAAACGAACGTAAGTGAGTACGTGGTGCCGAAGGCAGCACACCTCTCCAGCGGAGGTGTCCGCTGATGGGTATATTTGACGTGCCGGCAGGAATGCTTATAGAAGAAGTTGCCAAAGAACTAAAAGGCAAAATTCAACAGCCAGAGCTATTCTCTTATATAAAAACAGGGGCGCATAAAGAAAGAACTCCAAACAATCCTGATTGGTTTTATGTGAGAAACGCAAGCATTCTCTACCAGATTTATAAACACGGTTCAACAGGAACAGGAAGCCTTAGAACCTATTACGGCGGAAGAAAAAACAGAGGAGTTAAACCTGAAGCAAAAAGAAAAGCATCAGGAAAAGTTATCAGAGTATGTTTACAGCAGCTTGAAAAACAAGGTTTGCTTAAGAAAGATAAGAAAGGAAGAATAGTAACAGGCCTAGGAGAAAAACTGCTTTACGCAAAATCAAAAGATGTTCAGAAAGTGGTTGATGAAATCAATAAGAAAAAATTAATGGCAAAACAGGAAAGAATGAATCGGATAGAAGCAAATATGAAAAAAAGATTAGATGAAAAGAAAGCTCAAGTGCAGAAAGAAAATGCAGAATTGCAGAAAGAAAAAAAACAGGAAGCTAAAGAAGCTCCAAAAGAAAAAAAAGAACAACCTAAAGGGGAAAAGCATGAGCCAAGACCTGAAGGAAAAAAAGCTTGAAGAATTAAAACAAAAATATTTAGAACAACAGGAGGAAGAAAAACAATCCTTGGAAATGGAAGCCAAAATGCAAAGCGTCTTGAAAAGCCTCTTAACAGAGGAGGCAAAACAAAGGCTGAGCAATGTAAGGCTTGTTAACAAGGAACTTTACACCAGAGCATTTCAAGCAATCATGGGTTTGATGCAAAAAGGAATGGTGCAGGGAAAATTAAACGAAGAACAATTGAAGGAAATTTTAAGACAATTGAACACTCGAAGGGACATTAACATTACAAGAAAGTGATTTTTATGGGAAGAAAAACTGAAGAAGAAAAAGAATTTTTGATTTCGGCAAGAAAAGAAATCGGTTCAGGTTTAACCAATGCGCCTGTATGGATACTGCAGAAAGCAGGAAAAAGAATTTACAATAAAAGAGGAAACAGACACTGGAGACAAACTGATTTAGGAACTTTATTCAAAAAGAAACAAATGGAACAAGGGAAAGTTAAAAATATTAAAAAAATAAAAAGCGGTAAAAAAGCAATTACTACTTTAAAGAAAAGAAGAACTGGTAAAAAAGACGGTGGGCGAAGATAATGAAAGGCGAACAAGCAGAATACACAATTGGATTAAGAAACGCATTCATGTTTCCGCCTAAAAAAAGAATACGGAAAGCTTTGAACGTAATAACTAGGTTTGTAAAAAAGCACACAAGAGCTAAAGAAACAAACATCAGCAATGAGATTAATGAGGAACTACACAAGAACTCAAAGAACATTCCAAGAAGAGTTAATGTTGTTTTACTTAAAGAGAATGATAAGGTTACTGTTTTCTTGCAGGAAGGAAAACAATTGAAAGTTTATCTCGAGGAAAAAGCAAAAAATAAGAAGAAAAAAGATGAAGATAAAAAGAAAAAAGAATCCAAAAAGGAAGAAAAGAAAGAAACTAAAGAAGAGGATCAGGGAAAGAAAGAAAAGCTTGAGGAAAAAAAGGCTAAAGAAACAGCGGCCAAGGCCGTTGAAATGAAAAGAAAGTAGGTTTTTGATTTGAATTTTGAACGGGGCAATCTGAGAAGCAGCCCTTATGTGGGAGTCTTTGGAATAGCAACTGATGAATTTGTTTTAGTTCCAAATTCTGTTTTACCGAAAGAACTCAAAAAAATAGAAACAAAATTAGAGGTAAAATCAGTCAAGGCAAACCTTGGAGGAACTTCACTATTAGGAGTTCTTGCAACAGGCATTGATAATAAATTAGCTGTTTCAAGCATCGTTGAAAAAAATGAGATTAAAACTCTTGAAAAAGAAGGGTTTGAAATATTACAAGTTGGCGGTTACACTGCCACAGGAAATCTGTTGGCATTGAATAACAATGGCGGAATTGCAAGCACATTACTCACTGAAAAAGCAGTAAATGAATTAGAAGGCTTTTTCGGGGTTAAATTCAGAGTTATGAACATTGCGGACAGCGATGTTATAGGGGCTTGTGTAACAGTAACAAATAAAGGGTTTATTGCCCACCCAAATATTAACGAAAAAGATTTCAAAGAACTTGAAAAAATTTTTGGAGTCAAAGGGGCAGCAACAACCGCTAATTACGGAGACTTGTTTGTCGGAAACAGTGTATTGGCCAACTCAAAAGGAGTTATTGTTGGAGAGCTTACATCAGGAATAGAATTATCAAAAATTGATGAAGGATTGAGAGGGGAATGAGATGACTGAAAAAACATTTGTTGTAAACGGAATTTTTAAGGAAAAACAGGAAGAAAAAAAGTTTTCAAAAGAAATAAACGCAGTAAATGAAAGCTTTGCAAAAGAAAAAGCATTCTCCCTAATAGGCTCAAAACACAAGCTTAATAGACACCATATTACAATTAATGAAATAAGTGAGAAAAAAGAGTGATTAAAAATGGATGGAAAAAAAGTAAAATTAACCGGAAACCAGTTAATCCAAATGGCAAATCAGGAAAAACAAAAGCTTGCGCAAATAAATGATCAGGTAAAAAGGTTTCAAGAATTCAAAACAGAATTACTAGCGGCTAAAGATGCTTTAACTGAAATCGGAAAAGCCAAAAAAGGCGAAAAAATTCTAATTAATCTCGGGGCAGGCATTTACATGAGTGCTGCAATAGATGAAACTTCAAAAGCAATAAGTTCACTTTCAGGAAATATTTTCAAAACAAAAGATTCAAAAGAATTGATTAAGATTATTGATAATAAAATCGAAAACATGAACAAAACAATAGGAAAAATTGCTGAAGACCAGCAAAAGGCTATCACTAGAGTAAACCAGCTTGAACAAGTATTGGCCGCAGGAAGACAGCACATGCAAAAGCAAAACGCCTCTCAGAATTAATTCTGAGTAATTCTCTTGCAGACCTATTAACCTTATGTTTGATTTCCTAAAGAAAAAGGTCTCTAATTTTACAGATAAATTAATGGAAAAACTACAAAAACAGGAACCGAAAAAACCAGAACCTGAACAAATTACTGAAGTTCAGGAGAAAAAAGAACCAATTCTGGAACAAAAAAAAGAACCTAAAATAAAACAGGAAGTTAAGGAAAAAGTTATTGAAACTAAAGAAATTGAAGAAACTCCTGTTGTTGAGGAAACTGTTTCTAAAGAAGAAATAATTGAAAAACCGGAACAGGAAACTGAGGAACCAATTGAACTTGAAACTGAACCACAAACTGAAGAAATTGAAGAACCTGAAATAAAAGAAGGAGAATTTTCTATCGGCGGTGAAGAGAAGACCCCTGAAGAAAAAGTAAAAGAAATTCGTGAAGATGAGAAAAGAGAATTAAAGGCAAAAGTTGGTTTAGGGAAAAAACTATTCGGTTTTGTAGGCGGGAAAATAAAAATAACCGAAAAAGAAGCAGGAGAATTTTTTGATGAATTTGAATTAAGCTTATTGGAATCTGATGTTGAACAGGATACTGCAGAAGCAATTGTAAATGAATTAAAAGAACGGCTGATTGGAAAAGATATTTCTGCAAAAGAAGATATTGGAGAATTTCTTAAAGCAGAAGTTAAAAGTTCTCTTGAAAAAATAATGCAAACAGAAAAAATAGATTTGCTTACAAGAACAGAAAAACCATTAAAAATTTTATTTTTGGGTCCAAACGGAGCAGGTAAAACAACCTCAATAGCAAAAATTTCTAAGTACTTTATGGAGCATGGGAAAAGCGTTATTCTGGCAGCAGGAGATACTTTCAGAGCAGCAGCAATTGATCAGTTAGAAGAACACGGGAAAAAACTCGGAGTTAAAGTTGTAAAGCATAATTACGGAAGCGATCCTGCAGCTGTTGCATTTGATGCAGTGAAAGCAGCAGAAGCAAAAAATATTGATGTTGTTTTAATCGATTCTGCAGGAAGACAGGACACCAACAAAAATCTGATTGAAGAACTTAAAAAAATTGAACGCGTGATTAAACCAGATGTGAAATTATATGTGGGAGAAGCTTACACCGGACAGGCTCTTCTGCAACAGGCAACTGAATTTGATAATGCAATTGGAATCGACGGATTTATACTAAGCAAAATAGATACTGATACAAAAGGTGGAACCGCTATTTCGCTTTTATACAAATTGAAAAAGCCAATTGTGTTTGTGGGAACAGGGCAAAGGTATGAGGATTTATTAGAATTCAAACCTGAATTTATTATTGATAGAATTATTTGATTTCTAATTTTAACAAAATTTAAATTCTCAAGGAACATTATAAAATTATGGGACAGAACCAAAAAAATCTTGAAAGAGAATTAGACGACCAATTAAGAGAATTACTTGGGGTTCTTACTACTGAAAAAATTCTTTCAACAAAAATAGAACCGCATATATCGATATCTAGTATATCTCATGATTTGAAATCTTTAAGCGAAAAAGACAGAGCTGACTTATTTTCGTTTTGCAGTGCAATGACAAGATTCAAGAAAGACCTTGGAAACGGATACAGAATCCAATACAGTAATTTTATGATAGTGAATGACAAAGAACACTTCAATGTACCAACACTGCAAATAGTAGACAAGGCCAACAATATTGTTGGCTCGATTGAAATCAGGATTGGCCTGCCATTTATTATATCAGAAATGCACGGGGTAAAAGGGAAAGGTCCAAGAGATTTTCTAAAAGCAACAGGAAAAAACTTTGATGCTGCACTAATAGATGCATTCATACACTTTTCAGGAGAACATTATTCAGCACGGAGATTAGACCCGCCAAAAATACACATCAGTAGGGGTGCTTTAAGATTACTGCCTCATGGAACCCGAAACAGAATTGCCGCAAGATACCTCCCCGCTAAAACCCATAACTCGCTTTTAGGCAGGCCCCCAAATATTCTCAGAACACTAGCAAAAAACTCGTGGGGGTTTGAAATTTCTCGAAAAAGACTTTCAAGAATCCGCAGAAGGGCTTGAATTCAAACCTGAATTTATTATTGATAGAATTATTTGATTTCTAATTTGGCATTATAACCCATCGCAGATGGGTTGGACATCCGCGCACCCAACCGACGCAACGGTTGTTTTAAAAGCATTTATAGTTTTCATATTCTAAGTGAGTTTACTATGAAAGTTTCAGAACTAAAAGCAAGAGCGCCAGTTGATGAAATCGAACTTGAAATAACCTCAAAAGGCGAAATCAGGAAATGGGCTAATGAAAAAGGATCCGGAACAGTATGTAACTGTGCAGGAAAGGATGAAACCGGAGAAGTAAGCCTTAGCCTATGGAATGAACAGACAGATCAGGTCGAAGAGGGCGATAAAATCAAGATTTCTAATGGTTACTGCTCTGAATTCCGAGGCCAAGTGCAGTTAGGTACAGGCAGACAAGGAACCCTAGAAGTGCTAAAATAAATCAATATAAGCTGATTCTGGCAAAAAGGGATTCATTTAAATAGTTTAAAAGCACCTATTAATATAGGATTGGATTTCAACAAATAACCTTATTCTATGAGTAATAATTCATTAGACAGGTTTTGATTGGCATCCGCACGTTGTTTGAAAAATAAGTAAAGGGGGAAATTAAATGGACGGAAAAAGAGGAAGATTTGGTGCAATTCCGGTAAAAGAAGGAGACATTTATGATGTCGAAATTGAAGGAATTGGAGAAAAAGGCGACGGAATCGCTAGAGTTAACAACTATGTGATTATAGTGCCTAACGTGCAGAAAGGAGATAAAGTAAAAGTAAAGATTAATGCTGTAAGAGGCAAAGTAAGCTTTGGGGAAGTTATTGGAGATTCTGAGGAAGCTGCTGATGGTGAGGCAGAAACTCAGGAAGATTCAGACGAAGACCCAAGCACAGATGAAGAAGCAACAGAGACCGAAGACACAGCAGATAAAGAAGCAGAAGAAACTGAAGAGGAAACCGAGGAAGAGACTGAGGATGATTCTGAAGAAGATTCTGATGAAAACGAAGAAAAAAAGGAGGAATGATTCACATGACATCTTTAAACGACCTATTAGGAATGGAGTCTAACGAAGAGTTCAGAATGGAACTTTTAGCACAAGAATTCAAAATGAGAAAAAAACAGCCTGAAGCATGGACTAAAACAAAATACAGGCCATATGCTAATTTCAGAACCAAAAAGAAAGAAGTACAAGAAGGAACTGAAGCAAAGAAAGTAATCCAAGAAGTAGCAAAGGCTTAATAACAAAAAGAGGGTTTTTCCCCTCTATTTAATTCTTTTTTTATTATACAATCTACTATATTTTAGTGATAACTATGGGACTTGGAGAAAACCTGAGAAAAGCAATGGAAAAACTGAGAAACAGTTCCGAAATTGACAAAGCCGCGGTTAAAGAAGTAATCAAGGAACTGCAAAGAGCACTCATTAGTTCTGACATGGAAATAAACCTAGTTCTAAAATTAAGCAAAAAAATAGAAGAAGAAGCATTCCAGGACTTGCCAAAAGGAATTAACAGAAGAGAGCATGTGATTAAAGCCACACACGATAATCTTGCAGAGATTCTTGGAGGGCATGTTAAACCCCCGGAAAAACCAGAAAAGATTTTGCTTGTTGGATTGTTCGGAAGCGGAAAAACCACAACAACAGGAAAGCTTGCAAAATGGTACATCAAAAGAGGATTAAAAGTAGGGGTTATTGCCGCAGATGTTTTCAGGCCTGCTGCATTTGAACAACTAAAAACTATTGCAGAAAAAGTGAAAGCGGGTTTTTACGGGAATAAAAAAGAAAAGAGTGCAACGAGAATAATTGAACAAGGGTTAAAAGAATTCAAAGATTATGATTTGGTTATTTGTGATTCTGCAGGAAGAAGTGCTCTGGATGAAGAACTCACAAAAGAAATAAAGGCAATTGAAAATGTTTTCAAAGCAAAAGAAAAATGGCTTGTGATTGGCTCAGATGTCGGACAAGTAGCTAAGAAACAGGCTGAAGCATTCCACAAAAGTGTCGGCGTTAATGGAGTTATAATAACGAAAATGGATGGATCAGCAAAAGGAGGAGGTGCATTAGCTGCTTGTCATTTAACAAATTCAAATGTTTATTTTATTGGAACCGGAGAAAAACCTGATGACCTGCAGGAGTTTGATGCAACACGTTATTTAAGCAGAATAATGGGTTATGGTGACCTTCAATCATTGCTTGAGAAAGCAAAAGAAGTTCAGGAAGAAGAACAATTAGATCCTGAAGAACTCCTGAAAGGAGAATTTACTTTAGAAACTTTTTATCAGCAGATGAAAGCCGCAAGAAAAATGGGGCCAATGGGAAAAGTCCTTGACATGATGGGGATGAGCCAGCAACTGCCAAAAGAAATGGCAGAAGTAGGAGAACAAAAACTGGATAAATTTGGAGTTATAATTGATTCGATGACTAAACCAGAAAAAACAAATCCTGATATAATGAACAAAAGCAGGATTGCGAGGATTGCAAAAGGCTCAGGAGTTAACCAGGAAGAAGTAAGAGAGCTTATAAAAAGTTTTAAGAAAATGAAAAAAGTTTTCAAGCAATTCAGCAATGTTGATGCTAAAAAGTTTGAAGACGGAAAAGGAATGAACATGAAAAAGTTACAGGGAATGTTTGCTAAAAAGAAAAAATTCAAAATTCGTTGATAAACATGGAACTTATTTTACTAAGACAACTAGCGATACTTCTTGCCGCGGGAGTCGGGGGTTATGTTGATTTTAAAACCGGTTACATTTATGACTGGATAACAATCCCGCTAATTGTTTTTGGCTTGTTCATGAACCTTATTGAACAAGAATTTTTAGGGATAGGTTTAGGATTATTAGTTTTCGGAATTGGTTATGCGCTCTATTACACAGGAAAAATCGGCGGTGGCGATGTAAAGCTTTACACAGGAATTGCTTTGGCTTTGCCTTTCTTCAACAATAGCGTTTTCATTATTCAAGCGGTTCTTTTATCTGCTTTAACTTCAATAATTTTTCTTTCAACTTATTACATGATAAAATATTTCAGAAAAGGCATTAACTTTCAGTATAACAAACAAGGGATAATGAGAGCACTTGGTTTCCTAGTAATTTTGATTGTTTATTTGTTTGTTCTTTCAAAAACAGGTTTTGTTTCAATAAATTATTTGCTTATGTTCGGACTGCCTCTTAGTTTTGGACTTCTTTTTATTGCATTTGAAAAAGGAATCAGAAAAGAATTTTTTCTCAAAAAAATAAAATTGAAAGACATTGAGGAAGATGAAATAATTGCATTTGATTTTATGAGTGAAAAAGAAAGGGAAAAATTTGGGAAAGGCTTCAAAGGAGTTTATGGGGAAAAAGAAAAAAAAGAACTTGAAAAAAAAGGAATTAAAGAAATTTTTGTTTACAGGAATCTTCCTAGATTTGGTGTTTTTATTTTTTTAGGGGTTTTATTGGCATTTGCTTTTCCTGAACTGGGTCTTTTATTAGCCGGAGGATTTTAATGAAAAATTTCATGCCAGAAGCTATTAAACTAGCCAAAAAAGGAAAAGATGCATGGCCAAATCCAATGGTTGGAGCGATTGTTGTTAAGGAAGGAAAAGTAGTTGGAAAAGGGTTTCATGAGCAATTTGGGGGTAAACATGCTGAGACTACCTCACTTGAAAAAGCAGGCATAAAGGCCAAAGGAGCAGACCTTTTTGTGACACTTGAACCTTGTAATCATTATGGAAAGCAATCCCCCTGTACAAAAGCTATTATCGAAGCCGGAATTAAGCGTGTTTTTATTGCTTGGCGAGACCCAAACAAAGAATCAGGAAACGGAGTTAAAGAATTAAGAAAACACGGAATTATTGTAAAGATTACAAATGAAAAAGAAGCTAAAAAACTATATGACTTCTACATAACAAATTATTGTGAGACTAAAACCCCAACAATAACAATCAAAATTGCTATGAGCAATGACGGATTTATTTCGTTCGGAAACAGGGAAAAAAAGAAAATTTCGGGAAAACAAGCATTAGAATTTGTTCAGAAACTGCGGACACAAAATAATGCAATACTTGTTGGAATCAATACTGTTTTGAAAGATAACCCAAAATTGAGTGTGAGAAAGGGAAGAAATCCTGTACGGATTGTGCTTGATTCGAAAGCAAGAATCCCTTTGAATTCTAAATTGTTTTCTGAAAAAGGAACTATAATTATTTTCTGTACAAAAAAAGCTCCGAAAAATAAAGTCAAAAAGTTACTTGAGAAAGGTGCAAAGGTTGTTACTGTAAAAGATTCAAAGAAGGGGGTTGATTTGGATGATGTTTTTGGAAAGCTTTATTCTTTTGGAATCAAAACAGTTTTGATTGAACCAGGAAACAGACTTGCTTCAGAATTATTAGAAAAAAAAATGTTTGATAGATTGGTTTTTATTATTGCTGACAGAGAAATTAAACAGGGTTTAAAGGCGTTTAAACTCAAAAAGACTTTAAAAATACGAATTGTGAAAAAGAAAAAACTTGGAAAAGACTTATTGTTGATTATGAGGAATTCAAAATGAAAATTGCAGTAACAGGAAGCAATGGTTTAGTTGGAAAAGCACTTGTCAAAAAACTAAAAGCAAAGCATTTTGATGTTATTGAATGCAACCGCCAGAACTGTGATGTTACTAAAACTGAACAGGTTAAGAAATCTCTAAAGGGAGCTAATATTGTTGTACATTGTGCAGCAAAGCTTGATGAACATGCTGCTGATTTGTTTGATGTTAATGTTAAAGGAACTGAAAATGTTTTAGAAGCAGCATCAGAAAATGGAGTAAAACAATTTATTTTTTTGAGTAGTGTAGCTGTTTTTGGGAAAACCCATGGATTAAAAAATGAGGAAACAGAACCAAACCCTGAAACTAGGTATGAAAGAAGTAAATGGGAGGCAGAACAGAAAGTTCTTTCTTATCAGGAAATTTTTCCCGTGACAATTTTCAGACCTGCAATAATAATAGGAAAAGGCCATTATTGGGATAAAATAATCAAAATAATAAGAAAGGATTTTCCGCTTATTGGAGACGGTTCCAATCATTGGCAGCTTGTTTCATTGGAAAATGTTGTGAATGCTATATTGTTTTCTATTAACAATGAAAATTGTTTTGAGGAAACTTTTATGCTTTGCGATGACGAAGCAATGACTCTGAAAGAACTTGCTGAATTCATTAGAAAAGAAAGCGGTATGAAAAAGCCTTTGAAAAAGGTTCCTCTGTTTTTAGGGAAAATTATTGCTTTCATTAATGGTTACTTGAAAATCGTTCCTTTATTAGACTTGGATTATCTGAAAAGGATGGTAAGAGACAGGTATTATTCTAACAAAAAAATTAAATCTCTGGGATTCGATTTTAAATTTTCAACTAAAGAATCTTTGAGAAAAATAATGAACTGATTATTGTTTTTCTTTTCCTGCTTTTGTAACCGCAGTTGCTAGTTTTTTCATTAAGTCTTTTGCTTTTGAAAAATTAGTGGATTCATTTTCAATTGCTGTACCAATATGAACAATGTCGGCTCCTGCTTTTATGCAATCATAAGCATATTTATCATTTTTTACTCCGCCGGCAACTAAAATAGGAATATCAATTAGTTTTCTTGTATAAGCAATCATTTCTTTTGGGGCAGGGCTTTGGGCTCCTCCTCCTGATTCTAAAATTGCTAACTTTGAACCCATGTATTCACCGGCAAGTGCGGTTATTCCTGCTAAGTAAGGAAGTTCTCTTGGTATTGGTTGGCTTCTGCCAACCCATCCTACGGCTCTGCCAGGCTCAACAATAATATAAGAAGTTGGAATTATTTCCAACCCTGTTTTTTTTAAAGGATAAGATGACGCTATCTGAGCTCCAGTAATATAATAGGGGTCTAAAGAATTAAGCATTGACATAAAATAAATTGCATCGGCATGCTTGCTGATTGAAGCAATATTCCCAGGGAATAAAATAACAGGTAAAGAACAATTTTCCTTTATTTGAAGAATAGTATTATCTAAAAGTTCTCCTTGCGCTCCTACAGAACCACCAACAGCAATTGCGTCTATTCCTGCTTCTTCAGCTACTTTTGCTAATTTTCCTGAGGTTACTGGTTCCTGGTTTGGAGGGTCTATTACTGTAAAAGCCAGACCGCCTTTTTCCTGAATTCTCTTTAATATCTGCTTGTAGATTTTGCCATCATCCATAAAATCAACTAATAAACTAACTTCTAAACCATATAAAAATGTAATCTGGATTGGAAAGCTTTTTAAGGAGTTTAATTTATTCAAGCAACTTAAATGCGGCTTCTATATTCTCTTTTTGGTTTTCCCGTAATATTTCTCCGTGGCTGGGTAAAAGAATCTTATAATCCAACTGGGAAATTTTCTTGATGCTTTCAGTTAGTTCTTCCTTGCTTGAGGAATTAAGATCATAACGGCCTATTGTTCCTTTGAACAAAGTATCTCCTGAAAAAAGAATTTTGTTTTTTTCATCATAAAATGAAACACTTCCACGAGTATGACCAGGGGTTTCAATAACTTTCAAAGAAAAGTTTCCGAATTCAAAAACCTGATTTTTTTTGTAAAAATTATTTATTTCCGGGTAATGATACTGATTAAACCACGAAGCAAGAACAAAAGAATCGTCTTTTTCATTTACTAATTCACCGTCAAACTTTGACATCCATTTTTCAGCACGAGGAAACAAAATATCGCCTCCGATGTGGTCAGCATGGCCATGGGTATGTAAAATCAATGAAATATCTTTTGGGATTAGATTCTCATTTTCAAGAGCCTGTTCAAGTTTTTTTGAATCAGCTTCAAGACCGGTATCAATTAGAATATTTTGATCTGCTTTTATGAGAAAAACATTGCTGCTATTTCCCTGCACTATGAGCCGGTAAAGGTTTTCAGTGATTTTTTCGAACATAATAGCTTTCTTGAGAGTAAGTTATTTATTCTTTAAGCACTTGACTTTTAGGATGGAAATGAATGCGACAGCAGAACAAGGAATAGTTGAAACAATAGCTTCTTCAAGCGGAAAAACGAATGCGGAGGTTAAACAGCTCATAGATCAGAAAAAAGAGAAATTTTCAGGATTATTAACTGATTCAGGTGCGGCTTTTATGATTGCCAAAGAACTAGGGGTTAACTTGAATAGCAGGCCTACTGAAGCTATAAAGATTAATTCTCTGAAAGAAGGAATGAATAATATTGATGTAATCGCAAGGCTAAAACAGGCTTATGCTCCAAAAAATTTTGACAAAAATGGCAGAACGGGAAAATTACAGAGTGTTATTCTGCTTGATGACACTGGAGAAATAAGAGCCACCCTCTGGAACAAAGATGTTGACAAGTTTTCAGAAATGGGGCTCCAAAAAGGAACTGCATTAAAACTTAGCAACTGCGCAGTAACCAGTTATAATAATACTTTGCAACTGAACCTGAATTATAATAGTTCTTTTGCAAAAGATGAAACTGCTGAACTTCCTGAAATTGAAAAAAATATTGTGAGTATAACTGATCTTGATTTAAATATGAATGATGTTAATGTTAAAGTTGAAATTAAAAGAGTTTTTCCTGCAAAAGAATTCGAAACCGGGAAAGGAAAAGGAAAAGTAATGAATTTTATGATTGGCGAAGGAGTAAATGAAATAAGGGGGACTGCATGGAATGAAATGTGTGATGAAGTTGAAAGGTTTTCTGAGGGCGATCAAGTTTTGATTGAAGGATGTTACACTAAAGAAGGAAGAGACGGAATAGAGCTTCACCTTGGGTGGAGTGCAAGGATTTTTGCGGATAAAAGCGAATAAGGGTTTCCTTTAAATAGGACTAAAGACTAAATTTTATAATGCCAAGATTATGGAGAAAATTTGGCTGTAAAACTCCTTTTACTAGAAGAGGAACTATACTCGAGATTAAAAATTACGACGCCAGAATTAGAGTCGCTAAAACCACTGAAGAAGTAGATAGAATAAGAGAAGAAATGCTTCCTTTATTAGAAAAACTTGGGATATCTCCAATGGAATTTTTTAAATCTGGGCTTCCTCCAAATTTTAAATAAACTAATAAAATCCCACACCGGCAACTAACCCTAAAAGTATTTATAAATCAAAAGCACTTATTTTAATGAAAAGACCGTGCTCAGGTGGAACTCTAGGTCAAAGGAGATTCCTCGCAAAGGTACAGGTTTTAGGGAGGAACCAAAATGACTAAAGAAATTAAAAAAATCGAAGATTTGCCTGGTGTAGGACCACTGGCAAGTGAAAAACTAATTAATGCAGGCTACAAAACCCTGGAAAATATTGCAGTTGCATCTCCAAAGGAATTAAAGGAAATAGCTGGATTGGGGGATGGCACAGCTGATAAAGCAATCAAAGCAGCAAGGGATGCTTTAGAAATGGGTTATGAATCCGCATCTGTTTTAGCTGAAAAAAGAAAACTCGTAGGAAAACTAACTATGGGAAGTAAAGAAGTAGATAATCTCATAGGCGGTGGAATAGAAACCCAAAGCATTACAGAAATTTATGGAAAGTTTGCTTCAGGAAAATGTGTTTCAAAGGACACTAACATTCTTTATTTTAATCCTGATAGGGCACATTTGAGGTCAATTGAGGAAGTGTACGAAAATTATGCGGTTAATGAAAAGAAATTTGATGGAGGTTATTTAGCGGAATTAAAAAAACCTGTTCAAGTAATTGGAATAGACAAACAAGGAAACCCGAAAAAAGCGTCTGCTTCAAAGTTGTTCAAAGAGTATTGTGAAACACTCAGGGCAATTGAAACCGAAAGAGGAGCAGAAATAAAATTAACAGAAAATCACCCTCTCCTTACTATCGATGAAGAAGGAATTCGATGGAAATCGAGTGGCCTTCTGAAAGAAGGGGATTTTATTGGAGTGCCTGAAAAAATTGATTTTGAAGGAAAAGAACTTTCAATAGATGACGCTTACTTTTTAGGGTTGTTTTCAGCAGAAGGCTGTGCTAATCCTTGCAGTATAACAATTTTTAACAAAAAAGCACAAAAGTGGATACTTAATTACATTGAAAAAAGATTCGGTTACACCCCATCTTTTAATGAAAAAAAACAATTAATTATTTTCCAAAAACCAACAAAAGAATTCCTGAAAGAACTTGGCAAAACCAATTCCTACACAAAATTTGTCCCAGAAGAAATTTTAACTGCAAAAGAAGAAACAATAAAATCATTTTTGGCAGGTTACCTTGATGGTGACGGGGAAATTAGCAATAGTATTATTACAGGGACAAGATCGAAAAAATTAAGCACAGGACTTGCTTACTTGTTCTCAAGAACAGGAGTTAGTGTTACGGCAAAAACAAGCATTATTAAAGAAAAAGAGTTTTACAAAAACTTTATAACAGAACCAAAAGCAAAAATGATTATTGGCAAACTAATGAAAGAGTATAGTTTAATAAAAAAAGAGGATTTGCTTACCGGTGGAAAAAATATTTCGACAAAATATTGCTTGCCCTTAAAAGCAATTGAACCTGTTTACAAAAGAATCTATTCAAAACTAAGCGGTTCAAGAAGAAGATTCAATAAGTGGAACAAAAAAACAATGTTTAACAAGGGATACAAAACACTGTTTGTGAGTTTTTTTGCAAAAAAACCTGCAATGGAAAGAATAACGCACAAAACTCTTGAGGACATGCAGGATTTTTTCAAAACAAGGCTGTGGGAAATAAGGGAAGCAAAAGAATTTCTGGAAACCCCCTCAAAAAAACACGTATTCAAAGCATTGGAACTGCTCCCTTTTAGTACAGAAGAAATAAGAAATGAAATGAATCTGAACAAAAGCACATTCCAAAACTACATTAGCAGAAAAATGAGTTCGCAAAAAGCAGGTGAAATTACAGAAACACTCGCAAAAATGACAAATACATTAATTGAAAACAAAGAACTCAAAAAAGACCTTGGAATGCTTGAACTAATCCATAAAAGCAAGGTAAAATGGGAAAAAATAACAAAAATTAGCAACACAAAATATAATGACTGGGTGTATGATTTAGTGGTTCCGGGAGTGCACAGTTTCATAGGCGGAAACAAACCAGTGTACTTGCATAACACCCAATGGTGTTTTCAAACAGCAGTAACAGTACAATTACCAAAAGAAAAAGGAGGTTTAGACGGATCATGTCTTTACATTGATTCCGAAAACAGTTTCAGGCCTGAAAGAATTGTTGCAATTGCAGAAGCCCAGGGACTTGACTCTGAAGAAGTTTTGAAAAACATTTATGTGGCAAGAGCATACAATAGTGACCACCAAATGTTATTGGCTGAAAAAGCATCAGAACTCGTGAAAGAGAAAAATATTAAACTCGTTATAGTGGATTCTCTCATGGCACAATTCAGATCTGAGTTCGTTGGAAGAGGAACTCTTGCAGAAAGACAACAGAAACTTAACACACATATGCGCACTCTGCAAAAGCTTGCAGAAATGTCAAATGTTGTAGTGCTTGTAACAAACCAGGTTATGGAGAGACCTGACATAATGTTTGGTGACCCAACAGCACCTGTTGGAGGAAACGTGGTTGCACACGCTTCCAAAACAAGACTGTATTTGAGGAAAAGCAAGGAAGATAAAAGAGTTGCAAAATTAGTTGATAGCCCTTCATTACCTGACGGAGAAGCCATTTACAGGGTAACGGAGCGGGGGATAGAGGATATTTAGTCCTACCGAACACAAGTGAGGTGGACGCGTACCCCACCGACGCAACGGTGGCGGAGCGGGGGATAGAGGATATCTAATTTTTTTTAGGTAACACTATTTCTAAAACAGCAAGTTCTTTACAAATACATTCTTTTCCGAGCATAGAAGAAATGCTCGGTTCAGTTCTTTTTTCATCTCCAGAAATAAACTCTTTAATATAAAGACCATGCGATGAAAGTATTTCTAATAAAAATTCTTTTTTGTTTAGAATTTCTGCTTTAATTATTTTTGCTGTTTTTTCACGTTCCTTATCAACCCGTCTTTTTTCAACTCGAACAGGAGTACGCTGAATAATCTTTATTTCTTTATTAATTAGCGATTCAGTTTCTTTTTTTGAAATTTCTGAACACGAACATTTTGCAAGATAAATTTTTTCAAATGGCGTATTTTTTATTTCTACAATCCTTTGCTTTTCAACAAACTTTACACCATTAACTGAAATCTTGTTCTTATTTTTTGAATTAATTGTATCTTCAAGTTTCTTCAAATTAACTGAACGTTTTTTTGGTTCGACCAATTCTATTACAAAAGGCCTTCCTTTACCCAACATCAAAACATCTTTGTCTTCTCTTCCACAACCATGAAATTTAGATTCAGATGATTTAAACTCCGGCAGAACTATTTTTTCTATTAGTTCCTGAACTGATTCCTCTGAAAGTTTTCCTGTTTTGTTACATTTTTTGCAACCCCTGCCCCTGCACTTAAAACAATAATGAAAGGTCTGAGCAATTTCTCTTGAAACTTTATTATAAGCCCCTTCAACAAGAACATTTGTAGGAGTAGCTTCAATAAATCCTCGATCAAAGTGAATTAGAATATAGATTTCAAAATTTTCAGGGTCGTGTTTTGTTTTGAACGTGGATTTTATAAAATCGATTGATTTTTTTCTTATTTCATATTTAGTTTCTAGTGAATCACTAGAAACACCTACTTCAAAAGAACTAAATTCTACTCCTGAACAGGCTTTTTTTAAGGCATCAAAAACCTGATTTTCTGAATCTCCTTTAATTGGTATTTTTTCCATAATAAAAAATTAGAAGAAAAGAGTATTTATTTACCTGCATCCAAATGCAGGGTACATCCAAATGCAAAATGCATTAGTCTGCAGGGAATTTTATTTAGCTACTTTAATAACCGCAACCACCACCGCCATTCATATTGGAAACACTTCCGTTAAATCAGCAGTAATTGGGATTATTAATCAAATAAATACTTATGTTTAATCATTCAAAAATGATTGAAAAAATTAAAACAACATGTAAACTTTTTTAACCAGTTAAAACATATACTTTCCATGGTTTTCTTTGAAATTACTTTAGCCGCAATTTTAAGTTTATTGCATTATTTTTCCGAAAGATTTTCTAATAAAATTGAAAAATTCCATGATGAACTAATCAGTTTTTCAGCAGGATTATTTATTACTCAAATTTTTGTTTTTTTGATGCCTGAATTCTTCAAAGGACAGAATTTTATCGGGGATAATATTTTTATTCTCTTAATTCTTGGATTTGTTTTGTTCCACGTATCGGAAAAATTTATTTATCAGCATATTACGGACAAAGATAAACTAATGAAAGATCTTGCTGAGGTTCATGCAATTGGTTTTTTTATTGACCATTTTGTGGTAGGAATAGCAATAGTGTTTGCTTTCCAGTCAACAAACATGTTACTTGGAATCGTGATTTATTTTGCTTTACTTCTTCATACTTTAGCATCATCAGTATCATTAACCCATATTGATAATTATTTCAAACAAAGTCAAACAGTGAATATTTTACTTTCCATTGCTCCGTTACTAGGGGTTATTTTTGCAGGTTTATTGCACCCGGATAAAACTCTTTACTATATCGTGTTTTCCCTTGTGCTTGGGGCTTTGCTTTATGTGAGTATTAGGGATATGCTTCCTTACAAAAAAGAAGGAAAGCTTTCATTTTTTGTGACTGGGTTTTTTATCAGTTTAATTGTTGCACAATTAGTAAAGCTTCTTGTTTAAATTGAATCTTGTTCGGGATTATATCATTAGGATTATTTACTGTTAATGTACTCATAAGCTGAAAAAGCTGCAATGACGCCTTCAGAGGCTCCTGTGATTGCCTGTTTGAAATGTTTATTACCAACATCTCCTGCCGCAAAAACCCCGGGAACGTTTGTCTTGCTTTCAGCATCAATAATTATTTCCTTTTTATCAGTAAGTTTAACCCCAAGTTTTTCCGCTAACTCAGAATTTGGAATTGCACCTACCTCTACAAATACTGCGGATAATTTTAGTTCTCCGCCTTCCTTGAACTTAATGCCAGTAACCAGTTGTTCTCCAAAAATTTCACTAATATTTTTTTCGTAAAGAATTTCTATCTTGCTGTTTTTTTCAACACGCTCAGCATTAATTGGTTCGGCTTTAATCTTTGTCCCCCTGTAAATAATGTAAACTTTTTTTGCATGCTCTGATAAGAATAATGCTTCTTTTGCTGCAGAATCTGATCCGCCAATGACGCTAACAATTTTGTCTTTAAATAAGGCCCCATCACAAACAGCGCAATAACTAACTCCTTTGTTTGTGAATTCTTTTTCGCCTTTAACATTCAGTTTTTTTCTTTCAGTTCCTGTTGCAATAAGAATTGTTTTTGCCTTGAATTCTTTTTCATTAGTTTTTACAATGAAAAAATTATTTTCTTTTTTGACATCAATAACTTTATCATTTACAATTTCAACATCATTGGCTTTAACGTGTTCTTTTAGTTTTTCCATTAAGTCCCAGCCAGAAACCTCAATAATGCCGGGCCAGTTTTCAACAACGTGAGTATTAATTATTGTTCCACCAACAACTGCCCCTATTACTAATGTTTTTAGTTTAAATCTTGCAGCATAAACTGCAGCAGGTAACCCAGCAGAACCAGCTCCAACAATAATAAAATCGTACTTTTCCATCAAATCAGATCCTGAAAAAATTAAATGCCTAAAGCTTCTTTAATTGATTCCTTATCAAACCCAATTATTATTTTACCGTCAATTTCTATTACAGGAACTCCCATCTGCCCTGATTTTTCAAACATTTCCTGAGCTTTCTGTGAATCAGTTGAAACATCCACTTGTTTGTATTCGATTTTATTTTCTTTAAAAAACTCCTTAGCAAGGTTACAGTAAACACAGGTAGGGGTTGTGTATATTGTTACTTCACTCATAATCAAAAACCTCTAAATATACAGAGTAAACCTCTTATTTAACATTAATTATGGCTTAAATCCCATATTAAAACTTACATTAACTGATTTAAATATAGTTGAATACATTCAACAACTCCTTTTAAAATTAAAAAACAATAGTATTTACATGAAAACCATAATTATTGCTCCTTTAGGAGGAAACACTGAAACATTATTTGTGGGACTACGGGAATTTCCCACTGAAAAAATAATTTTAATACCAAGTGATAAGGGTTTAAGCGAAGCTGAAAAAGTTAAAGTAGAACCTTCCCTTGATTCTTGACCAGTTCTCCTTTCTGATTTTCTTCTATTAAAAAATTTTGACACAAGAGGAACTCTAAGAAAGAAATTTCTAACTTTTCCCATAAAAAAATAAAGTATTTTAAACTATTTAAAGGATACTAAAAAAAGAAATTTGGAACCCGCAATTAGTTTGCGAGTTCTGCTTCTATTATTTGTTCAAATACACTGTATGGTTGAGCTCCGACAACTTTCTGGCCGTTGATAAAGAAAGTTGGTGTTCCTGAAACTCCTGCGGCCTGTCCATCTGCAAAGTCTGCTCTTACTTCAGCAGCGTGAGTGCCATCATCAACACAAGAATTGAATTGTTCTGTGTTAAGGCCAAGATCAGCAGCCCATTGTTTGTATGATGCAGCACTTATAGATTCCTGATTTTCAAAAATCTTGTCATGCATTTCATAGAATTTTCCCTGATCTCCAGCACACTCGGCAGCTTCAGCGGCTGGTGTTGCTTCAGGATGGAAACTTAATGGAAAGTCCCTGTAAATTATTTTTACTTTTCCTGTATCAACATAGTTTTCTCTTAACTTGCCTAAAGTATCTGTGTAAAATCTACTACAGAACGGACACTGGAAATCTGAAAACTCAACAATTGTTATTGGTGCATCAGCATTTCCTTCAACAGCATCATCATCCAAAAGTGCTTCCATATCTATTGTTGGATTTGATGGAGCTATTGGTTGTTCAGGCGGAGCCACTGTTCCTGTATCTCCTGAACCATCATTATTTCCTGCTGCTACTGGCGCAGAAGAATTTTCTATTGCAACGGTTAAACCGGTTAGGTTATCATTGACACTATTTCCTACTAAAAAAATTGCCCCTGATAAAACTAATGCAGAAACAATTAAACTTACTGATAAATATAATTTTTCATCCAATCCTAAAACCTCCAAAAGTTAACTTGTTAACATTAATCGATTACATATATTGTGTTTAGGTGCTATATAAAGGTTTCTAACCCCTAAAACAGATGCAATATTATACTCTATAATGGAAAGATATAAATATCAATTCTTTTTCTAAGTTGAATTATTCAAGCTAATCTTGAATCTAAAACTTGTTTCCATTCTTCAGCTGTCAGATTTGAAAACTTTTCTCCGTTAACATAAAATGTCGGGGTTGAATTAACTCCAATTGATGCACCGTAAGAAAAGTCAGAAGCCACTTTTGAAGCATATTTACTTGAATCTAAACAAACATCAAACTCTTCCTGATTAAGGCCTAATTGCTGAGCATAAGATTTTAAGTCTGCAATTTTCAGATTATCCTGATTTGTAAAAAGTGTATCGTGCATTTCCCAAAATTTATCCTGATCAGCAGCACACTCAGAAGCTTCACCTGCTTTTTGCGCATAAGGGTGAATATTGCTCAAAGGCATGTGTCGGAAAGTTAGTTTTATTTTATCCAAGTACTGAGGCAAAACTTGTTGTAGTTGATCAAAACCAAAACCACAGGCTGGACACTGGAAATCTGAAAACTCAACAATTCTGACTTGCGCATCAGGATTGCCCTTAAAGTGACCGTTTCCTTCTAACTGATCAAGATCAATTACCGGAGCTGAACCAAATAAAGCCAAATAAACCACAGCAATTCCAATCAGTATAACCGCAATTCCTATAATAGTGTAAATTGGACTTGAGTCAGATTGTTCTTTAGTTTTTTTCATTTCTTTTAATTTACTCATCTTTCAACTAAAATAACAAAATGCTTTAAAATGCCCACGTAAAAGCAAACATGAATGTAATTGAAAAAGAAAATGGGAAATGGACCAACAAATTTAAAAACAGTATTAACAATTGTTAATAAGTGGTATTTTTATGGATTTAACATTCCCTTGCGAACTAGTAAACTGGAAAATTCTTCCAGCAATGAGAAGAGAAATCGCACTTTACCTTATAAAAGATAAGGAAATGTCAAGAAAAGCAGTTGCATCAAAACTCGGGCTCACTGAAGCCGCCATATGCCAATATCTAAAAAACAAAAGAGGGAAAAAACACGAGTTCAGCAAAACCGACATGGCAAAAATCAGAAAACTGGCAGATTCAATCATAGAAAAAAACAACAACTCCGAAAGAAAATGTTTTATATGCAAAGAATTCAACGCACCTCACCAAATCATGAAAGAAACCAGGGAGAGAAACAAAAAATGAAAAAAATTTATCTTGATAACGCCGCGACAACAAAAGTTGATAAACAAGTAATAAGCGCGATGGCTCCTTATTTTGACAAAAATTTCGGAAACGCATCCTCACTTCACTCCGAAGGAAGAAAAGTAAAACAGGCATTGGAAAAAGCAAGGAAAACAATTGCAAGAAAACTTAATGCGGATCCGGAGGAAATAATTTTTACTTCAGGCGGAACAGAGTCAAACAATCTTGCATTAAAAGGAATAGCGTTCGCAAACAAAGAAAAAGGAAAGCACATTATTACAACTCAAATAGAACATGATTGTGTCCTGAATTCCTGCAAGTGGCTTGAAAAACAGGGTTTCGAAGTTACTTACCTTCCAGTGGATGAAAAAGGATTTGTAAAGATAGATGAATTAAAAAAATCCTTAAGGAAAGATACTATACTGGTCTCGGTTATTCATGCCAACAACGAGATAGGAACTATAGAGCCGATAGAAGAAATAAGCAGAATCTGTAATGAGAACAAGGTTTACTTTCACACTGATGCATGTCAGTCATTTACAAAGGTTCCCTTGGATGTAAAAAAGCAAAAACTTGATTTGGTTACAATTAATTCACATAAAATTTATGGTCCAAAAGGAGTCGGGGCACTATACATCAAAAAAGGGACAAAAATAGATGCACTGCATCACGGAGGAGGTCATGAAAAAAAACTCAGGTCGGGAACAGAAAATATTGCGGGAATAGTTGGTTTTGCAAAAGCTTCAGAAACAACAATGAAAAGGGATGTAGAAAAAATGGAAAAACTCAGGGAAATTTTAATAAAAAAAATCCTCGAGATACCCGACACAAAGCTAAACGGGGACAGAAAAAACAGACTGGCAAATAATGTCCATTTTTCGTTCGACTACATCGAGGGAGAATCACTTGTCCTCATGCTTGATGCAAAAGGTATAATGGGTTCAACAGGATCAGCATGCTCAACAAATTCCCTTAAACCAAGTCATGTTCTAATCGCTATAGGCCTCAAACCGGAAGTCTCACATGGAAGTTTAAGACTGACACTTGGAAAGGACAACAATGAAAAGGAAATAGAATATGCAATAAAAAGTATCAAGGAAACCGTGGAAAAACTCAGGGAAATGAGCCCTATGGGGGGGCTAAAAAATGTACAGTGAAAAAGTAATGGATCACTTCAGAAACCCAAGAAACATGGGTGAAATAAAAGAAGCTGATGGAATTGGAAAGGTTGGAAACCCAGTATGCGGAGATGTTATGTGGGTTTATATTAAAGTAGGGAAAAATACGAACAATGAAACAATTCTTGAGGACGTAAAATTCAAAACAATGGGATGCGCAGCAGCAATAGCAACCTCTTCAATGGTAACTGAACTGGCAAAGGGGAAAACAATTAACGAAGCCAGTAACCTGACCAAACAAGAAGTTGCTGACGAATTAGGGGGCCTTCCTGCAGTAAAATTACATTGCTCCATTCTGGCCACTGACGCACTAATAGAAGCAATTTATAATTATTTAGAAAAAAATAGCATGGAGATACCACTAGAACTAACAGAAAAGCATGAAAGAATAAAAAGAACACCGCATAAGCACTGAATTATTTAAATCCGTTTAAAAGTTCTTTCAATGACGCTTCTTGGTTCTTAGAACAAACTATTCCTGACGCAACAAAAACCCCTTGGCAACCAAGCTCAACTGCTTTTTTAACGTCGTCTGAATTTTTGACACCTGCTCCGGTTATTACAATTATTTCTTTGTTCACTTTATGGATTGCTTTCACTGAATTGGAAATCAGCTCTGGATTAGCAGTGCTAACACTAATATCTCCTCCGATAAGTTCTGGAGGTTCTACAGCAATAAAATCAGGATTAAAAACAGCTAATTGTTTGGCTCTTTCTAAAGTTTCGGCGCAAAGCATTATTGTAAGACCAACTTCTTTACATCTTTGAACTGCTTTTTCAATAAAATCATTTTCAACTTTATTTTCCGCATGATTAAGAACAGTACCTACAGCCCCTGCAGATTTGACTGCCTCTGGAAGTATTTTTCCTGTATTGGAACCAAAATAAATAGGATCAATGTGTTGGGCAAAAACTTTAAGTGAAACATTTGAAGCTACTTCTTTTAAATCAAGAGCCTGGACCACAGGAATTATTTCTACTTCTTCAGTAATCTGACTTGAAATGATTTTCGCAAGAGCCAAAGCTTTATTTCCGGTTGCTTCCTCATAAGTTTTGAAATTAACAAATAAATAATTTTTCACTATAACCACTTTTTCTTCCTAAAATATAACAGCATCAGGCCTGAAATTATTAGCATTATGAACAAAATAAAAAAGTAAGAGTCTGCCTTAAAGAAACCCACCTCGGGAAAAATAATATTCATTCCGTAAAACCCAGTAATTACAGTCAGAGGCATCATAATTGTGGCAATTACAGTAAGAACTTTCATAACCTCATTTAACTTGTTTGATTGCAAAGAAATGTAAACATCCAGAACACTGGTTAATAGATCGCGATAAATATCAATAGTGTCAGAAATTCTTATTGCATGATCATAAACATCCCTGAAATAAATCAACGCATTTTTATCGATTATTTTTGATTCGTGTCTTGACAAGCTTGAAAGAACTTCTCTTGTCGGAGAAATTTTACGCTTTATTTCAAGGATTTTACGCTTTAATGAAAAAACTTTTCTCAACGTATCTTTTTCATTTCCTAAAAATATTTTGTTTTCCAAATTGTCAAGTTCATCATCAAGTTCATCCAAAATAGGAAAATAATTATCAGTTATCTGATCAAGCATATTATAAACCAAAAAAGACGGGCCTTTCTTCAGAAAATTTGTATTGTTGTTTACTAATTCTTTGATTGCATCAATTGAAGGCAGACTTCTGTTGTGTATAGTTATGAGGAAATCTTTTCCTATAAAAAATATAACTCTTGAAAAAGACAACTTATTTTGTTCCATAATTGGTTCATGAAAAACTAACAATAAGTGCTGCTGAAAATCAATTATTTTTGGCCTTAACCTTGATTCAAAAATAGGATCGGCTGCTAAAGGGTGTAAAGGAAAATTCTTTTTTAAAAATTCAAAATCTTCCTCTTTAGGATTTTCAACATCTATCCAGACAAATGTCTTATTTATTACATCGGAAAGCTGGGCAGAAGTGATGTTTTTTACTTTGCCGTTTTCTGGCACAATTATTGACTGAATCATATTGCTTCAAGTATAGAAAAAGAAGGGTAGTATTTAAAGATTACCTGAAGGCAAAAATAGGATTAATACTATAATAATTACACTAGTAAAATAATACTATGGAATCTAACCTGCAGAAAGACTTCCTTAAAAAATTTGAATCCGCATATGGCTCTATTAAAGAGGCAGAAAAAGGAATAGAATTTATTTCGAATGCGTGTAGTGAAAGTCCAAAAAAGAGCAGTTGTTTAGCCCGCGGGCTAGAATTAGCAAATCTCTTACTAAGCCTTAAGCAAAGAAAAGACATTGTAATTACTGGCCTAATCCACTCACCAAAAAACATTGAAAAATACCTGAAACAAGTAGAAAACGAATTTGGGAAAAATATTGCAAGTTTACTGGATTCTGAAATCCGATTTGGAAAAGCATTGCAAGTAAAATCAGAGAATAAAGAAGATTTCAGAAAAAAACTTTTAGTAGTAGTATCAGCAAATCCTGAGGTAATAATACTGCATCTTGCAGATATTCTTACTATTCTTAGAAATCTTCCTGAAACGTCAATAGAAAATAAAGAAGAATTTGTTTCTGATGTACAGGAACTGTTTGCCCCATTAGCACATAAAATAGGAATATACCAAATTAGTTCTGAACTAAATGAACTCGCATTCAAGTATAAAGATCCTAAAAATTATTCTTTAATTAGCAGTGCAATAAATAAAACAGCTAAAGGCGTTACCCAAGATATTAAAAAAACAAAAGAAATATTAGAAAAAGAACTAAAAAAAGAAAAAATAAATGCCAAGATTTCAGGCAGAGTAAAAACAATTTACAGCACCTACAAAAAAATGGAGCTAAAAAAAACAGGGTTAAACAAAATCTATGATCTGATTGCATTAAGAGTTATAACTGATTCAGTAAAAGATTGTTATGAAGTTCTTGGAATTATCCATAGTGTCTGGAAACCAATACCTGGGGAATTTGATGACTATATTGTAAAGCCAAAAAGAAATGGTTACAAAGCATTGCACGCTGCAATTCAAAGCCACATGGGAAACCCTATTGAAATTCAAATCAAAACAAAAGAAATGCACGATGCTGCAGAATACGGCCTAGCTTCTCACTGGCTATACAAAGGAGGAAAAACGGATTCCAAATTTGACAAAAAAATTGAATGGGTAAAACAGATTTTAGACTGGCAAAAAACATCTACTGATCAAACTGAAACCAACATATTCAAAAAAGAAATTTTTGCATTAACCCCAAAGGGCCAAGTGATTGAATTACCAGAAGGATCAACAGTAATTGATTTTGCATACGCAGTTCATTCTGATATTGGAGATCATTGTCAAAATGCAAAAATAAATGGGAGTATTGCTCCTTTACATGCAATTATAAAAAATAGTGATATTATTGAGATAGTTACTTCTCAAAAACAGAGTCCTAAAATGAGCTGGCTTGGTTTTGTAAAAACCTCAAAAGCCAAACAGAAAATAAAAGCTAAGCTACAAATTCAAACATCTAAAAAAATGCCTTTAACAAACAAGACGGGTACACAAAAAATAAAAATCAGCGATAAAAAAATTAGACTTGCTAAATGCTGTTCTCCTCTTCCAGGAGATGACATAGTAGGTTTAAAAACAACTAAAAGAAAAATATCAGTTCATAGAATTGACTGCAATGAAGTTAGTAAATACAAAGGAACTCTTATCGGAGTTTCGTGGCATGGTTCTGAAAGCGCATATGAAACAGAGCTTATAGTCAATGCTTCTGACAGGATTGGGTTGTTAAAAGACCTGCTTGAGGTAATTTCAAAAATCGACATCCGCGTCAGTTCTGCAAATGCTAAAATTATTACAAACAATGCAGTGGAATGTAAATTTGGTTTGAAAATCAAAAATGTTTCTCAATTAGAAGAATTGTTTAAAAAAATTTCAAAAGTAGAAGGAGTTACCAATGTTTATAGAGAATAATTACTCTGCTCTTAAAGCATCAACCGGATTCATTCTTGAAGCACTAACTGCGGGATATATGCCTGCAATTACTCCGACAAAAACTGCTCCTGAAAATGACCCAATAATCAATTCAGGCGTAACAACAGTTGTTAAACCAAATTCTTCTATAAAAATTGACACTATCAAACCTAAAATAATCCCAAAAAAACCGCCAATTATTCCAATAAACAATGATTCGTAAAGAATCATTCTCAATACATTGCTGTTTGTCCAGCCAACTGCTTTCAATGCACCAATTTCCTTAAATCTTTCAAGAACACTCATGAGCATTGTATTGATTATGCCTACTGCTGCAACAATCGATGCGATTGATGCAATTACAACAACCAAAGCAGTAATGCTGTCAAAAATTGCACCAAACTGTGTAGAAAAATCGCTCAAACTAGTGGCTTTGATTTCGTCACCGTAAATCAGATTTATTTTATCAACAACTTTTTGATCCTCGCTTGGAACATTAACCATCACATTAATGTAACTGACTTTGCCTTTAGGAAACCCAGTTACATCTCTTGCTGTTTCAATAGGCATTAAAATTGAATTATCAAGCAAATCTGACCCAGTACTATAAACTCCTATTATCTGCAATTTTTTCCCATTAACCTCTATTTTTGAACCCAGAAATTTATTGTGAGTATCTTTGACAATTTCTCCAATCATCGCAACACTTTTTCCTTCATCTGAAACAACAAAATCTCTTCCCTCTAATAATTCTCCATCAAAACCACTGGCTCCTGCTTTAGAATTTTTTAACAAATTTATCCCTATAAGCCTTGCTCCGGTTCCTATATCCACAGGTTTGCCTTCAATAGATTTAGCAAGCTGCATTATATTTGGCACCGCGACTTTTACGCCTTGAATTTTTTCGATTTTATCACCCCATGACTCATCAAAAGAACCAAAGATAGGATCAGTGCTTCCTATTGGAGTAACTCTTGCTCCTTGAGCATTGCTTAAAGCATCAGTAATATCAAATTTTATTCCGTCAACAATTGAAACTAACGCAATTAAAGAGGCAACGCCGATAACAATCCCCAAAACTGAAAGAATAGTTCTGAGTTTGTGTCTTGTGAGATTGATTAAACTGAGTTTTAACATTTAAAATCACTTTCGTTTTTTTCTTTTGTTTTCCTCTATTTTGGTTATTTTCCCATCCAAAATAAAAATTCGTTTGGTTGCATAATCCAGCAATGAGGGGTCATGGGTAACCAAAACAAAAGTTTTGTTCTCTTTTTGGTTAAGATCGTACATTAAATCCACTATTTGTCTTCCTGTAACAGAATCTAAGTTGCCTGTTGGTTCATCAGCAAAAATTATTTCAGGATTATTAATTAAAGCTCTGGCAATTGAAACTCTTTGTCTTTGCCCTCCTGAAAGTTCATCTGGTTTGTGAAGCATTCGGTCTCCTAATTTAACTGATTTTAAAAGTTCTATTCCTCGGTCCTCAAGATATTCTTTATCCCCTGGAAGAGGTTCTGTTGGAATAACTACATTCTCAAGAGCATTAAGAGTCGGAATTAGATTAAATGACTGAAAAATGAAACCGATTTTTTTTCTACGGAGCATGGCAAGTTCCCACTCATCCAAATCTTTTAAATTTTCTTGATCAATGAAAACCTCACCGGCAGTTGGATAATCAAGCGTTCCAAGAATGTGCATCAAAGTACTTTTTCCTGAACCACTCGGCCCCACTATAACAACAAAATCTCCTTCAAATATTTTAAGTGAAACTCCATCTAAAGCCTTTACAGTTACTTCGCCTAATTCATAATATTTTTTTACGTCCTTAATTTCTATCACGGGGGTTTCTTTCATTTCATCAACTCCTTAATGCCTCTATTGGATTGAGCTTTGAAGCCCTATACGCAGGATATACTCCTGCAATAATGCCTAATAAAATTGCATATAAAAAACTTGTTATTATAAGCGCAGGGCTTGCATAATAGCCAATACCTGTAAGAGATGAAATTGATTCAGCAACAACAAAACCAAGGATTATTCCAATAACTCCTCCTATCACTCCAAGGAAAAAAGCTTCATAAAGAATCATTCTCAATACATTGCTATTTGTCCAGCCAACTGCTTTCAATGCACCAATTTCCTTAAATCTTTCAAGAACACTCATTAGAATAGTGTTTGCTATTCCTATGCCTGCAACAATTCCTGAAATTAATGCAACAGCAATTGCCAAGAGTCTTAGGTTTCCAATAACTTCTCCGAACATCTCAGACATATCAGCCTGAGTAAAAACACTTAAATCCTCACCATACTTAAGCCCTATTAAATCGCCGACATAAGTGTCTTTAGAAGTGTCAGTTAAAAAAATTGTAATAGAAGTTAATTTATCTTCGTCAAAACCGCTTAATTCTCTTGCATCGGCAAGGTTCATTACAATTATTCCGGCTAACAAATCACTGTCCGCTTTCAAGGTCCCTTTTACTCTGAATTTTTTGTCGTTAATTTTTATTGTGGAACCAACGAATTTTTTATAGTTTTCCACAATGCTTTTCCCGATTACTACCTGGCCTAAATCAGAGTTTCTAATTAATGAACCTTTGTCAAGTTCTCCTAGAAAAGTAGTCCCTCCAGTTGAAAAAAACTTATCAGGATCCATCCCATAAACACTTGGTGGAGAAATCGAATTCATGCCTGCGGCTTTGCCATCAATTTTTTGGGGGAGAAACATTATTTCAGGTACTGCTGTTTTTACATAAGGAAGGGATTCGAGTTTTGATACAAAAGAAATATCCACTTTTGATAGAGTCTGATCCTGAGCGTCTTTTTCCATAACAGTGATTGCTTTATATTGCCCAATAATTTCATCGAACTCCAGAGTAAAACCGTCAACAAGAGAAACAAGAACAATTATTGCTGCTACTCCAATTGCTATACCAGCAATTGCCAAAAAAGTCCTGGTTTTTCTTCTGAATAAATTAAGGAAAGATAATTTTATCATCGCGATTGCTTCCTAAGCACGAGTTGCCTGAAAACAAATTTCACTATAAAATAAACCAAAACCAATACAACAATAATTAATATCAGTATGAAAATCCAAACTATTGGGCTTGTTGGAGGAACTGCATTAATGTAAAGTGAATAATTCTCGGTAAAAGATCGTTCCACCCCAAGTTCATCAATATAATTAACTGTAATTATCCCTGGTGTTTCTCCTGCTTTTGCATCAAAAGCAGCACTTAAATTGAATATAGCTGCTCCCGAATCATCAGGGTCTATATTCCCTAAGAATGATTTACTGATTCCTACAATAGCTTCATCAAAGTCAACAGAAATATTAACTGCTTTAGCTTTTTCATCACCAATGTTATCAAGCTGTACAGATAAAGTGAATATACTTCCCTGCATTATTTGCGAATCGTTTCCTAAAACATCATCAACAGAATACTCTATGTTTGAAAAAACAAGTTCAGGTCTCCCTAAAACCTGAAACGAAAAAGAATTGGAAGTTGTTGTGCAACTATCACAGTTGGCATCAATTGAGAAAACGTAAGTTTGAGAATCGACCTTATCAGTTATCTGTAAATTAAATTTTGCCTGTTCCTGCTCTCCTGACAAAATATCCCCTATCTTTAAGGAATCCGCCGCAACAATAAACGGATCAATTGTCGCATTAGTTATCGGAGTCAAACTTATTTCAACATCTCTTGCGGCAGTTGAACAGTTGTTTTTAATGGTTGCAGTAATAACAAGAGAATCATTAATATGTGGTTTAAAATTGCTTAAATCTATTTCATTGATGTTCAGAGTATTACATGAAATTACTGTTAAATCGATAGTTTCAACCTGATTTAATTCATCAGATCCTGAAAAATAATCCAAAAATACAGGAATTTTATAAATCCCAGGAAGAGTATCCTCTTTCACTCTGAATCTAAGAGAAACTGTTTTTGATCCTTTAGATTTTATTGAATCAATATTTTCATCAACATCAATTATTTCAAAATCGTTTTCATTAAGCAGTAATGAAACACCAATATCATCTGCAGCCTGACCAACACCACTTGTATTAGTAACATTGACATTAACTGTGACCAAATCTCCAGCATAAATTGTTGAAGGAATTGAGGTATGAGACGATACATCTAAAATAAATAATTGACCAGCAAACGCAGGTTGTACGAACAAAACTAGTAATAGAGCCAATAGATATTTTTTCATTATTTTATTAAAGAAGTAAATTATTATAAATGTGATTTATTCAATGCAGTTTAATCTATGCGATTTAACCTATGCGGTTTAACCTATGCGGTTTAATCAATGCAATTTAATCATTTTGAAAAGATATAAATACAAGTTCAAAGCAAACTATAACGTGATACTTTGACTGAAATGGGTAGAGTCCCGACAGGGATAAACGGATTAGACAAGCTTATCGAAGGCGGTTTTCTAGAAGGGAGAACAACCTTAATATCAGGGGCTTGCGGTACAGGAAAAACTATTTTTTGCGCCCAATACCTTTACGAGGGGGCTTCTAAATACAAAGAACCAGGCATTTATGTAACTCTTGATGAACGACCTGAACTTATAAGACAGGACATGCAAAGATTCGGCTGGGATTTAAGAAAACTTGAAGAAAACAACCTGATACACATTATTGATGGAAGTCTGGCAAAAATCGGGATTCCTAGCGAAGAAGAATTTGCAATGCCTGCAACCGGATTTGATATTGACAAACTTTTGCTTGAAATAATGCGCACTACAAAAAGAATAGGCGCAAAAAGACTGGTGATTGATTCTATTCCTGCAATGGGAATGAATTATGAAAATGAAAACGAAATCAGAAACGCGATTCTGAAACTTTCTTATCTTTTAATGAGAATAGGAGTTACGACATTGATGACTTCAGAAGTCTTTGAAGGAGAAAACAAATTCGGAAAATACGGAATAGAAGAATATGTTGTTGACGGAGTAATAGTGTTACACTACATGGGCATAGGAACAAGAAGCAACAGAACTCTTCACATAAGAAAAATGCGTGCGACACACCATTCGGAAGATTTACACCCAATAGAAATTGATTCTAAAGGGATGAACATCAAAAAAGTAGACAAAGAATACGATGTTTAAATTTCTCGTTTAATAACATAATCTGCAAATTCTTTCAGCATTTTTTTTGCGTCAGATTCGTCAAGAGACTTACTAAGATTTGACCAGCTTTCAACAACAATATCTTTTGCAAACTTTTTAGCATAATCAATCGAACCTGATTCATCCAAAATAGAAATTGCTTCTTTTATTTCTGCCGCAGTATTTTTTTTAGCATCCAAAATTTTTGTTAATCGATCCTTTTTATCGGGGCTAATTACTGAAAAAGCATGAATAATTATTAGAGTTCTTTTACCTTCCTGGATATCATCCCCGGTTTCTTTACCCCAATCCTTCGCAGGTTTAAGGTTCAAAACATCATCATGAATCTGAAAAGCAACTCCTAAACTAGTTGCAAAATCAGACAAAACAGAAATTTGTTTTTCTGATCCTTTTCCTAATATTACTCCCAAACCAACAGCTAATCTTGATAAGGACCCTGTTTTGTAAGAAGTCATCTGTAAGTACTGCTGTTCTGTTACATCAGAATGGCCATTATGCCAATAAATATCCATTGCCTGCCCAAAAGAAAGTTTCAGAAGTTCTTTTGCATACAAATCATAAATAGTTGCTTTTTGTTCAGCAGAAATATTAGTGTCATTGATTAGTGTTACTAACGGCAGAAAGTACATTGCATTTCCTGCATTTATTGCAACATCCGCCCCATAAATTAAATGAGTTGATTGTTTACCTCTTCTCAGTGAAGAATTATCTTCCACATCATCAACCATTATCGTCCCATTGTGAACAAGTTCAGGAATAACAGTAAAAGGCATTGCTTCTTTTTTATTTCCGCCAACTGCTTCACATGCAAGTAACATTAAAGTTGGCCTCCATCGTTTTCCACCCCGAGCTAAAAAATCCCAAATCGGATCAACAACTGCTTTTTGCGAAGAATTTTCATCAAAACTAAATTCTGGATTACCTAAATATTCAGAAACCCATTTAGCAGTGATTTTTTTAGGGAAAAATTTCTCCAGTTCTTCATCAATATTCTTAGCAGATTCTTTTAAAAATTTTTCAAAACTCATTGTAAATCAGTGTTTTTTTCTTATGAAAAAATAATACCCTGCAAATACTGCCAACAATACAATAACTAAAATTATAAACAAAATTGCAAGAATCGCTATTCCTACAATAACCAGATTAGTCGTAGTCCATTCAATCGGAGGTAAAGAAGATATTAATGAATTAAAGTTCAGTAACGAAGAAAGCTTAACTGAGGATAAGTCAGTTGTTGAATCGACTAGAATAGGCGGGGAAATATAAAAGTTCATTACATTTGATGAAAGCAAAATATCTGCCTGCTCTTTAGTAAGCGCTTGTTTTAAAGAATAAATAATAGAAGTTGTTTCTCCTGGACTTGAGTCAATCGATTCGAATGCAATTATAGGGTCTGATTGAATTATTTCAAAACCGGAATTGGAAGCTAGGTTATTGGCATTATCAGTGAATTGTTTCGGGATTATTTCTAAAATTCTTAAAGAAATGTTGCTGTCCTGCACATTAGAAAATGAAATCAAAACATTAGCCCTGTAATAAGAGCTTGTTCCTTTTGTGACTTTTACAAGTTCTAATCTTCTTAAAGGCTGTAACTTTTGTATTAGGTCTTTAGAGTTGGTTATTATCCCAGAGTCTAGCCCTGATGCACTTAAGAAAAGGTCAAGTTGTTCTACATCGTAAATGTAAACTCTTGCACCATAATCTTCCAGACTAATACTGCTAAGGATTGAATTATACTGTAATTTAGCTAAATCTGCTTGTTTGGAAGCCAATTCAAAATAGTAACCCTGTTCAAAAAGCTCCTTGGCATAATTAAAATTAGAATCTGCATTAACAAGCCTTACTTCTAACTCCTGTACATCAATTCCTTGCCCTCTTAAATCAGCTAAATAATTTATCCCCTCAATTCGTACTTTTTCAGCAGAAGCAATAGCAGAACTTGCCTCTGTTCTTATGAAGAAAATGTTTTCAAAACTATAAACAGCTGAATCCTCAGATTCATTTCCTGCACGATCCTTTGCTTTTACAATAACTTTGAACCTTCCATTTTCATAAGTAATAGTGTTCCAGTCATAAACATAATTTTGACCAGACTTTTCCGCTTCTCCGACCAATACTTCTTCACCAGACTTTTCAATGTAAAGAATAACACTAACAAGTCCTGATGGATTAACCCCGGAATCACTTGCTTCAATTTCAAACTTAACCTGATCGGTTAAAACCTCAGTGGAAGACGGAGAAATTATTTTTACTTCTGGGAAAGCGGAATCTAAAACAAAAATCTTTCCGGCAGTACATTCGTCAAAGTCGGGGTCGATGGAGGTAAAGAAAATATTATAGTCTCCGTTTGGTTTGTTTGTTAAACTATAAGATGTTTCAATGGAAAAAACATTTGACTCTGATTCTACGATTTCTGTTTCAACTCCATTAGGGTCAACAACTTTCACATTCCCTTTTTTGAATAATCCTGTGGATTCGATTGCAATAGCTATGTTTTCATCATTCATCTCCGCAGTAATAACAAAAGAAAAATCGCAAAAAGAAGGTGCTCGTGCAGAAGCTACAGAACTTGGAGTTCCTAGGTTACCTGCATTATCTACAGGCTGAATCTTATAATGATACCTGTAACCTTCATTTACTTCAGTATCATGATAACTTATTTCTGTTATTTCTTCACCAATTTTTTTTGCAACCGCGTCCCTTACAGTGAATTCCCTTGAAATTCCTGCATCACTAACAAATCTAAGATTACTCCTGTAAACATTATAATGCCCGATTCCTGAAAGGTCATCCTCAGCATCGCCCCACTCTATTTGAATGGTGCCGTCATCTAACGAAGTTGCAATAACATCAGGCGGTCTTTTTGGGCCATTAGAATCTACTTTAATTTCATAATGCTTAGTATCACTCCAGCCTGAAGAGTTTTTTCCTCTTACGTGCAGCCAATATATTCCATCAAGTTTTGACCCTAAAGAAATTTCAGAACTTGAAGGCTCAGTAAAATTACTTATCTGGCCAGTTGTATCTGGAACAGTGTCTATTTCTTTATCAACAACATAAGCAAAGTTTGTTGCTTCAGAATAAGAAAAATTAACTTTAATGAAAGGAGCATCTGCCCATTCACCCTCGCCATGAGTGCTACTAGATACTGTTGGAACTGCAGCTAATGCGCTAACTGAAAAAAGAAGCACTAAAACTAACAGAAAAATACGTTTTAACAACAAGGTAATCAAAAATAATTTGGATGAAAACTAATTAAAAGCCAATGTAATTTACCCTGCTAATGCCTTAAACGCCCGCCATCGACTACAATTGTTTGACCATTAATTCTTTCCTGTTTTGCCATAAAAACAACAGCATCAGCAATATCTTCAGGCCTTGCGATATCTCCTAAAGGGGTTTCCTCAGCAAAATGCTTTTTTGCTGTTTCAGTAACGCTTTGTAATAAATCAGTTAAAACCGGCCCAGGAGAAACAGAATTAACTCTTATTCCTTTTTTTCCGAATTCAACTGCCCAAGTTTTTGTAAAACTATAAACTGCTGCTTTTGACGCTCCGTAAATACTCCCTGAAACACTTGCATCCAAACCCGCGACTGAAGCAGTATTAACAATCACTCCTTTGACTTTATTATCAATCATCCATTTGCCGACATGCTTTGCCATAAAAAATAACCCTTTTACATTAATGGAAAAAATTTTGTCAAATTCCTGTTCATCAAGTTCCCAAGTAGGGGTTCCTGGATTACCTGAATAAACTCCCGCATTATTAGCCAAAACAAAAACAGAACCAAATTCTTTCACGCAAGAATCTAAAACTTTTCTACATTCATCTTCTTTAGAAACATCAGCCTGAACAGCGATACTTTTCACACCTAATCCTGAAATCTCTTTTTGTAAAGATTCTATTTTTTCTTTACTCGAATCAGAAACAAAATTCAAAACTAAATTACATCCTTCCTTTGCAAAAGCAAGTGCGATTGCTTTTCCGATTCCTCTTGATGCCCCAGTAACGATTACTGTTTTTTCTGAAAGATTGATCATATAATATAAAAGAAGGGAAAATATTGAAAAAAGGAACAGAAACAATTATAATTCTAAAAAACGCTCTTTCATATATGGCAATAAAAAGAGGCCAGAGAAGACCGCCTAAAGAAACTGATTATATCCTTCCTTTAGAGGTCAAACCCATTAAAACTGGTTCAGAAGGAGGAGTTTTGGGTTATAGTGTAAGAGCACCTTCGGAAGCCAGAAGAAAAGGTTTACATGGGTACATTGGCACTCCAGATGGGATTCCTAAAAGTCGAAAAATAAACCCCGCAAATCAAATAATTGAAATAACTAGAGAACTACAAAAACACGGAATTCATACCCCGAAAATAACCCGTAGAAATAATGAACAATTAACGTATGAAGATGCTGGAAAGAATATTGGGGAAGTGATTTCAGGACTGTCCCGACCTAATATTTCGAAACTTAATAGAAACAAGGTAAAACAAAGGATAAAAAAATTGCTGTCAGCATTTGCAAGACAATTGGGAGAAATGCACGCCGCAAAATATTCGCATGGGCACATTGCTTCTAGGAATGTTACTGTAAAAGGCTCAAAAGTAAGCATTATAGATTTAAAATATGCTAAAAAACAAAATGTTGATTGGACTAGCACTTCAAGCATTTTCAATGCATTTATTGCGGATTATGAGCATTTAATTAATTATAGAACTTTACATTTTCTAACTAACGGTATCGGCCCAAGAGAAACGTTCAAGTTTCTGAAACGAATGGTTAGCAGATACCCTGCTAGTGAACAAATCAAAAGAAGAGTTTTTGCAGAAATTTTACATCATTTTGAAGGCATCTCTCCTGAACCCGCAATTGAATATTGGAATAAAATTTTGTAAAAAGAGAATAAATGGGGTCGGCGGGATTTGAACCCGTAATGCCTTAATTTAAAACTATAAACTAGACCTCGAAGAACTTGTCGAGATGGGAACGGCGGGATTTGAACCCGCGACACATACGTCTTCAGCGTATTGCTCTCCTAAGCCTGCAACAAGTAGCTTTTCAACCCTTAATCGCATCAGGCTGAGCTACGTTCCCATTGTAATAGTTTCGGCGGCAATTACTTTTAAATTCTTCCTTTTCAACAAAAATTCTCTAGTTTTCTTTAATCGCCACTTTTTTATCGGGTGAATAAACAAATTCAATCCAGAAAGTTTAATTATGTCAGCTTGTCTTTCAACCTGAATATAAGCAGAATCCCCCTCAGAATCGAAATACGGGCCGTTAACTGAAACTTTAAAGACAGATTCAATAAAAGGTTTTAACTCAGAAATAAAATGCAATTGTTTCATCCTAATTTTAACCCTCGATTGAGATTTGAATCCTGCTTCTACTGCTCTGGTATCCCCATCAGCATCAAATAAACCTCTCAGAAACCATTGTTGAAGTTCAGTTGAAGAATTTGTAATAATTTGGGGGGTGTTTAATTTATTATCTTTTTTCCCACAAGGCAAACCAAAAACTTTTGTTAAAAACAAGTAAATTATTTTATTTGTCATTTCTATATAATGAGTTCTTTCTCCTTTATGAATTCGTTCAAATCTAACTGGGATTTCAAGACCAAACAAATGTTCAAAAAGAAATTTAATTTGTTTAATTTGAACCAAAAATTCATCTGCAATTTTGAATTTATGATCAAATCGCCCTGTGATTTTGAAAGATTTTTCAATATTTTTTAACCCTCCGTCTCCATAGAAATAACCTATAAAATAAGCTAATTTAGGAGTCAGATATTTTGGAAGAGTTGTGATTCTGTTTGCCAAGCTTAACAAATAGTAATCTTTAGTTTGGCTAATCACATTAAATTGTAAATGTTCATCTGCTAAAAAAGATTTTAAACTTAAATTAATAGATTGACTAGGTAAATCTGGAATCGTGACAGTTTCAAGTTCTTTCAACAAGATAGAACCAAAAGATGTCTTGATTGATTTTTTCATATAATTATAAGAAAAAATGAATAGAACTAACTTCCCAAAGGGTACATTGCCGATGCGGAAGAATTCAAAGTTTGAGCAACCCCTCTTTTATTGCGTTCAAAACAATTATTGTCTCGGTTTTTTCAACAAAATCAAAGGTCTGGACTTTTTTAAGATAATTGTCAAGGGATTTTCTGTTTTTGAACCTGGCTATTACAAAAACATCAAAATGACCTGTAACGTCATAAACAGCAGTAACATTTGGATGACTGGCTATTTTTTTTTCAACATCAAAAAGCTTACCTTTAGCGACACTGATTGAGGTTATGGCCTGAAGATCAAACCCGAGTTTTTCATAATCCAAAAACGCAGAATATTGAGTTATAACCCCGTTTTCTTCAAGGCGTTTTATGTGCTTCATCACAGTAACTATTGAAACCCCTGTTTTTTTGGCGATTTTTCTCAAAGACAAACGAGAATCTTTCTGCAATACTCTGAGGATTAATATATCTTTTTTATCCGGCTCCATAAATCCACCTAACAATTGTTTACTTTCTCAAACTATTTAGTTAAATAATAGTACAAAAAATAACTATTTAAGGATATTCTATAACAATTGTCAAAACTTTTTGTAAAAAGCTTAATTAAAGCATAAAATAATTGATTATAATGGGCTCAAAAGATATTCTTGAAACAATAAAAAAAGAAAACGTGAAACTAATTGAACTCCAGTTTTCTGATATTGATGGCCAGATAAAAAGTGTCACAATACCAGGGCATAAGCTGGAGGAATCCCTTAAAAAAGGTCAGTGGTTTGATGGAAGCAGTATACAGGGATTCACTAGAATCTTTGAAAGTGATATGTACCTCAAACCTGATGAAACCACTTTTGAAATAATTCCTTGGAGGAGCCAAAACGGACACAGAGAAGCACGAATAATATGTGATGTTTATATGCCTGATGGTAAACCATTTGAGGGAGATCCGAGAAACATCCTGAAAAACGCAATTGCAAAAGCAAATGAAGAAGGCTTTGAGTATTTTGTTGGACCTGAGCTGGAATTTTTTTTATTTCAAACTAAAGACGGAGAAGTACAAACTGTACCACACGATGTTGGAGGCTACTTTGATTTTGCTCCGCGTGATCTTGCAAGCGACGTGAGAAGAGATATAATTTTTTCTCTGGAAAAAATGGGTTTAGAAGTTGAAACTTCTCACCATGAAGTTGCGTTTGGCCAGCATGAAATTGATTTTAAATATGGAAAAGCACTTACAACTGCAGACAAAGTCAATACTTTCAAATACACAGTAAAAGCAATTGCGCAAAAACATAATTTGTATGCGAGCTTTATGCCAAAACCGATTTACGGCATTAATGGTTCTGGAATGCATGTTCATCAGAGTCTATTCAAAGGGAGTAAGAATGTTTTCTTTGATGCAGAAGATGAATACAAGTTGAGTAATACTGCTAAACATTTTATTGCGGGTCAATTGGAACACGCAAAAGGACTTGCTGCAATTGTGGCCCCTACAGTTAACTCATACAAAAGATTAGTTCCTGGTTATGAAGCCCCTGTTTACATTAGCTGGGGCCAAGTTAACAGATCAGCATTAATCCGAATACCAAGATATTCAAAAGGAAGAGAAAATTCTACTCGTGCAGAATTAAGATGCCCCGATCCAAGTTGTAATCCTTATCTTGCATTTGCGGCAATGCTGACAGCAGGACTTGACGGAATTAAAAGAAAACTTGAAATTCCAAATCCTGTTGAAGAAAGTCTTTATGATTTGGATAGTGAAAAACTAAACAATAATAAAATTCAGACGCTGCCTGAAAACTTGAGAGATGCAATAATCGCCCTTGAACAGGACACGGCTCTGAAAGAAACTCTTGGAGAACATTGTTTCGCACATTACATCAAATCAAAGAAAACCGAGTGGCGGGATTACGCAAAACAAGTTTCCAAATGGGAAATTAAAAGATATTTGGAAAAAATTTAATGCGAGCCCAGAGGGATTTGAACCCTCGACACGCGGATTAAGAGTCCGCTGCTCTACCAGACTGAGCTATGGGCCCACAAACACCAAATACTTCGCTTAAATAACCATTATTAAACTTCCATTAAACCACAAACTTGCTTGTTTTGGCATTACAGTACTTTTCAACAAGTTCCGCAAGTTCAGCAAGTGCTTTATCCAAATCATCTGCTGAACTGAGACTTTCAATATAAATTACTGCATTTTTGGTTTCTTCAGTTAACTTGGTTTTGTCACATTCTCTCCAATTCCAACGTCTGCACAAAACTTCTTTGGAATCTTTGTAAACAATCTCCCCTTCTTTCGGGGCATCGTTTTCATTAGACCCAATCATCAAAAAGTTCTCTTTTCCGGTTGCATAATCAAGAGAAACTTTGCCCTCAATTTTATCCAAATCGTCCCCTCCGGCAGGAAGTAAATATTTTATAGAAATGTAATTGTAAATGTCAACTAAAAGATTGATGCTTGGAAGTTCTTCTCCTTTAACTACTCTTTTTACAAGTGCCTCAACTGAAGGCTTGTATTTTTTTGGTTTTCCGCCAAAACTTGAGTAAGCTTCTCTCCAGAGTTTCAGATTTTCAACTGAAGAAAGTTCTTTTCCTTCAATGTCTTTTCTTAATTCGGATTCTTTTTTTCTGAGCAACTTAGAAATTTCAGGACTTTGCTTTGCATTAGCAATATTCTTCAGAACTAAAATTCCTAGTCGGAGGTTTGGAAAATTTTCTTTTACTTTTTCTGAAACCTCAAAATTGAAAACTTTAGAAAGTTCTTCAGCCCCTGGCAAACTAGAGTCCTTTTTTTCTCTAACCGCAGTTTTTGGTTTTGGCTGAGAAATTACTTCTTCAATTCTTTTCATTACTTTTTCTTTTCCGAAAACTGGAACAAGAGAACCTACTTTAGGCCCCTTTTCCTTGCCAATTAAAGCCAAATAAATAACTCTAAAAGAATCTTTTGGAGAAATGTTGTTTTCCTTTGAAGAATCAAAAATTAATTGCTGAATCTCCTCCTGGGTTTTTGCACTTAGAAGATTTTTGTTTATCTGAGTAAGCACAGAAACAATTTTTTCATCTAATCTGCCTAATAATCCAGAATCGTATTCTTCAACAAAACTCAATCTGAATGATTCCTCAGCGTAATTCTCGACCCAGTGTTTAGTTCTTTTTAGTTTTTCTTTTATTTTTTCCTTTTCTTCGTTAGTCAAATCTTCAGGAATTTTTGATACTTCTTTTATTTTATCTAAACTTTCATCAAAATTATTTTCAAAATCCAGAATCTGTGAAAGTAAAATACTTGTTGAGAACGGAAGCTGCACTAATCTTTTTGACGGAGTGCCTATTACTGAAAATTCATAAATCTTCTTTAATTTCTGAGTCATTTTTTCGTTTTCTGCTTTTTCGAAACCAAAATAAATTCTTTCGGCTCTTTCAAATCGATCGTTCAAAAGAACAAAACTGTTATTTTTGAATGAGAACTCAATTACAGTGTAAGGTTTATAAGAAAAATTCATGAACCTGAAAAGTTCTGGCGGCGCTACTTTTAACCAAGATTCAAGATCAATAACATTTCCAATGGAACCTGCCATTTTTGCTCCAGCTAACTGAACAAACTCAGTTGGCACCTGCACAGGGGGTTCTTTTTTGAAAACTTCCTTAATCAATGCCTGCCCGACATCAACAGAACCGCCTTTAGAAAAGTGATCCTTTCCCCCTGATTCAAAATCCACTTTGTGGAGAATCCAGTGGCAAACCCAATGTACTCTCCAATGTAATTTTGCATTACCATCATACGGGGAAACTTTTCCTTTCTGACCACATTCGCATTCATATTCAACTAAATCGTTTTCAAAACCAAGAACTTTTGTATAATAAATTTTTTTACACTTTTCACAAAGGACTTGCAAAGGGACAAAATCTTCTTCTTTTTCAGAACCTGCAACTTTTGTCCAAACCTTCACAATTTCCTTAGAATTTTCAATACTGAATTTTATCAACTCATTAAATTTTCCTTCTTTGTAAGTTTGGAAAGCAGAAATAAAATTCAAGTCAAGACCGAATTCAGGAGCATACTTTTTCAACTGAGAAACAAATGCATCCGCCCATGTTTTGAAACCAGGCAAAGGAGACGGAGCAGTGGCAATTGGAAAACCAAGATATTTATCTTCGTCTTCTTTTTTGATTCCTAATCCTCCAGGAATTTTCCTCACTGCATCAAAATCATCTAAAATAAAATTCTGTGTGACTTTTTTTCCTTTATCCTGAATAGCTCTTTTTACAGCATACGGAGTAAACACTTCCGGCCTCGCGTTTCCGATGTGAAAGAACCCGCTTGGCGTCCACATGCCCTCAACAACATAAGGTTCTTTATGTCTAACAATAACATCATCAGCTACCTTTTCTGACCATACTGAAACTTCTTTTTCTTCAGACAAAATACACGCCTTTTTCTCTTTCTTTTTAGTGTAGGTTTTTCTTTCTCTTTCAAAGAGAAAGAAAAAAGTACTGAACGAGCCCAGAGGGATTTGAACCCTCGACACGCGGATTAAAAGTCCGCTGCTCTACCAGACTGAGCTATGGGCCCATTTGACTAAATATTGCCTAAGAAGAGGTTTTTTAAGGTTTCTTCAGCGAGAAAAGCTATTTCTCAGGCTTAATTTCCTTTACTCCATTCATATACGGTTGCAAAGCTTTTGGGATTTTTATTACCCCATTATCATAATAAGTTTCAAGTAAGGCCCTTAATGCTCTTGATGTTGCAATAGCAGTGCTGTTCAAGGTATGAACAAATTCTTTGGTTCCATCTTTGTGCCTGAATTTTACATTAGAACGAACCGCCTGGTAAGTTGTACAATTGCTGTTTGAAACTACTTCTCGGTATTTTTCTTCTCTAGGCATCCAGACTTCCATATCATACTTTTTAGCAGCAACAATTCCAATGTCACCGGTGCAAATATTTACAACTCTATAGGCTAAACCAAGTTCTTTGAAAATTTCCTCCGCATTTTCTAAAAGTTCCTCATGGAACTTCCAAGAATCCTCTGGTTTACAGAAAATAAACTGTTCAATTTTGTTGAATTGATGAACCCTGAAAATTCCCCTTGTGTCAATACCGTGCTTGCCGATTTCTTTTCTGAAACAAGGAGATACTCCTGCAAACTTAATCGGAAGTTTTTCACCAGAAAGAATTTCATTTTTGAACATTGCCGCCAGCGGATGTTCGGAAGTCGCAATTAAATAAAGATCCTCAGAGTCAATTTTATACATAACATTCTCAAAGTCGTTTAAATCAGTAACTCCAGAATACGCATCACGATTCATCATCAACGGAGGCTCTATCAAAGTATATCCTTTTTTCATAAGTTTGTCAATTGCAAACCTCAGCAATGCAAAATCTAATAACGCAAACTGGCCTTTCAGAAAATAAAATCCTGAACCGGCAACTTTTGCTGCACGATCAAAATCAGCCCACCCGTGTTTTTCTAAAAGCTCACCATGAGGAAGAAGCTCTTTTCGTGAAATTTTTTTACCTACTTCTTTCACAACTTTATTTTCAGAATCATCGCGCCCATAAGGTACTGATTCATGTAAAACATTAGGAAGACGCATCAAATAATAATCAATTTTTTCTTTCAACAAAGCAGTGTTTTTTTCAATTTTCTTAATTTTGTTTGGAAGATCTTTTGCTTCAGCAATCTTTTTTTTGGCGTCTTTTTTTTCTGAAAGAAGTTTCTTTACTTCCGCGGTTATTTCATTTCTTTTGGCTCTCAGGTTTTCCGCTTCCTGTAATTGTTCACGATATTTTTTATCCAAATCAAGAAGTCTCTTTATCCATGGTTTTTTTTCAATATCCATTCTTTTTTCGAGGTCTTTCTTTATCAACTCTGAATTTTCCCTTACAAATTTGAGGTCCAGCATAAAATCACAGTGAATTTAAGTAAAATAAAGAATAAAAACTGCTCTAGACGAAATTTGTTTATGGTTAAGGAAATTGTTGTTTTGAGATACGGGCATAGACATGTAAGAGATTACAGAGTTACAAGCCATTGCTGTTTAGTGGCAAGAGCTTTTGGAGCAGATAAAGTAGAAATTATTGGGGAAAAGGATGAAAGTATTGAGAATACTGTTAATACTATGAACAAACAATGGGGAAAAGGAGCTAATGTTGAATTTTTTGAAAGCTGGAGAAAAAGAATAACGTATTACAAAAAGAAAGGGTTTACTTCTGTGCATTTGACTATGTATGGGTTGCCAGTTCAGGAAACAGAGCAAGAACTTAGAAGCAAGGATAAATTATTAGTGATTATTGGTTCTCAAAAAGTCGAAAAAGAAGTTTATGAAATGTCTGATTATAATGTGTCTGTGACCCTCCAACCTCATTCAGAAATCGCTGCAATGGCTGTTTTTTTGGACCGAATACAAGAAGGAAAAGAACTGGTAAAAAAATTTACAGGAGCCAAAATTTATGTCGAACCAGTCGCAAAAGGGAAAAAAGTCAGTAAAAAATAACTAAAATTCGTTTAAGTTTAAAAAACAATAACGGTAAAAAAATATAATATGGGCAAACTTCTAAAGAAAAAAATTTATGAATACTTATTAGTCAAAGATTTTCTGGCTTCGGTTGCTGGAGATTATGCTGTCGAATTAGTTAAAATTTGTTCGAGTAAAAGAAAACCAGTAACTGATGAAGAAATTGGTAAAAAACTGCCGCTAAAAATTACTGAAATCCGAACTATTTTGAATAGGCTTCATTACAGAGGGATTGCTTGTTACCAAAAAACAAAAAATGTGAAAACGGGCTGGTATTCATACACTTGGGAAATTAAAACCCCAAGGATTGCTACATTAATCTTAGAACAACGAGTTGAAGAAATAGCCAAACTTGAAAAGGAAATTGAATTTGAGGGCACCCATGCTTTTTTTAGTGCGGGAAAGGATAGTGCGTTTTACCCGTTTGAAATTGCCGCAGAATACGGATTTAAATGCCCCGATACTGGCAGGCCACTAAAAACAATAAACAACAAGAAACGGGTCAAAGCCCTGAGAAAGAAAATTGACCTAATGAAATCTGAGTTAACTTCCTTGGAAAAAGCAATATGAATACACGAATTCTTGGACACACACAAATACACAAGTTACAATTAGACTAAGGGATTAAACCTAAAATAAAGCCAAATGTTAACTTAAAATAACAAACAAAGGAATTAAATGGCTTTAAATTGGGTTTAGAGCTAAAATAAAGGAAATTAAGCAAAATAATTGGGTTTATTAAACTTACGTCTAATGTGTATATTTATTTTATAGCGGGGTAGGGCAGCCAGGAGTGCCCGTCGGGCTCATAACCCGAAGGTCGAAGGTTCAAATCCTCCCCCCGCTATTCTCTTTACAAATAAATTTCTTTTTCTACGTCTCTTAAAAAATCCCTCACTTGAACGACTTGATTCTCTAACCCCTATTTATTAACCAAAAAACACACTCACAAAACAAATAATTTCGCAAAAACCACTCAAATAACACCCACAAAAAAACAATCTTACCTACTACTGCTAAAAATAAGAAAATTTAAAGGTAAAACGCGCTTACTTTTTGTTGAAATTATTGCTAAAATTAGCTAAAAATAAGAAATAGTAACTAAAAATACGTCAATTAACAAAAAAAGGATGGTAATTATTATAAAAATATGCCATTACTTTATTGATAAGTGGTAATCGCGGAAATAACAATAATTATAAAAAGAACTTTGGAGTAATTAATAACATGAGTTTATTTGATTGGTTAAAAAACATATTCAAATCAGAAAAAACAGAAAAAAAATCGATTGTTAACAGTATTTATGAAAAAAAAGAAGAATTAATTGAAGAAATTCATAGTGTTTGGGATTATATTAAATTGAATGATAATTCACAAGCAGCACATATTACTGCGATTTTAGGGTTTGATGAATGGATTCCGATGGATGAAATTCTAAGAAGAATCCGAGAGCTTTTCGGGATGGATTATAAAAATGACCGAAGCCTTTACCCCTACATCAAAACACTAGTGGATATTGGTCTTGTTGAAACCAATAATGTTGGGGGGAAGAAAAAATGGAGAAAACGAGACATCCTGATAAAATTAGAAGGAAAGAAGGAAAAAGAAAAAACAGAAAAAGTAAAAGAAACTATTAGAAATAGCTAAAATCAGGGCTTTAGGATATGATACGCATCAAAAAACTGTTTTAACCCGGCATCTTTCCGATAAACTTCTTTAAACCACGGATTTGAAATTATTGGTTCTGCTTCATTTACTGCTAATTGAATTTTATCTTTAGAAAGAGGCTCGTTATTTTTGATCTTTTCAGCTAGAATGGTAATGCTGGGGGTCCGGACTTCCGCATCTTCCCCTTGTAAGCATCTTTTGATTTGGTCCTTGATTGCCGTAACAACTTGGGTTTCCTCAAGATTCTTTTCATCTAAATAAAAAACAGCCTTCCAATCCCCTTTAACTCTCCAATAGTGGCTTGGGTTTTTTCCTGTTTTGAAAAAAGAATCTAAAGAACTGAAAGATTTTGGAGGAATAATTACGCAGTTTTTTCCTGGACGAATATATGGTATTTCAGAAAGAATTCCTTTTCGAAGATAGCGGTATGTTTTTCCGTTGGCTTTAGTAACATTTTGGGTATAGCCATATAATGCTCTAAAGAGTTTTTGATAAGTATAAGAGGAATGTTTAGTGTTTTCTGGAATAATAAACTTATATTGAACAAAATAACCTTTTAACAAACCAACACCCCGCGCTTCCGTTACTAGCATATATTATAAAACAAAAACTTTTTATGTATAATTAATACACATAAAATAAAAAAAGGCCGTAAAACCGTCTTTTTTATCGTCTTCTAATCATTGTTCTGCTACCAGGGTCTTGTGTTGGCTCTTCTTGTTTGGCTGTTGAACCCACGATTATGATGTCTTTAGCAGATCTGACTTTGTTATAAGGGATGCTTTTATCACTTATAATCTTCTTTGCTTCAGCTTTAGACCTTGCCTTTAACGCTTCAGTAGTTATTGTTTCAATTTTGCCTTTTTCAAGGTTAATAACTAAATCAAAAACCTTCCCCTTATGATCTGCGTCTGTGGTGTATATATCCATTCCAAACAATTTTGATAATCTAATTGTCATTTCAATTCCTCCAAAACTTTATTCTAAAATAATAAATCTCACCAAATATATAAAGTTTGTGTTACATTTCACCTTAAAACACAAAAAATAACTATAAAACAAACGTATACATAACAAATAGTGTTTTTTATTTTAAGACCCAAAAACACGATTTAGGTTTAAATGTAAATATACATAATTAAAATTTTGGGTTTTATTCTGGTTTTTATCCAGAAGTATTGGAAGTGTGGGGCTACAGGTTGTCCAGGGGGCTGCTCACTTTCTTGAGTTGCTCTGTGGAAACGTGTGTGTAAATTTGGGTGGTATTTAGGTTTGAGTGGCCTAAAAGTTCTTGGATTTTTCTGATGTTTTCTCCAGCTTCCAGTAAATGGGTGGCGAAGCTGTGGCGTAGTACGTGCGGAGTCACGGGTTTTTCAATTTCTGCTTTCTCAGCCGCTTCTTTTACAATACGTTGAACAGTATCTGATGAGAGTTTTTTACCGTTCTTTTTTGAAAATAACCATTCACTTTTAATTTTCTTTTTTTCTACGTATTTTTTTGCTAATTTACACCAGTTTTTTGAAAGGATAATAATTCGGTCCTTGGCGCCTTTTCCAGATTTTACTTTGCCAATTCTTTCTTTGAAGTTAATATTTTCAGTTTTCATATTGACTGATTCACTAACACGAACTCCGGAGGAGTAAATAAATTGTAACAGCAACCGGTTTCTGCCTTTTTTTGTTGCTTTAATCAGTTTTTTTGTTTCGTCCTTAGTAAGGGTTGTTGGCAGATACTTATTTTTCTTAGGAGTAGGAATATCATCTAAAATATTGCTTTTTAAGTATTTGTGAAAGAAGAATTTCAATGCCGCGTGGATTAATGCAAGAGTTGAGTTTGAGGATCCTTTTTCTTTTTCTTTAGCCAGAAAACTAACTATGTCCTGCCTGTCCAGGTCTTTTGGGCGTTTTTTGGTTGAATTAAGTAAATTTTTAGTGTAAAGCAGGTACATACTGATAGTTCGTTGGCTGTAACCCGAAATAATGAGCTCTTGTTTGAATTTTTCTAAATACTCATTTTTAGGCTCATTAGCTTCCATGTAGAATTAATTGTTTTTTCCAAATAAATATCCTCTGGTTTCACTCAAAATCCTTTAAACTTTTATAGCCCAACATGAATTATGATAAAAAAGAAAAAAGAAGGGCATCCTCTTCCTGAGACCGCGGACATGAAAATCTGGAGGGAAGATTTTGACCAGATGTCTATTGAGGAACATGATAAAATCCTCAAAAACCTTGGGTTGGACGAGGAAGATATAGAGGAATTTAATGAGGATTTCAAAGATGAAATTCCTTCAGAAAAGAAAAGCAAAAAGAAATGAACTATTTAGGTAGGTTTAAATAATTGAAAAACGTTTTATATTTATGAGTCCTCCACGAAGAGTACCAAGTAGAAGAGCAACAGACAAAGACGGAAAAGCATCAGAGTCAGTAACCAAAGGGAAAATAGAAAGGTATGCAGGTTCTTTTTCAATGAAACCTGGGCAATCTCCCCCAAAAAGATTAAAACCATTAACACACGTGCGCCCCCAAGGCATTGGAGAAACACCAAAAATTATTTACAAAGGAAGAAGAAGAACAGATGTTAAATAATTTCAATTTTCCAAACGTTTTTTTGTTTGCAGCTATTTTTTACCTCGAAATTTTGGCAAAATGGAAAAGATTTTTAGCCTGCCAATAGAGACTAAAAGCAGCAACTCCTGAGACCCATCCAACAAAATAATATGAAAATGCCAAGGAGCTCTCTCCGTTAAAATGCGAAGTAATGCCCTGCATCATACTCCACATGAATAAAGAAGCTAAAATAACCCCTATAATAAAAAAGAAAATTGCCTGAATAAACATGCTGCTTACTTGTTTTTCCATGTTTAGAAAAAGAACAACCTCGTATATAAGCTTTTTATCAGCTTTCAAGGAAGAATAATCTATGAAAGCAGTGCTTTTTGATCTTGATAATACTCTCATTGATTTCATGAGAATGAAAAAAATTAGTTGTGAGGCAGCGATTTCTGCAATGATTGATGCGGGGCTTAAAATGAGTAAAGATGAAGCATACGAAAAATTATTTTCATTATACGGAGTCCATGGAATTGAGCACCAGGAAATTTTTCAGAAATTTTTAGAAGAAGTAATAGGAGAGGTCGATTACAGGGTTTTGTCAAGAGGTATAGCGGCTTACCGTAAAATGCAAGCTGGTTATTTAGAACCTTATCCGCATGTACGGAGCACCCTTATTTCATTACGTGAAAAAGGATTGCAATTAGGAATTGTTAGTGATGCCCCGAGATTAAAAGCCTGGATGAGGTTAGCGGAAATGGGACTTACTGATTTTTTTGATTTTGTTGTTACTCTGGATGATACAGGGGAACTGAAACCAAGTGTGCTTCCGTTTAAAGCAGCCTTAGAACAATTGAATTGCAATCCAAGGGAAATTTTGTTTGTAGGAGACAACCCTGGAAGAGACATCAAAGGGGCTCAGGAAAGTGGTATGAAAACCGCATTGGCAAAATACGGTCAGCTTTTTCCGGATGAGGGAATCAAAGCAGATTTTGATCTATTAGATATTGCGGATCTAGTAAATCTGGTGTAGGGGTCAAAATGAACGAAAGCGATTTGTCAGAAAAGTTAGTTGTTAAAATAAAAGAGTATTTTAATAACAGAACTCTGAAAAAAGCAGTTCTTGGTTTAAGCGGAGGAATAGATTCCGCTGTTGTTTTAGCTTTACTTTGCAAAAGCATTGGCCGGGAGAATGTCACGGCTATTTTAATGCCTAATTCAAAAATAACTAAAGATTCAAGTACTAAAGATGCTGAAAACCTTGCCAAAAAACTAGAAGTTAAATATTTTATTGTTCCAATCGACCCGATATTAAATTCTTTTGAAAATCTTCCTTGGGAGCAAAGCAATCTCGCAAAAGCAAATATTGCTGCAAGAATAAGGGCAGTTGTGCTGTATAATTATGCGAATTCTCATAAGTGTATTGTAGCAGGAACAGGAAACAAGTCAGAATTCTATTTGGGGTATTTTACAAAATACGGGGATGCAGCAGCTGACGTTTTTCCGATTGGTGATTTATTGAAAAAAGAAGTAAGGTTAGTAGCAGAGCAGCTAAACATAGGACCCGAATTCTTGGACAAGGTTCCGAGTGCTGAGCTCTGGTCTGGACAGGAAGACGAAAAAGAATTAGGTTTTAGTTATGAGGTTATTGACGAGTTACTTCCTTTGATTCTTGAGAATAAAGAAATTCCTGAAGGGGAAGAAGAGGCAGTGGCTAAATTAAAGAAAATAATAGAGTCAACTTCTCATAAGAGAGAGAAACCAGTTATTATTTACCTTTGATGTTGAATGATTTTCGTACTGTGCTTTCTTTGATTTTTCTGTGGCCAATAAATATTATTACTAAAATAAACCAGCTCATAAATAAGACTAATAATCCCCAAACATCTTGGAATGTCCAGATTACCCACGAAGTAAAAACAGTCACAGAAATAAGCGAGTAACCAAAGGCCATGTAAAGATACCACATAGTCTTAGCAACCACTACTTGTTCGACATATGGTTTTACTACTGCTATTGCTCTAACTGTTAAAAGCATTGTTATTATCAGCATAAACCAGTTGCTGAGTAATAAAAGCAGTTGCGTTATGGTTGCAGGCATTCAAATAACAACACAATCCAAATATAAAAGCTTGACTGCTACATAATCTATTTTGGTTTCCAAAAAATTAAAATAATCTGGTTCCTTTGTTCTAATAATGAAAATTTTTATTGTTTTAATTTTGCTGGTCGTTGTTTTTTCTGGTTGTTTATCAGCAAAACCAACCAATACTATTCAGGAATGTGAAGATAAGGTAATGGAGCAAAGGGATTTGTGTTATTCTTCGTTTGCTCATAATGAAAATGATTTGAGTTTTTGTACCCAGATAATTGATAATGAAATTAGAAATAATTGTATTAATTCTGTTTCTTAGTCTTGCTTAAGTTTCTTAACGGAGTAGTGAAAATTAGTTTACAAAATTATTGTTTTTCAAAACTTAATACGGAATCTTTTTGGAGTTCGTCTTCGGAAATTCCCCTTAAGGTTAATCCTACAGTCATTCCTTTTTTTGCACTGTGCCCGTATTTTGATTCAACATCAACAATATCTAGTTCTTTTCCATTGTAAAAAGCAGTCATGTTAGTTGATAAAAATCCTTCAGTAACTTCAGCAACCACGTAAATATCTTCTTGGGAGTAAAATCTGCATGCTCTTTTTATGATTGCTTCGCCTTTTGCTAATCCGTTTTGGTTTAGTTTTTGTATTATTCTTTCTTCGGGTGTTGAGATAAATGCATGTGGTGATGCATTATGTGCTTTATTTCCGAATGTTAGGGTTACTAGGCTCATGTAAACTTCTCCAGATTTCTAACTAATAAAAGACGTTCTAGTTAATACTAAACCCGCAGAGAAAAACCAAACTACTTTTTACGCCAAACTTAAGTTTTCTTACTTTTTGGGGGTCTTGGCTTTGATGGCTTCTTTTTCAAGTACTGCTAATACTCGTTTTAGTGCCTTTTCGGAATCCCAATCAATGAACTTTGAGTGGAGTGAAATTCCTGCTACATTAGCATTAGCTTTTACTTCAAATTGTTCCCGATTGCCTTGTTTTCGGCTTTCCCTGAAATGAATTTCCAACATTAATTTTCCAGGTAAAAAACGGTTTAATTTATTATAGCTTTTTTCAATCGCATTAATTAGTGCTTGTTTTTTTATTCCGTCTTGCTTTGGTAAATGAGTAATTTGCATTAATTTATCTGTTTCCATTATCAACCCCTCGATAAGATATGTGTTTTCCGGATTAATTAAACTAACTAATAAGTCAAAAAATCTTTTAGAAAAACTAATTGTTTTTAGTCTTCAATTTTTTTTATTGAAATGACTGCTGCAGGACAAACTTCCACTGCTTGATTGGCATTTTCGTCATTTTCTATTTCCAGTTCCCAAATACCGGGGCTTGTTTCCTTCCCGCCAACTAAGTCCGCCTTGCCATCTTTTGGGTTTATTTCAAAGTGATCTGAATCAACAGCCGCACAAGGGCCTGCTGCAACACAATCATTCCTATTATAAATAATCTTGAATTTTGTCATTGGATCACCTTTTATTTAATCAAGGACGATTGAATAATTTATACGTTGTGGTATGTTAACCAAGTTCCTTTTTACCCCATTTTTCTAACTCAAAAATAGCTTTTGATAATCCTAGTGCTTTTGGTAATGGTCGATATTCTACTTTAGGTTTATTCCCTAATACGAGGTTCTTCTGGATTAGTTGTTCATTTTCAAGTTCTGCCAGTCTGGTTGAAAGTATTCTCGGGGTTATTGGCGAAATCTGTTTCATTAATGCATTAAAACCAAGGCCCTGTGTGCTTTTCAACAAAATTCGCACTATTGCGATATTGTGTTTCTTTGCTACGAAATCGCTTGTTTTCCTGAAAAAATTATTTTGTTCCAAAAAGTCACCAACTATAAAAAATATAGTTGATATATTTAGTATACTTATATCTTTTTAAATATCAATGGCGTATGATAGTAGTTGTAAATGTTAAATTTTGGCGTCAGAGTTTCACCTCTGAGGGGTGGGGGATTTTAATTGAACTGGAAAAAATTTGTAGAAGGAGTTGACTCGGTCTCTGTCCCGAAACTGAGGGCCTCTCGTGTTGGCTTTGCCGTACGTAAAGTCTATAGAGGCCAATCCTCCACTCTTATAGCACTAATTCGCTGATTTGTTTTAAACATTAGGCTTAAATTAATTTCAATCCTGTTTCTTTAATGGCTTTAGATCCAATAATTGGGTTTGTTTTAACTGCAGCAGTAGTAATTATTGCGATTTTCTTTGCATTAAAATTAGGCAAAAAAATTGTTGTTTTACTAATCAATAGTTTTCTTGGTTTGGTAGTTCTTGTTTTGCTTAATTTTTTCCCGTTTGTAAATATTGAAATAAATATTTGGAGTGTCCTGATAACTGCGTTTGGAGGGATTCCCGGGATAATTCTTCTTATTCTTCTTGATTTATTGGGTTTTGCTTTTTGATTATTTTTTGTAAAAATCCCCACTTACGCGTTTCCAATAATTAATTTTGTACTGTTCAGATTTCTAACTCTAAAAAGTTTTATTCTAGTTATGCGTTTGCCTATTCAGGTGAACAAATCTGTTACACAAGAACTGAAACAAAAAAAGAGAATGGGCAAAGCTACACTCGCTTTCAGAGTACTACCCTTCATTTGATGTGCCCATTCTCTTACACTTATCTCTCATTATTTTTTTAGCCTTAGAATAAGTTTTAGTATTTTTGGAGAGGGCGGGTAACAAAATTTATATACTTAGGGAAACTATATTCTTTTGATTTAAATGCCTCGGCCAAGCAATACTGCTCGAAGAACAATTAAGTCTGGAGCCAAAAAAATTATAAAAAAAGTTACTCGAAGAGTGAAATTGACTGCTAAAACGGCAAGACATCCTTTGAGGGCCGGAAGAGCTATTAGTGTTATGGAGCAGAGGCGAGTTATTGAAGGGGTAAGAGCATGGTTAGAAGCAAACACGCCACATAAATACTCTTTAGAACAAACAAGAAAAAAAATGCGTGCCGTTGTTGAGCAGGAATATGCAAGAGAACTTAGCAGAATACCAAGTGATAAAAAGAAAGCATATAGTGATAAATTATTGCAAAAGCTAATTCAAAAGATGCGGGAAGATCCGGATCATATTGGTAATCCGTTGTTACATGCACGAGAAATGCACAGATAATAATTGTTGAATATGTACTTAACAAAATCAATGATTGGTTTAATTTTGGTTGTTTTTGCGCTTTTTTTGATAGCAACCACTTTGTTTTTTGTAGGTAATTCTTTTCAGGTTTTTGTTTATTCAGTAATCGGAATATTTCTGTACTTTGTTGCAGTTTATCATTTCAAACTAACAAAATAAATATACAAATTCAGGATTAAGGCACTTTTATATAATTGAATTTCCTTATTTGTTTTCTATGTTTGATGTTATTTCTATTGGTTCCGCAACCGCGGATGTTTTTGTTCATATCCCTAAAAAGTTTTCTAGTAAAGAGGTTGTTTTTCACCCAGGCACTAAGGTAGAAATTGAGGAAATGGATTATTTTACAGGAGGAGGGAGCACCAACACTTCTGTTTCCTTTTCAAGGCTTGGTTTAAAAGCAGGGGCTCTTTGCACTATCGGGGATGACACAAGCGGTACTAAAGTTTTAACTGTTTTGAAAAAAGAAAAAGTTAACACGAGTCTTGTTCATACTCTGCGCGGTAAAAACACAAGTTATTCTGTTATTCTAACCGGTTTTGGAAGGAATAGAGTTATTCTAACTTATAGTAAAGCTACAGCGTCTTTGGGAGAAGCTAAGTTGAATTTTGCAAAGCTTAATTCTAAATGGTTTTACATTACTTCTTTGCATTCGAAACCTGCGTTACTGAAAAATATTGTTTCTCATGCCAAAAAAACAGGTGTAAAAATTGCTTGGAACCCCGGACAAAAAGAACTTTCACTTGGTTTAAAGAAATTAAAACAAATAGTTGGTCTTGTTGATGTTTTGATTGTAAATAAGGAAGAAGCTTTGAAGCTCACTGGTTCTGCTGATATTCACAGAAACCTGAAAAAACTTTTAGCTCTTGCAGAAACAGTGGTTATTACTGAAGGAAAACACGGAGCTCATGCTGCTAATGACAATTATTTTTATTCTGTAAAACCTTTCAACATCAAACCATTAGATGTTACAGGTGCAGGAGATGCATTTGGTTCTGGGTTTACTGCTGCAATAATTAAGGGCAAAGGAATCGATGAGGCTCTTATTTATGGTACTGCTAATTCAAATTCTGTGATTGGCCATTTAGGAACAAAAAATGTTCTTTTAACGGAGCAAGGTGTAAAGAAATTTTTGAAAAAGCACGGCAGGCCAAAAGTAAAAAGACATAAAATCTGATTATTCTTCTTCAGTAACAAATTGTTCGTACTTTGAGTGATTAAACTTGTACATGAATCTTTTTATGTGGCTTTCATTATAGGAATAGGTTTCTAAAACTTCCTTTTTTTCTCCAAAGAATTTCCTGAACTCTTTTCCTTGTGTTGGATCCAGCAACAAAAATTTGTTGTTAAACTCTGTGATTACAAATGCGTGTGCATTCCCGTTTTCTAATTCAGCTATAACAACTTCTGCATTTTCATCTCCTAATGCATAAAGGAATGAACACAATAAAACTGCTTGATCTTCATCATCTCCTATTTTTTCTGAAATAATTTCTTTAGGTGTTAACCAGAATGAAATATTCAGTTCTGTATTCACGAAAGCAATTTCATTAACAATGTAATTGTATGCTTTTTCTGCTGCCTGAAAAAAGTGGTTTTTGGAATTGTAATTTTCCGGAACAAAACTGTTCACAACTGCTTGTATACTTAAGTCTTCTTTATTTATGAGTACTTTTATTTCGCCGACTGTTTTGGTTTCCTGTTCGTTTATTAGTTTTGCGTGTTTTTCTAAAAGTATTTTGTAGAGTTTGTTCAGTTTTTCTTCTTCTTTTGAATTAGTGAGGTCAACATCAAGAACAGTTTGTTCTGAAGGCCCCTGCAGATGATCTTTCAGAGAACTTAATTGTGTCCCCAGTTCTTTTCTTCTTTCTTCACTAGTTTCTTCTTCAATGCTTTTTTCCAGCGCACTAATATTTCTCAAAATCAGTTTTTCTTCAGAAGTTTTCTTTAACCCTGTTTCTGTTGCAGAACTAAAAGCCATAATTAATACATAATTTGCTTGAAAACCCCTAAAAATCTTTCCAAAACCCAAAAAAGCCCAAAAAAGACCTTTTTTCCGGATTTTGGGGTGTGTTTTCGCTAAATTTTTATATCGAACCCGTGTTGTTATTATTGGTTTTATTTATGTCTGAAAATAAACAAGCAAAAACAAGTCACAGGGGGCAAGTTGCATTAGAATATTTGGTTATAACTGGGTTTCTGTTGCTGATTGTTGGGATTCTTGCAGGGTTTGCTTTTTTTTCTTTTAACCAGAATTCTCAGATTGTGAAAGCGGTTAAATCAGTTTCTGAAATCACAAACACTGCAGATATGGTTGCGTCTTTTGGAGAAGGAAGCACTATCATTTTTAAGGTTGATATTCCTTATGAAGTGCAGTATTTTTCACTAGCAGGGAAAAGTGCTACTGTCGCTTTTAATGACAACACTCAAATATTTGATTATACAAAAGTTAACCTTACCCCCATAACACTCCCTACCCAATCAGGAAGAATAAAACTTTCAGCTAGTTTTGTTGACGGGAATGTAGTGGTGACTCAAGTTGGTTAATGCCCAAATTTCTCTGGAAGTTATTACTGCAGTCGTCATAGTTTTGTTAATGGTAGTTGTTCTTTTTTTACAAATAAACAATAATAATATTAAACTGGATTTTTTGGAAACAACTAATTCACAAAAAGCAGAATGTGCAGAATTACAAAGTTTTGTTTCAATGCTTCAAACAACTGAAAATGCAGAAATCCAGACAATTCTTAATTTTGATGTAACTTTCACAGGAAACACAATAAATTTTGATGATTACTTTTGCTATTTTGAAGGAAACCCGATTAATCAGAATCTGGTTCGTGGAACAATAAAAATCGCAAACAATGAGGGGATTATAAGTGTTCAGAACGTGTAAGGGCCAAGCCGTGTTAATGGATTTTGCAATGGGTTTTTTGCTTTTTGTTTTTGCCTGGCTTTTTTTAACAACCCAGTTTGACATTAGGCTTGCAGAAGAACTAAATGAATCTGATGTAAGGGTAATGGCTGTAAAGGCGGATTCAGCAATAGATTATTTAGTTAAAAGCCCCGGAATTCCTTCTGCCTGGGAATCTCTTTCAATAACTTCTTTGAAAAAAACAGGCCTTGCTGTTACTGATAGAGATCTTTCACAGCAAAAACTTACTGCTTTTCAGGATTTTTCCTCAAATTATAATGAATTAAGGCGCAGTCTTGGGTTTGAGGAATATGATTTTTATTTTGAGTTTCAGGGAATAGATGACTTTAATTCAGGAATACAACCGGATGCGAATGTAAATCAGGTTGCTGTTAAAAGAATTGTAAGCTACAAAGGAGGTGTTGCAACTGCCACGCTTAAAATCTACTAGTCTTGGTTTTGTGTTTTCAGTGGACGCATTGGTTGCTATGGCAATCCTTGCAGGGGCATTATTTCTTTTAGTTGGGCTTGATAATAATTTTACTTTAAGCGCGGCCCAAAGCACCACTATTGTTGATGATACTTTATTTGTTCTTGAAAATACCGGCTTTATGATAGAAACTATTGACAATAATCCTGCTTCTCTAGCAGCTCCTCTTATACGGCAGCAAATTTTAAACAATCTTCCTTCAGGTTTTGATGCGAATGTTGCAGTGAGTTTTTATACTTTATTTGCAGACCAGTGTGCAGTTTCTCAGAATTTTTCTGCGTGTTTTCCCGATTCAAATAAAGTTATTGGTACTTCAGGAACATCTGCTCAGGGCGATTTTGTTTCCGGGAAAAAATTCTTTTTAAGAAAACAACCTCCAGGAGACTGTAATATTTCTTATACTCCTTATGCGGGGTTTTCTGGTGAAACTGAATTAGTTGACTGGGTTGTTGAAAACAACGAAAGGGTTGCTTACTTTTCCGAATTATATTCTGAGGCATATTTTGCTGAAGATGAAATCGAGTTTGATTTTAATGTTACTGTAGAACCTTCAGATTTTGTTACTTGTGATGAAAATGTTACTGTTACTTTAACAATTACTTCTGATAGCAGTCTGAGGTTGCCGATTGAAATAATGGTCGTGATGGATCTGAGCAGGCCGGTTGCGGATTTTCCTGCGGCAAAAGACACATCTATTCCGGGAACAGATAAGAATGTAATGGTGGATTTCCTTTACAGCGCCAATTGGACAAATTCTAATTGTACTGGGGCAGGTTCAACAACTGATTGTATTGGTGTTGCGGCGTATAGTGAAGATGGTGCCGTTATAAGAAATCTTACTTCAAGCAGGTCATCAGCAGAACAAGGAATAAAAAATCTTTTAATAGATAATTCTGGAAACAGTATTGCAGAAGGTGTAGAGGTTGCGCTTGATACAATGATTGACTTTGAAAGACCGAGTTCAAGGGAATTTGTTGTTGTGCTTTCTGATGGATCTGATACATCTGATCCAATATCAACAGACTTGGCTACGGAAGCTCAAAAAGCAGTTGACAATAATATTACTATTTTTGCAGTAGGAATAGGTTCTGATGTGAATAGTCTCACTGAACTGGAAACCCTTGCCACAGCTACAGGTGGAGAATATTATTATGCAGAAGACGGAAACTCATTGAGTGATCTTTACAAGTTAATTGCTAATCGTCTTGTTGATTATGCAAGCGATTCCAATATTTTTATTCCTATCGATGCGGGGGACATTGTGGATGCAAATGGCGGAATCATTGTTGGAGATCAAAATATTGTTTATATTACTGGCTCAACAGCAGACTCAACAACTTTCATAATACGATATATAATTACTTTTCCATGTAATGATGTGGATGTCTGCGGCCTTAATGAACTGGTTTTTCCTCCCGCTGGAACAACTTTCACTTACGTTGACCCTGACGGGGTTTCCCACGTAATAGATTTCAATGCATCAACAACTCTTCAGTTTAAGGTAAGAGACCTTAATGTAAACATTATTGGCGGAGAGGTGATTGGGAATAACGAAATTTTGCTGGATGTAAGAGTCCATAATGTTGGCGAACTGGATGCGAATAGCACCTCATTGAAATTTTATTATCAGGATCCCAGTGGCCTATTACTTAAACAGCTGATTGTTCCTCCTTTGTGTTCTGCTGATACCCCCGGATGTTCAGATTTTGCACAGACATATACTTCTGTTAATATTGACCAGGAAGGAGTAATATATTCAGTTATCAATGATGAAAATTCAATCTTAGAGTGCCCTATTGGGAATATTGATGCTGTTAATTGTTTTGGCGGCCCTGCTACCGAGGTTGTGGTGGTTGATTATACTGTGTGGAGGAACTAAAATGCGGAAAGGGGTATTATTTTCAATAATGATTTTGTTTTTAGTAGGATCTTTACTCAGCATGTACCAAATATCTTTGAAACAGAATTCAGGGCTTCAGGAAGCATCAAGTACTGTTAATGCATTCAGAAAAGTTTCAGATAAATTTTCAAATATTAAAAATAATTTTACAACTCTAACAAAAAACAAACAGGAAAGATTAATTGACCAGCGGATTCTTCCGTTTAATTATCTTGTTGATGATAATTCTTTTTCTATTCAAACAGATCTTCCTTTAAGGGCTGAAAGAATCGAAGCTTATTTGGAAAATCTTAATGCGTTTAGAGTTTTTCTTGAGGATACTAATTATTCTAAAGAATTTGATTCTTTAAACGTTGACATAGACACGTTGATTCCGAATTCATGGGGGGGTTCTGACAGGGATATTTCATTTGAAATTCAGCCGCAATGTCTGAAATATTCAATTCTAGATTCTAATAAAATGATGTTTGAGTTTGTTTGTGCTGATTATAATTATATGGTAATAAAAAAACACGATTTGAATATTTCTCTGAAAAGCATTCACGACTTTAATTCAATGGTTTGCAATTTTAATGGTTCATCAACCTGTTTTCAGGATGATTATAATGCTCAGCAAAATACCCCGTATCTAAACCTTAATTTTAATGATTCAGAATGCCCTAGTTGTATTCTTACTCAAACCAGTGTAAGCGGCCACTTTGATCCTTCACAAACAAGCACCATTAATCTGAGTTGTTCCGGAGCCGGATGTGTTTCACCGCAAATTTCAATAGATTTTACTGATTTAACAAGTATTGAGTTTACTGGACAGGCAGTTGAATTATCTTATTTATTGGAGCTTGATTCTAATATAACCTCTTTCGATTTTGCTGATGCCAATATTCTTGTTGAAAATAGTATTTTCAATGTAAAGAGGCAGAGTTGAAGTTTACATAAATATTAATATAAACACTAAAAACATTGAAATTAGTGATTAAGATGGGTGCTTTACGGGAAATCATTGAAACAATCAGAAAATTGTTGCTGAAGGAAAAATCAAATAAAATTGTTGCTTCTAAAATCGAAGAACCAAAACCAACTATAATTAAAAAAATTCCTAAGCTAAAACCAGTTGTTGTTTCCAAAGCCGAAAAGCCAAAGCCCCCTATAATTAAAAAAACTCAAAAACCAGAGCCTTCTGTAATTAAAAAAGTTCAGGAGTCAAAACCAAGACCGGTTCAGCAGCCTTCTTTGGAAATCGCAAAACCTGTTTCTGATACAACCAAAAAACTAATCACGGAAGTAAAAAAAGCAGAACAGCAAATAAAAAAATCTGTTGCAGAAACAAAGCCAGGGCCTTTAGTAACTAAAAAAGTACAGAAGCCAGAGCCTTTTGTTGTTAAAAAAATCCCTGAGTTAAAACCGTCTATTGCTAAAAAAACTCAGAAACCAAAATCTTCTGTTATTAAAAAACTCAGAAAACAAAAACATTATGTTGCTAAAAAAACTCAGAAAGCAAAACCTGCAAAGACTCTAGTTCATGTAAAAGAAATTGAAGGGTACAGAAAAATAATAAGGAGTCTCAGAAAGGAAGTTGAAAAACTAAAAAAGCAGGTTGAGCAACAAAGCATTGGCCCTAAACAAGCTTTAAGCGGAGTTCGGGTTATTTATGACGAACTTAAAGGTACTAAAGTGGACGTTGATAGTGAAATAAAAAAGACAAAAAATCTTATGAATTATTTGGAAAGTGATTTTCTGAAAAGGAAAATCCAAGAGGATTTGTTTAAGGAAAAAATGTTTAATTATCGGGAAAAATTACATTTACTTTCTATCGAAAAGAAAGAGCTCGCGAGCCAGAAAAAAGATTTAACAGTAACAACGAAAAAAATCCCGCATGTTGTTCCTGTTAGTCTTGAACAATTATCCAAGACAGACAACTTGGAAAATCTTCTTGTAATACAACAGGAAGCTCTTGAAAAAATCGCAAAGCAAAGACCTGTAGTTTTAGAGGTTTCTCCTAAAAGCACTCCAGAAACAGCTGCAGCAACTTCCAAACAAAAGGTTATTGTTCCTTCTAAATCTAGTGCTTCTGAACCAAAACCAAAAACAGCCCCGATAAAAACAGCTTCTGCAAAAACAGTCCCAATAAGGCCTGTTTCTACCCAACCCCGGGAAGTAGTTGCGGAAAAAGAAATTCACCAGATAGAACATGAACCGCCGGAAGTAAAACAGCAGGTTGTTCACCTTAAAAGAACAAAAGTAAAAGCTCCAGATATGACTTTGACCCCTGAGATTAAAGGATTATCAGTTAAATCAGGGGAAATTAAGGCTCCAGAATCAAAAACAATTAATTCTTTTTTAGAGAAAAAAGCACAGGGAAAAATTGACGAGCAAAAGTTAGGCGAACTTGAAGGGAAAGTAGAACGTCTTATGAAACAATATAATATTAGTGAAAATGAAATCGAGAAGAAACTTGGAAACACTGAAACAGGAGATTTGGTTGCATCAGTAAACAAACTTGTCAGTATTCTTGAATTAGAAAAGAAAGCAAACCAGACTTTAAACCCTGAAAAAATCGAAACAGCAATGCGATTCACAACTCCGATGAAAAAGAAAGAGGAAGTAAAAGGAATTGTAACAGAAATAAAAAAACAAAGAATTGTAACAGATTTTGATAAAGTTTTGAATTATATTTCTAAGAATGAGGAAGCAAAAATGGGAAAAATAGCAAAAGAGCTAAATATTCCGAGAAAAAGAGTAGAGGAATGCTGTAATCTTTTGGAAAAAGAAAAACAGGTTTTATTATTGTATTCCCCTATTGGAGATGCGGTTGTTATGACTCCTGATCATAAAGAAAAATTAGATATGGCTAAACTGAATAAAAAGAAAAAAAGGTGATGAATTGGCAGATAAACTTTTGAAACAGTATGAGGTTGAATCGGAAGGAGTTAAAGTAGGAGTTCAGATTGTTTATCGAGATGGGGATTTTGTAAGAAATTATTTATTGGATATTCCGGAATATGGTAAAGGAACCCAGGCTCTGCTTGATAACCTTAAGCACGGCATTATAATGGATTCCAGTATCAAAGCTGAAAAATTATTAGACCCTAAATTTTTGAATTTGCTGAAAGTTCAGTTTGCTGAAAAAGCATCTAAAATACTCAAAACTCAGCTTCCTAATATTGAAAAAGAAACAGAAACTGCGTTAATCGGAATTTTGCTTCATGAAATGCTTGGCCTTGGAAAAATGGAATTTCTTTTGGCTGATGGCTATCTTGAGGAAATCGTTGTTAACAATTCAAAAGATCCTATTTGGATTTATCATAAAGAATTTGGCTGGTTGAAAACAAACATCCGTGTTGAAACAGAGGAGCAGATTCAGAATTATGCAAATATTATTGCAAGGCGTGGCGGAAAACAAATAACAATTCTTAATCCTTTACTTGACACTCACCTGGTTACAGGTGACAGAGCAAATGCTACTTTATACCCTATAAGCAGTAAAGGAAACACAATAACCATCAGGCGTTTCAGACGTGACCCGTGGACTGTGACAGATTTCATAAAAAATAAAACCACTAATTCAGAAATAATGGCTCTTATCTGGACATGTATGCAGTACGAATTAAACATGATTCTTTCCGGAGGAACAGCTTCGGGAAAAACAAGTTTCATGAATATTTGTCTTCCGTTTATTCAGCCTAACCATCGTATTCTTACAATTGAAGATACGAGAGAATTAACTTTACCGGAGTACTTGCACTGGATTCCAATGACAACAAGAGAGCCTAATGCTGAGGGTAAGGGCGGAGTAGCAATGATAGATCTTCTTGTAAATAGTTTAAGGCAGAGGCCAGACAGAATTATTGTCGGTGAAACAAGAAGACAAAAAGAAGCAGAAGTAATGTTTGAAGCAATGCACACAGGTCATTCAGTATACACTACTTTCCACGCAAACACTGCCGAAGAAACAATAAGACGTTTCATAAACCCTCCAATAAATATCCCGCCTAGTGTTCTTGATTCTGTTCACTTGAATGTTGTAATGTTCAGGAATCGTCGTTTAGGAGTAAGAAGAGTTCTTCAGGTTGCAGAGTACATTCCTGAAAAAAGAGGAACAATAGAAACTCTAAAAGCTAACATTCTTTACAGGTGGAGGCCTTCAGGAGACGTTATTGCAAAGGATGCAGAAAGTATAAGGCTGTTTGATGAACTTTCAATGCATACCGGAATGACTTATAGTGAAATAAATGCAGATCTTGCTATTAAGAAAAAAATCCTTGAGTGGATGGTGAAAAATGATGTTCATAAAGTTAATGATGTCGGAATTGTAATGGCTAAATATTACATTGAACCAGAGCACATTATTGATATTGTGAATAAAAACAAAAAATTTGATTCTATATGACTCAGAATATTCCTTTCAGTCCGCTTCCGTCAAAAATAATTTTAGGCTTAGCCAACCATTTCAGGGGAGTAGGAAGCACAATAAGCCAGATGTTTCCTTTTCTGAAAACAGAATTGCAACAGGCTGAAATAGATTTTAGCAAAGAAACTTACGGCGCAATAATTGCATTAATGTTTGTTTTATATTTTGCTTTTGGAACTCTTATTGCCGCAGTCTTTGTTTCAAGACTTGCCCCAGAACATATGCTCACTGTCCCTCTTTTACTGGGTTTTTTGTTTGGTTCTTTGATTGCTGTACAATTATTATTTTACCCAAAAATTATTCTGAAAAAAAAAGTAAGAAGTATTGAAAGAAACCTTGTTTTTGCATTAAGAACTATTCTTGTTGAAATAAAATCCGGAGTAACTCTTTTTGATGCGATTAATATTGTTGCAGAAGGAGACAACGGACAGGTGAGTATAGAATTCAAAAAAGCAGTTGAAAAAATCGAAACAGGAAAGTTTCAGGAAATTGCTCTTGAAGAAATGGGCGAAAATAATCCTTCGCTGTATTTTCGAAGAACAATCTGGCAATTAGTTAATGGTCTGAAAGCAGGTTCTGATGTAAGCCAGATAATGCAGTCGCTTGTTGATGATCTTTCAAAAGAAAAAAGTAATCAGGTCAGAAAATATGGTAATTCTCTTAAACTTCTTTCTCTTCTTTACATGATGCTTGGTGCAATAATTCCTTCACTTGGCCTTACTTTTTTGATAATTTTGTCAGTATTTCCTCAGATTAATATTGGCGAAGAGGTTTTTTGGGGTATGCTTGTGTTTATTGCTATTGGTCAGTTTATGTTCCTAGGAATAATAAAGTCATCAAGGCCAACGTTGCTTGGTGATTAAAGTGTATACAAGAATTTCATCATTCATCCCAAATTCAATAAGACAGGAATTTCAGAAGCAGCTTATTTATAACGGTCTTGAAATAAATGTTAACAAGTTTGTCGGTTTCCTGTTTCTTTATGGTTTTTTTCTTGCTATAGGAATAGCAGCCAATGCTTTTGTATTTTTTGAATTCAACCCATTAATCGCTTTTGCATTGTCATTTTTTGGGTTTATAGGAATTGCATATCTTTTAATGAAAATGAATTCAGAGTCTAAAGGAAAATTTGTTGAAAGCATTCTTCCTGACGCATTAAGACTTGTTGCATCAAATATGAAAAGTGGTTTAACAACAGAAAGAGCGCTATTTGTTGCCGGACGATCAGAGTTTGGACCTTTACAATTAGAACTTAAAAACGCTTCAAAAAGAATTGCTTCCGGAGAAAGAACCGAGAATGCTTTGAGAATGATTAGCATCGGCATAAGCTCAAGAATACTTGACAAAACTCTCTGGTTAATTTCCCAGGGAATAAGAAGCGGAGGCCAGATTGCAGATTTATTATTCCAGCTAAGTGATGACTTAAAAGAACAGATTTCTTTGGAAGACGAGATAAAATCCAATATTTCAATTTATGTTCTTTTAATACTTTTTTCAGCGGTTATGGGGGCTCCTATGTTATTCGGAGTAAGCTCATTCATTGTACAGGTTTTATCCAGCCAAATTGCATCAGTTCCGACTATTGACCCTGCTAGTATAAAGTCAAGTGCTTTAGGCCCGATATCTGGTTTTGCTTCAGGAGATGCAGCAGTACTAGACCCTGAATTTATTGTAATGTTTTCTATTGTAATGCTGGTATTCACAACATTATTTTC
>JBDRLP010000026.1:0-18483 GCA_043812975.1 Candidatus Iainarchaeum sp. | reverse complement strand
ATGAAAAAAGTACTGAAAATTGCGATTATTCCGACAGTAGATAATGTAGTGTCTTTCACTTTCCCTGGAATCAAAAAATCAGACATTATTATGACTAAAAAAATGAATGATGCGAAAAGCAACGCCCTCATCAAATATTTTGTAACCCCCATTTTCAATCACTTCAAAAAAAATGTAAATACGAATAACAATAGTAAAAACTGTGTTTCACTCACCCACAATAATTTATCCTTGAAACGCGGACTATTTTCAGCCCAAGCAAGGACCGCGAGTTTTGTAAGATAATAAATCATGAGAAATGGACCTGTCCTGAATGTTATTGAAGTTAAAGACTCGAAGTCAAAGAAAGCCCACAAAAGAACAGCCCAGAGAAGGAAATAATAAATTGTGTTCTTTTTGTCGAAGAAAAAATAAATAAGAGCAAAAAACATGAAACTCCAAAGAATATTTCCCATGACGATGTCTATGAAAAACGAAATGTCTAAACTGAGCAAAGCCTGTATCGCTTCAAAAAATACCATTTATTTCCCCCGAAAACGTACATATTGGGGCTTGAAAAGTATATAATACTAACCTTTTCACTGAAATTAGTTATTTATGTTTAATTCTTATTAGCCATCATTTCCAAGATTTTTGTGTTTTGTGATAAATTTATATAATAGAAATCAAAACTATTAATCATGAGAAAATATTTACTGTTTGGCACTATCATTTTCTTATTAATAGCATTATCCGGATGTGATTCGCCAGCAGCAGGACCTTCTTCAACCTCAGGACCTTCCTCAAATCTTGAACCACCTACATCTTCAGATGATTTTTGTATAGAAAGAGATTCAATAGCTGATTACCATTATTCTTCAGATAATCCTGTTTTAGATTTTGAGCCTGAGGATATTGAGATTACACAAGAAAAAATAGCAGGCAATAAATGCAAACTAACCGTTAAATCTGATAGGGTTCTTGAATTAACTGAAGGGGTTACAGACACTATTGTTTACACTTATTATGAGGTAAAGGAAGGCTATAATTCAGATGACATAATCGTAAATATTGCAACTTTGGACGGCCAGATATTAGTAAGTTCAGAAGAGATTGAATCATTAGAAAATGATGATGAATTCAATTGGGATTTAGAGTCGTATGTTTCTTATCTTCTTAGCGCTAAGTTAGCAGGTATTACAGCCACAGAAGAAAATATGATACGTGACTGGTGTCGTCCACTATTAAAGGCAGATGCTCCTGCTAATGATGGAAGTGATGTTTTTTCAATACCTGTAGAAGCTGGTGTTCAGCCTGATGGAAGATGTTCATTTATTTGGTATGGAGAAGATGGTAAAAAATCAGTAGAAGAATATTATGATAGAAATACAAGAACATTTACACATACTAGTAGTGAAGAAGATTTTACTACCTTTTTTAAATAAAAATTAATTAATGTAATTTGCCAATTCCTTATTATCTTGCATTCTTTTCCAGATTGCAGTAAGTGTATTGGCATATCTGCGGCTCCAGAGAATTATTTTATCTTTTGCACCGCCTCTGCCTGCATTATATGATGCAAAACGTCTCCAAGTGGTTGACTTTTCTTTATTTGCAGGATGATTCGCAAACCATACAAAAGTTCTTACAATCCCTGTAATGTTTTGAGCCGGGTCATAAGGGTCTGACACAATAATCGGCATTTTAGAAAATTTCTTTAGAGTTTCTATCTGGCTTGGCATCAACTGTCCAAAACCAGCATCCCCTGCTTTTCCTCTTGCATTCGGATTGTAATGTGATTCATGTTCAATAACTGCAAGGATTTCATGCGGATCAACTATTTGAATGCCTTTCGGATTAACTTCACAAACTTTATTGTATTTTGCACATTCTCTTGTAACAAGAACCTTCACATCATGAACTAAATTTGCCGGAATTTTATTCAAATCAAAAACATTTCTAGTGAAAGGCACTCCATAAGCTTTTGCAAAAGCTTCGCCTTTCAAGCCTTCACGATAAACCATAAAATTCTGCCCTGGTTTTGGAGCTGGTTTTGGCCTTGGTTTTGGTTTTTTTGGTTCTCTTTCAGGTTTCTTTTCAACAACCATTTTCATCTGTATTGGTTTGCTTGGTTTAACTTCTGGTTTTTTGGATAGTTTAAGAAAACTCAGGATTCCTCCTGCAGCAGTAATTGCTCCAAGACCTAAAAATGCTCGTCTATTAAGTTTTCGTTCTTTTTCTAAAGCAGCATAAGGATCTGGTTTTCTTCTTCTTGGAGGCATTTAAAACAATAAAATTAAGCACTCAGAACTTAAAATATTTGCTGTTGACCATTCTCAACAGAACCATTGTCAACGGCAGTTTTTTAAGGAATTCCAAGGATTTTCCCTTAATCGGGTTCTTTCTTTTTCCCAAGGGTTTTTCTTTCTTCCAAGAAAGAAAAAGGCTTTGCTCCGATCGTCTAGCCCGGTCAAGGATGCTACCCTCTCACGGTAGCGACGGGGGTTCGAATCCCCCTCGGAGCACTTAAATTTTTCCCACCGGCAAAGAGGCCAGTCTCAAAATCAATATAACTACAAATCAATTATATTTATGAGATGACTGAGAAAAAACAACTTGCAAAGGAAGGAGAATTAAGATTTGCTGCAGAATTTATTAGAAAAGACTGGAATATATTCCTACCTTTCGGAGAAGACACCCCAATAGACCTCTTACTTGAAAAAGAAGGAAAATTCAAAAGAATACAAATTAAATCAACAAAGCCACGCAGAGGAGTTCTGTTCTGCAGATTAAAATCTTCAAATAACTGGCAAGTTAAAAAGTATTCAAAAAAAGAGATAGACTCATTTGGAATTTACGATGCACAAAATAAACAAGGCTATTTATTACCTATTGAAAAAGTTGAAGGAATGACTGAAGTCACAATAAGGCTAGAAAAGACAAAAAACAATCAACAAAAAAATATACATTATGCCAAAGAATTTAGGTATTTCTAAACAAATGAAAGAATTTATAAACGATACTAGACTCAATAATCTCACGCCTCCGTGGCTCAGTGGTAGAGCAGCGGTTTTGTAACTATTAATAGTATTTATACTATAAATGGCAAATGAACCGCGGGTCGTGGGTTCGACTCCCACCGGAGGCTTTGTATCCCTGGTTCTAAGCCCCCTCCTTTAAAGCGGTTTCGGTTGAGGAGGGAAAGGTTATGCAAAACGATTTGTATGGGTTCGAAAGAATCCTTGAAAGAGAAATAAGCAAACTTGAAAACTCAGCTGTTTCAAAACGAAATAAAAAAATAATAATGGATTTTCACCGCTACAATTTAATGAGGGATTTAAGCAATGCAAGAATGATAAAACATTTAAGCACACTCAGAATAGTTGCTTTGAAAACACAAAAAGACTTCGACAAGGTTAAAACAAAAGATTATGAGGAACTGTTATTAGGATTAAAGCGTTCCGATCTTTCGCATGAAACAATCTGCACCTACAAGCGAGTGTTAAAAGTATTTCATAAGTGGCTTGATGGAAAAGACGAATACCCTGAATGCGTCAAATGGTTTAAGAGCACCAGAACTAAATCCAAGAAACTTCCAGAACAAATGCTTACACAAGAGGAAGTCAAAAAATTATTGAAAAACACTTCCTCTCCAAGAGACAAGGCATTAATCTCTGTCCTATGGGAAAGTGGAGCAAGAATAAGCGAAATAGGCACACTGAAAATAAAGCACGTTAGCTTTGACAAGCATGGGTGCAAAATTCTTGTCAATGGAAAAACAGGAAGGCGGAGAGTGAGGCTGATAAACTCCGCACCGGACTTGATGGAATGGCTGAACAAACACCCTACAAACAATGACCTTGAATGCCCGGTTTGGGTTAATGTTAAATTCAACAGGCTACAGCAAATGGGGCACCGTTACATAATGAAACTGATTTCAACAACAGCAAAAAGAGCAGGAATAAAAAAACCGGTAAACCCTCACAACTTCAGGCATTCACGGGCAACATACATGGCACAGTTCCTGACCGAAGCACAATTGAAAGAATACTTTGGCTGGACACCATCCTCAGACATGGCCGCCCAATACGTGCACCTGTCAGGCAAACAGGTTGACAATGCAATCCTGAGGATGCACGGAATAATAAAAGAAGACAGGAAAGAAGACATTCTGAAAAGAAATGAATGTCCAAGATGCAAAGAACAAAATGACGTGAACAATTCTTATTGTTCTAAGTGCTGGTTGCCCCTTACACAAGAAGCGGCATTCGAAGCAGAAGAAAAACAAAGGAAAGAAGACACCGGAATAATAGCCTTAATGAAATTGCTCAAAAAATACAAGGACAATCCTGACAGGCTATTGGAAACACTCAGCGTAATTGAAGCGGGGGTGACAAAATGAGCAACGCACCAAAAAACCAGACATACTTCTACATGGGAGCAGACTATGGTTTGCCAATGCTGATATTGGTTCTAATAATTGTAGTCGTAACGACTTTAGTAGGCACGGCAGTCCTTCTCCTGTCTTTATAGCTGAAAAGAAGGCGAGGGCACGAAATAAATTTCATGGAAGGTACTAGAGCTTACTTCATTGGTGAAACGGAACTCAATCTAAAGAGTAATTTTGCAGGGAATTAGCATTTGTTTGAAATGGGTTTTATTCGTTTTTCTATATGAAGAGGAATTCAATCAGTTTGATTAAAATAGCTTTTTAAGGATTATTTCAGCATAATTTTTAAGAAAGTTTAATAAAGTTGGATTTTGTATTATTGTTGAATCTTTCGTTTGGTTTTGTGTATGGCTGTGGTTGTTGATCAGAGGATTGTTAGAAATCTGTTGCTAGCCATTGGGGAACAGGATTTGAAAATTAGAAAAGAAAAAGCTTCCCTGACTGAAACATGGTTCCATAAATTGTTATTTGATTTAAAGCAAAAAGTTGATAACAAAGAAATCAGGGATGCCTTGCAGTTTTATTGGTATAAGCACGGCCCTTTTTCTGAAACTGTTAAACAGGAACTTGTTTCTTTGTATAATGAAAATATTTTTAGTCAGACTGTTAGTGAAAATGGTTTTGTATTTTATAGATTGGAGAAACGAATCTCACTTCCAAATGAAGGACATTTTTCTGTAGCAAAGAAAGTCCTCAATCAGATTATTATTGAAACAGATTTGTTCAAGTTGAATAATAAGGTCAAGGAAATTTATGATAATGCCCCATATAAGTTTATGAAAAATTATAAGCATGATTATTTAGAAAGGATTAGGGAATTCAAGTATTTCATTGAAACTGGAGAGGAAAATGAAAAATTCCTCGAAAATTACAAAGAAAAGTTAACAGACTCCTTGTATGGTTGCGAAAGTTTATTGCCATTTGATAAAACTTTCTCTGAGTTTAACCAAGTGTTTGCAAATATGGTTGGTGAAATAACAACGTTCATGTCAATGAATAATGGAAAAGACTTATTTCTTTTAGATGAATCTCTTAGAGTTAGTGAGGAAGCTTGGGAGTGTTTTGCCAAAGGATTAAGGCTTGAGCACCACGATTCATTTTATGATAAAAAAGTTCCATTTTGGAAAAAGGATTTTTCCGATTCGGTTAAACGATTTACTAAAACCGTTGCCTTGCTGAACGAAGAACTACTTGAGAAATACAGTGAAATTTCTTTGAAAGAAATAGAACCACAAACCGATACTAATACTATTATGAAGGCAATTGTTTTGGGTTACACGAATGAATGAAAACAAAAACCATTTTCTTGACACAAGCGTTATACTTACCGGATTAACTAAATGGAGAAAAGAAGAATTATACCCAAAAGCAAACGAGTATTTTGATGACAAAAAGTTCAAAAGAGTAACAAGTATAAGAGTATTCTCAGAGGCACGAAGTGTAATCAACAATTGCAGAAGAGTATATACACAGTTTCTCCAGAAAATGTTTGAGGATCCATCAAAAATAAATCCTATGGATGTTGAAGGTTCCCTTATTTTTCAGGCAAAAAAATTATTCATAGAATCGTTTGAACACAGAATAATTGTTTCTTACATAAAAGCTTGTTCAGGAACTATTTTTTCCGCTGTTACTTCAAATGCAGAAACGTTTGAAAAGTATTTAAACCAAATTAGAAGCGAAATCCAAAACGGTTTAATGGAACTAATACTTGTTTGTCAGCCAAGATCAAATGCAAAAATATCAATGTATGACAAGTGCCCTTCAGACCATTCAAAATATTACTCAAAAGAGTTCCAAGAACTTGAAAACAAAATTAACTACTCAAAGGACACAGAGGTTATTTTGGATGCCTATTTTATCTCAAAGAAAATTAATCAAAAACTATCCCTAATAACCCTGGACACAGAACACATGCTGTCAAACAAAGACCACATAGAAGCAACTCTACAAACAATTAAAGTGTGTGATTTTAGGCACTACAATAAGAATTAGATGTGCACTTTCGCCCTTTTTGATTAGGCACTACAATAATCTAGTTTTGTTCCCTCCGAAGCAGTAGACATTAAGCTTTGAAAGTGCTTTGTATAGCACAGTATAGCTTTGTTAAACTACGTTATACAAAAACAATAAAAACTCTGAAAACAGCTTTTGGTTTATGGATACACAGACAACACTTCAAGTGAGATTCGAAAAAGAACTGGATTTGAGTGATGAAGAACTTGACTGTGCCAAATACATGCTGGGGGAATACAAGAAATGGAAAAGACTCAAAAATGCAGAACCATAAAAGACTTTGAAAAAAACCACAAGAAAGCAACAGTCTTCTTGTTTGAAGAACTCGAAGAACTGCTCGAAGGAAAGGCGTTCTGAAATGCACGACTTAACAGGAAAAAACTACAACTCAAACAGTCCGATGAAAAACTACATCGCGCTGAATGAAAGAATTGACGAAATGCAGACAAGGATGAGGAAGCTTGAGCAGACCATGTTGAAGTTCAGTTGTAAATGAAAACAAAATACAGTAAATTAGGCACTACGTTTACGAGAACAGAGGTAAAGGAAAAAATTGAGGACTTGTTTAAATAATGTTATTTTAATAACCACTTCAAACTGGTATTGAGTCCAAAGTGACTCTAAGTTGTTAATATTTATGTTCAGAAACTTAGTTTCTAATTGTACATGTCGTGGAAGCACTTCTGGTGAACTCACCGTTATTATAAGTTATTGCGATATCCGCATTGTGCGAACCGGAGCTTATTTGTTCATTAAAACTAATGTTAAATGTTTTCCCACTGACAACTGAAGAAGCCCCTTTATGTTCGTTAGACTGTATTTGGGTTCCGCCATCAAAACTAGCTTTTACGTCCAGTTCTGAAATATCCCCCCCAGTATTGTTCGATATTTGTAGCATTAATCTTGACGAATCAATCAAAGCGCTTTCTATGGCCATGCCTCCAATATTAGCACATACTACATTTGATGATGAGATAGTAGAAGTGCTTTGAGTACATCCGCTTAGAAATATTACCAAGCCAAAAATTACCACTAACATTTTGTTTTTCATTTACCTACATCTTCCTTTTTAGTATCATACATTTTATACTATTAAAATGTTATGTAAATGACAAGATAGTGTCAATAGATATGATAGTAATATTTTTATAGGATGGCTCATAATATATGAGCATATGGGTCAGAAAATGATTATACTAGCTATATTTGCTATTTTGGTTTTTATTAGTGGCTGCACTAACACACAATTTTATCCTGAGGACTTGAAACAAAGTTTTTCAACGGATAATCTTTCTATTAAAGAGGTATCTGTTGGGGCTTGTACTGACGAAACTTTTACTGCAAATGTAAGTGGGACTGTTTATCTGCCGTTTGGATCTGAAAGAATTAGGTGTGAAATAGAAGAATCTGCTGGTTCAAACAATTTTAGTGCCCTTGAAATAAGAAGAGGCAGTAACGATTCCCATATAAGAAACTTTCTGAAAAGCCCTATTGTTCAAAGAACCTATACTGAACCCTTGACTTTGTGTTGTCAAATAGTTTCAAGACAAGATTTTGATCCAATTGGAGAAAATTTTTGCATAGAAATAGAGATTTCTTCCGCAGAACAAGAAAACTGTCCATTGATTTATAATGGCAATGAAACTGAGGGGGATGTTGGAAACCAATCTCCACTTAAGCCTCCTGCCTTACCAGAAGGAAATGACGATCAACAAATTGTTGATGGAGGAGACCGATTAAGACCCCCTTCTTTACCAAGTTAAAAGAGGTGATTTAAAAATGGTAGAAATAAAAAAAACAATTATTATTCTGGGTGTGTTGTTGTTTTCCGTGGCTGCATTCGCAGCACAAGTAACATATAATAATAGTGACAACACTTTCACTCAGCAAATCGATAGAGGTTGGAATATTGTCAATGATAAGACTCCTAAAAATATAACCTGCAATGGCCTAAGTGAAACTTTTTCATTGTCTAATGGAGGGACATTAACCGGGTGGACTGTTGACCGATGGTACTTTGATCGGGATTCCAAAGACTATGTTCTTTTGGACGATGGTATTACTCAAAGAATTGCAGAAGGCACTATCACTGAAGAAGATGTAGAAAAACTTGGAGATCTTTTCCAAAGCATAAGGAAGTATAACGGAGTTTTTTTCTTCTATTCAGATCAGAGGTGTGAAATAACACAACAAGATTCAAATCCTAGTGTTCAATACCCATTAACATTTACATTAAAAAATGGGTATAATTTCGTCGCTTTGTCTTCTTGGATAACAGAAGGAAAGAATAACGTCCAGGAAGCATTCCCTGGATGTGACATATCAGGGGCTTGGTCTTGGGACTCATTTAATTCTGAGTGGGATGTCCTAACAGACCTTCCAACAGGCGAAACAGTTGTAATAAGAACCAACTCAGAGTGCAGTATCAATAGCAACGATACAAGTTCATCTAACCCGCCAATATTCCCTGAATAATTCAAAAAGTGAGTTAGGAAAGGTTTTTGCCTTTCCTTTCTTTAATTTTTTAATCACTAAGGCCTATTTTCATTCAACCAGTGCTATAATTCAAATATCAACACTTGCCAAAACACGAATAGGCTAAACCAAAAAATTTAACCAAAATTTCGTTTCCCTATACTTTGGAATTCTTCAACCTAAATATTTTCAACAAACCTCTTCACTATTTGCACACCAAGATTGGGTCTTCTTCCTGCTTCATAATCACTTAACGTTGATTGTGTTATTCCTAATCGTTTCGCGAATTCTTTTTGAGTAATGCCTAATTCTAATCGGATTTTTTTCATTTCTTTCCCAGTATTTTCGGACAACAGCTTTCAGAAGATAAAATTATTAACAACTTAGTTCATTATAGGTAAAGAAAACAAACCGTACGCTTGAAGGGGCTTCGAACGATTGATGCTTATCCCACCGGAGGCTCTCATAAACAATATTTTTAAATTAAACTTAGTGATTTAAGGGGAGGTTTGAAAATGAACAAAATTATACCGGTAGTTATATTAGTGCTTTTAGTGCTTGTTTCAGGATGTACTAATCAACAAAATTCAGTTGTTGGAACACCCGCAGGAGAAACAAATAATCAAGATGATCAAGAACCAACTATAACAAATCCAGAACCAACACCACAACCAGAACCAACACCCGATTCAGAACCAACTGTAACAGATCCGGACCCAACACCCGATCCAGAACCAACACAACCAATAGGAAAATTAAGATCACCGTATGTTTGTGATGATCCTATTATAGTAAGTACATTCAAAAATTTGTTTGGACAGGACACTACGATTACAAAAAAACCAGCTCCGTTTGGAAAAACAATAAATTATGTTACCTGTAACATTACTCAAGGCGGTGCAGTTATTGTTCAGCTTGAGTTCCACGAGACAAGTACTCTTGAAACTGCTTTGGACAGCATGGAAGATGAGGCAAGGCAGATAGAAGAACAATTGTTTGATTCAACAAAAGAAACTCTTAGTGTTGGAGAACAGGGGTACTATTTTTACTCTAGCAGAACAGGAGAACACAGAATAGTTTTCGTTGACAGCGATCCTTTAGAACCAGTATTCCTGCTAATCAGATCATTGCCAGGAACTGAAATTGAGGAATCATTAGTTAAAAATGTAGCTCAGATTTTAGAGGGTTTAATCTAAACCCCCTAATATTCTTTTTTTTAAACAATAAGATTTTTAATTAGTAAAATGCATGATTATTTGATTGGAGGAACAAAAAATGAGTGATAAGTATATTCAGTTTGTAGCAAATTACGAGGATTGGGTTTCAATCAGAAAACTAAAAATAGATGAATCCACAGACCCAAGAAGCATAATGGAATTTTTAGGAAGTCTTGGAACAAGTGTTGATTCTAAGGTTGAAGAAAATCTTAGAAAAATTGTTAAACTTGAAAAAATAGATGAAGCAATTGCTGCTCTTGAAATCGGGAAAAAGGACACTGCAAAAGCATTGGAAGAAGTTAACTCCAGAAAAGTTGGTTCTGTAATAAAAGAAATAACTGAAGGATTAGAAGGATTATCAAAACCAGAAAAAAAAGAATTGGGGCAATTTTGCAAAGTTTATGCCATGAAAAAAGCATTAAAGCAGACAGGCATAATGGTTGATTATTCTGAAATAGAAATCCCTGGAATGAAAAGAGTAAAAAAGAAAAAAGTGTAATTGAATGTTCGAACCTCTTGAAGCAGAATTATGGTTTAGTGCATTTGTACAGAGTTTTTCCAATGCATCGCTCGACTCATTCTTTTTAACAATCACCTGGCTAGGGCACCCGATAGTTTGGATAGCAATAGCTGCATTTCTTTACTGGAAAGGGGATGAGAAAAAATCTTTCTTCCTAATGCTGACTATTCTTTTTGTTTCTGCAACAGTAGGAATACTAAAAGCAGTGACAATGAGGCTTCGTCCTTCAGGAGAAGAGTTCAGGGTTCTTGTACACGAAATTGATTCTCCTTATTCTCTGCCTTCAGGCCATGCCACAACTGCTTCAGGAGTCCTTGGTTTTTACTGGGAAAAATTCAGGCAGAATGCAAGAGTTTTTGGATTATTAACCGTGCTTTTAGTAATGGTTTCGCGGGTTTATTTGGGAGCACATTTTGTAGGAGACCTTGTAGTTGGAGGATTATTCGGTTTTTTGATTGGAAGAATTTCACATTATCTTCTCCTGAATTATGAGAAAATAAAAGTAAACAAAAAAGTAGTTCTGGAAGAAGTTGGATTGTTATTTGCAATAGTTCTTGCAGTAATAATTTCTCACACTTTAAGATCACTGGCATTGGCAAATATTCTTCTTGGTTACTTTGGAGGAATTTTTGCATTCAAGCTCCTTAATCTTGATTCCGAAAAGCTCACTGGAAAAAAATTGTGGATTAAACAGGCATTCGGGTTTGCCGGACTAGCAGTTCTTGCATGGCTTTCACAGGACTTACTAATAGCCCCGGAAATTTACTTTATCGCAGGTGCCTGGGTTACCATCATCTATCCTTTGGTTTACAGCAAAATCTTGCCTAAAAAAACCTCAAAATAAGGTTTAATAATGTAAGTTCAGTTAATTTCTATTCGGACCCAAAAGGGAGTTAATCCCCCCTTAGCTTAGTAGCTAAAGCGTCCGGCTGTAGAACAACCTTTTTCTTTCTCCTGCGGAGAAAGGAAAAAGCTTGACCAAAAAGAAAGAGAGCAGGCTTCGCGTTGAAATTACCTCCATAAAATAGGAGGCAAAAATAATCGCTTGTGCGGTTACCGGAAGATCCCCGGTGCAAATCCGGGAGGGGGGATGGTATTTTTTGGGTTAGTCCCCCAACATCTTTAAAAAACCTTTGGTAGCCATATATTCTATGGGTTCCATAGGTATCCGTAGCTTGTTTAAAACTATGGAGATGATGTAAAGTGACACTGGATATAGACATCTATAATTCTTCCGAGCGCTTTGAAAGAGCACTTGGAATTCTCAATAAAAGCACCGAGTTTAACAAGAAGGACATTGAAGACATAACTAATTTTGTAAACGAAATGGGCGCATTAGGCATAAAAACAATAAGGCTCAACAAACAAGTGTATGTTTTAAGAGGTCTGGCAAGGTTAAAAAACAAGCCATTCAGGAAATGTGATAAAACTGACTTAGTAGAGCTAGTCCGAAAAATAGAAGCAAACAAGAGTCATGCGGCTTGGACAAAATATGACCAGAAAGTAGTACTAAAAAAATTCTATAAGTGGATGCATAATACAGAGGATGAATACCCAGCTTGTATCAAATGGCTCAAGGTTAAGGAACCAAGAAACAAAATATTGCCCGAAGATATTCTCACGGAAGAAGAAGTAATAAAACTTATTGAAACAGCCAGAACAACAAGGGACAAAGCATTCATTTCAACACTCTACGAAAGTGGTTGTAGAATAGGAGAACTTTTAACATTACAAATCAAAAACGTGACTTTCTCAAAGTACTTGACTTCGATAATAGTTAACGGTAAGACTGGGCAAAGAAGAATACCACTGCTGACCTCAACCACCAGCCTTTCAAGGTGGCTGGAAGAACATCCTTTCAAAGACAATAGGGAAGCACCGCTATGGGTAATACTTTGGGGGGACATAAGCAAGTCCGAGCCAAAGGTAATGAGTTATTCTCGCATAAAGAAAATGATTAGAGGGCTTTTCAAAAAAGCGGACATCAAAAAAAGAACGAACCCACATATATTCAGGCACAGTAGAGCCACAGCACTTTCATTAAAACTCAAGGAATCACAGTTAGATCAATACATGGGTTGGGTATACGGGAGCAAAATGCCTTCAAGATATATTCATCTTTCAGGCGAAAGCATGGACTCTACAATTCTCGAAATGCATGGAATAAAAACACCAGAACATAAAGAAACACGTTTTACACAAATAGCATGCCCAAGATGCACGACAATAAATCCCGCACACAACAGATTATGCCACCAATGCGGTGGTGCTATAACAACAAAAACAGCTTTAGAGATTCAACAGGATGCCAAACTCAAGGCACTTGATTTCACACAAGCCGCAATAGACAACTCTGAACACTTGGAAAAAGAAGGAGTGGACATGAAAACATTCAACAAATTCATGAAAAAAATGGTAGACAAATTGGAAAGAACAAGACAAGACCCTGAGAAGGCGATGTGATTGTCAGACGGATTAATGAATGCAATAATTGCAAGAAAGATAAGAAAAGCAATAGAGAAAAATAATGCGATTCAAGAAAAGCAACTAGAAGTCCTCAAAGAAATAAAAGAACTTTTACATAAAAAAATAGTTACTTGCCAATAACACAGATGCTTCTCGCACTTTTCTTTTCATCGCCACCAATTACAATTATCTTGCTTTCATCATCAATAATCGGGTGTTCTTCATGTTTAGGGCTTTCAAAAGCACTCAAGAGTTCGTTGTACCTTATTCCATCAATCTTGTTTATTTTAATCATGTCACCGTTTTTTGCAACAACATCAAGAACAACAAAAAGGTTTTCTCCCTGTGAATCAAAACCGTGCTTTGCAGAAATACTGCATTCTTTTGTAATATCCATTTTTGGTTCCACCTCAAACAACACGTGTTCTCGACTTATATAAATCTTGTTTGACTTGTTGTACGGGGTTCGGGTCAAAAAAAGTTTTTAATAAACGCAAGAGGCATTATTCTAATGGATGCTGAAAAATTTGATGAGCAATTAAACGAAAGTTTTAACCTTGGGGTTGATTTTGACGAAAGTGAATTCCATTATTATTTGGAGATGATTGGCGAAAACGGTTCTGTGGGAAAGGAACAGGCTCTTTCTTTGCTTGGTTGTGGAGAGTTTGATGGAAAAGAATTTTCAATTAATAATACGGGGGTAATGTTTTTTGCACGGGAACCTCAAAGGTTTGTAAAACAAAATTACATTACTTGTGTTCGCTATCAGGGCAATTCAATGGTTTCAATAGTTGATAGGAAAGATTTGAAAGGAAGTTTAATTGAACTGGCTAATGAAGCCGAGGCTTTTGTAAGAAGGCACACGAAATTAGCGTATAAGTTTCAGGATTTTAAAAGAGTCAACATTGAAGAATACCCTTACAATGCGATAAGGGAAGCAATAATTAACGCGGTTTGTCATCGTGATTATTTTTTACAAAACAATATTTTTGTCAATATTTTTGATGATAAGATTGAAGTCATTTCTCCGGGAACTATTCCTGAAGGATTAAGTCTTAATGAAGTTTATGGAACAAGTCATCCACGTAACCATCGCATAGTAGAGTTGTTCAGAAAAATCGAGTATATTGAAAAAGTAGGTTCGGGGTTGAAAAGAATGGAAGAACTAATGCTGATTCATGGTCTCAAAAAACCAGTTTTCACCATTACTCATGCTTACTTCAAAGTAACTTTTTTCGGTCCCCGGAACAGGATTTTAGATTTAGTCAAACCCACTGGAGAAATAAATCTTCAAGAAATCGGTTTGAATGAAAGGCAAATAAAAATCCTTAATTTTCTTCAAAAGCAAGGGAGTGTTTTAAGGAAACAATTAGAAGATCATTTTGGAATAACAAAAAAAACTACTACAAGAGACCTCAACCAACTAATCGACAAAGGTTTGGTGAAAAAAGAAGGCAAAGCAAAAAACGTACGATACGAACTCACCAAATAAAACTGTCCCGAACCTGTTGGAAATGTCCCGCAAATGTCCCGTAAAAAACAAGGTGAAAAAAGACACAAAAGAAAAAAGAAACCCAAAACAAGCTTTTTGAGAATAACAAAGTAACCACAGGCTAAATATTAGGCAAAGGAGAAACCAAAAATGTCCCATTCGATAAAACAAGCTCAGAAAACAGGAAGAAAATGCATAGAATATAAGAGCTTTTTTAGTTTCAATTTTTTCAGAGGAAGTGTTGTTTAATGAGTGATTGGAAACTGTTTTGCCCTAAATGTTTTACGTTTGATGTTCAGGCAACTTTCGCTATTGGTAAATCCAAAAAATGGAACATTGCTTGCAAGTGCGGTTATGAAGGCGTAGGACTTGAAGGTTCCAAAGAACTTGTTGATGGTTTGAAAAGGTTTTAAATGATTATCCTAGTACCTTTAGTTTAGTGGTTTTATTGAAAAGTTTGTTAATTGTAATATTGTTGGCGTTTGTTGTTTTGAGTGGGTGTACTTCTAGTCAATCTCAGCAATCAGTGAAATGTTCTGATGGTAGTTATGCTGGGAATGTTGAAAGTTGTCCGATAAATCAGGTACAACCTCAAAATGAAAGTTCTACTGAAACACCAAGTCAGCCTGAGCCAGAAGTTGAAGTAGAACCTGAGCCTGTTGATAAAACTGCAGGGTTAAGTGAAATTGTTATGGTTGATGATTTGTCATATAAGGTTGTTAAAGCTGAGAGTTTTACTGAAATGGGAACTAGCTTTTTGAAAAAAGAAACTACTGGAAAATTCGTTAAAGTGTATCTTGTAATAACAAATGAATCGAACAAGAGCAAGAATATTTTTAGCACTAGACTTACACTAATTGATTCTGAAGGCAGAGAGTTTGATAAATATTCAGTCGCTTCAATGTATATTGCTGATGGGTTATCTTTTGGTGAACAACTACAGCCTGGTCTTGGGGTTGAGGGGGCAGAGGTTTTTGAATTGCCTGAAGACGCATCAGGGTTAAAATTAGAGATTAAAGGTGATTGGTTAAGTATAACAAAAATAATAGTGTCTCTTGACAGAGTCACAGATATTGGTAAAGACACAACCCTTAAAGACCAACAAGATGAACAGATGGATGAACTAATGGATGAAAGTAAAAAACAAACTGAAGAACTAATGAATCAATGTAATGCTCCATTTGCATGCAGTAGTAGTTGCTCGGAATATCTTGATGTAGGACAAAAAGACTGCCCTAGCGGACAACTTTGTTGTTTAGAAAACTAATTCAACTTGTTTTTCCAATAAAAACAAAATTATTTGCAGTATTATTTTTAATTCCCCGCTTTCATAGTTTTTTTAGTTAAGTTTATTTGTGTATTAATGTTTCTAATTTTTTAGCAGTATATTGAATATCATAATCTGTATTCTTGGTTGCCCAAGTGAAAAATTCTGGTCTTTGATCATAATAAGGTTTTCTTTCTTTTGTTAGCCAATGTAAAAACTTATGTCCTTCTTTGGCAGTAATGATTGTATCTATACAGTTTTTTCTATATTGATTGGTTGTTTTTTGATTGGCCTCATACCCAAATTGAGCCTTCCATCTACTTATTTCTTCAAGATATAATCTACAATTTCTGTTTTTACATTGAAACTTAGAATCAGGGGTCGTAAATAGGGGTTTTCCACAAATTGGGCATTTAGTAAAATTCTTTTGAACTGTTTGTATTCCTCCATACTGTTGTTGTGAAAGTTCGTTTATGTTAATTTGGTATTTTTGAAATTCTTTGTCATCTTTGCTATTATTTCTAAGTTTTATCAAACGTTTTAATTCTTGTTTAAATTTGCGTTTTGCATGTTTTTTATTATTTTTCTCAAGTAAATTAATCATTTAATCACTAAGATTACCCATAAAACAATTAAAATTATTTCCACCTCCAAGCTTCCTCGTTTTTTTTCATTTCGTCTTGGGTCTTTTTCGGCTTAAACCCTTCCTCTTGTTTGCAGGTAGCTTATCGGGGGTCACGCATTTTTTATATCTAGTGAATCGCATAATCGGACAAACTTATTGGCTCCCTAGCTTGGTTTTACTATTCTGTTATTTTGGCACAGATAAGATATAACCTTGCTTGATATTGACCATTCCAGTTCCAAGTTCGTTCATTAATCGGGTAGAATGCTCCTCTCTCATATGCGAAGGTATTGTCGAATGAACCGCTGATAGCGATTTCATCGGGGTTGCAACTCAGGGTTGCTGGTCCGTTTGCCATTGATTGGGCTATTCTTGTTTCAGTTATTCCGGGAGGTCCCTGTGGTCCTTCAGAGCCAGTTGGTCCTTGTTCACCTTGAGATCCTTGTTCTCCCGGAGGTCCGATAGGTCCTGTAGTCAGTTCAATATTGTTAATTTGGTTTTGGAGATTATCTATCGCATTCCATATTTCTTCGAATGGTTTGCCGTTTGTTCCGCCATAGGTTGAAGCCCCTATTATGAGAAGCGAGGCGAAAATTAGGCCTAGTCCTACTTGTTTTTTATTCATTCAATCACTCCTTTTTTGTTTTTTTGAAAAGCATATTTTATACATTGATTTGAGTTAGAAAAGTTTTAAACTCCTTTCCGTACCCCCAAGCTTTTTTCGTTTTTTTCATTACGCCTCAGTGTTTCTCGATTTATAGCTTTCCCCCTTCGGGGTCGGCTGTCGCCTAAAGCTATAATATCTCCAAACCCTGCGAGTCGTCTTCATGAAAAAAACTCTTTTATCGCTTGGAGGTGGTTCAAAAATGAGTTTTCATTATCAAACTAAAGTTTCGCAAAGGGGTAATCCTTTCGGAGAAAGTCGTACCTTTCGTGATATGGCTTTTTTCAAAAAGAGGGATTCACAATGATTTTTCGTAATCGTAAAGTTGTTTGTCCTCATTGTAGTGGTGATCATTTTTTCAGGGCTACTGAGACTCTGGTTATGCTGGAGAAAAGAGGGAGCAGTATCAGGTTGTGTTCTGAGACTCCTGCAATTAGCACGACTTATGAGTGTTCTTCGTGCGGTAAATACGAGTTAACGCAAAAAGAGCTAGATCCTATTGAACAGAAAGAGCTCAACACGCAAAACAAGTATATTTTAAACGAGGTGAAAGCATGAAAATCAAAGAAATCAATGTTAGTGTTTCCCAGAAATTGAATATGGGGAATTACGAATCCAAAGGCTTTGGTCTTTCCGCTACTGCCGAGCTGAATGAGGGAGAAGACTTGCTTCAAGTCAAGCAATCGTTAACTAATTCGTTGAATAAGATGCTTGATTTTGAAATACAAAAGATTAAAGTGGAGGGTTCTAAATGAATCCTCTTTCTAATCTTGATAAAATGGTGGAACAATCTGTTTCGCAGTTGACTGATGAAACTGATGCTGTCCGCAAATCAAGTTTTTTCAAAGAGTACTTGGATTCCATGGCAAAGTTTTGGAGGTACTCTTACCGCAATCAATTACTTATTCATGTTCAGAATAGTAGTGCTTCTCGTGTTGCCGGTTTCAGGAAATGGAACGAACTCGAACGCCATGTGAAAGCTGGTTCTAAAGCTATTAAAATCCTTGCTCCTTCAACCAAAAAAGTTGTTGAAAAAGATTCTAGCGGCAAGGAAAAAGAAGTTTCCCGAACCTACTTTTTTCCAGTGAACGTGTTTGATGTTTCCCAAACTGCTGGAAAAGAATTGCCCAAAATTGATATTGAAATAAAAGGTGATGACTTCAAATTCCTCTTAAACAAACTCTTGGATTATTGCAAAGAACAAAAAATAGAAGTCAAATTCAAAGATCTTGGAATAAACAGCCTTTATGGTTATTCGCAAGGCGGGAAAATCGCAATAGATTCCAAACAGGCTGTGAACATGCAGGTTAAT
>JBDRLP010000025.1:0-65355 GCA_043812975.1 Candidatus Iainarchaeum sp. | reverse complement strand
TCCTACCGGGGGCGCTTTTTTTATTTTAGAGTAATATTTATTTGTTTTGGTCTTTATTATAAAATTATGAAAAGAGGCCAGGGTTCAGTGAGTTATCTTCTCCTTATTGGAGGAGCGGTTTTAGTTGCAGTAGTTGTAATTACTCTTCTGATTTCTTTGGGTAGTGATATTGGTGAAGGAACAGAAGGGGCTTTTTATGCAAATCCTATAATTGATAAATGGACTAAATGGACTGTTGCTTGTGCTGATGTTTCACAAGGCTATGAAATTGAATTAAATGTTGCAGAACCAGAAAAACTAAGTGGCTTTAGAACTGAAGACTGGCTCGGACAATCAATTGTGTGGTGTCCTGCAGAAGATATTGACAACGCAGAAAAAACAGCGCAAAAGATTACAGTAACAGGCAGTGCTGGTCTTGATATTTGTGACCAGTTTGTTGTTAACGCAACAGGGGATTCAGTTACTTTCAAGTTTGATATGGTTGATTCAGGATGGCTGTTATTTTATGCTGATGAAGCTGGAACTGTTCAAGAGTCGATAACCGGAAGCGAAAAAACTATTTTGGCTAACCAGGCAACAGAATTTCCAGATATTGAAAGCTATTTACAAGGTAGTTTGGAAAATATAAAAATCTGTGCTGTTTTTACAGAAGACGTGAATTGATTTCATTTGCCTTTACTGCAGGTGTTCTCTGAATTTTATCGCTGCCAAAGCAAGAGCGATTAAAATTGCTACAATAAAAATAAAAGTAAGTGGGTTTGTAATGAAATTCAAATAGGCAACTGTTATTTGTGATTCTAGGGTTAGGCCCTCAACCTGAATTTCTTGGTTTGCCATGCTTGAAATGATAAAGTCTCCGGGGTTGTCAGAATTAGATAAATCATTAAGAGTATCTTCGTTTAAGCGGACATTGAATTCAGCACCATCTACACCATCTTTTTGTATTGTCGTTATTCTGTTATTCTCAGTAACTAGTCCTATCGTGACATCCTCATGGGCATGAAAAGAAAGTGTGACATTAGCTTTGATGTTTTTTGTTAAGTCTAGAGCCGCTGCCGGAATTGCATCTTCTTCTCCCTCACTAGCAAGATAATCAATTCTCTCATTCATGGCACCAATAAATTCAGTTAAGTTCTCTCCCGGATTGCCATTTTCATCAAAAAGCTCTTCAATATTTCCTGGACGAATATAAAAAACTTGATTTATTGCCTCTGCGTCATATGCAAAACCAAAATCAGAAAAAAGAAAAACAACTAAAAGAAACAAAAATAACTTTTTCATACACAATAAGAGTTCTGAAATAATATTTAATACTTTGGAGTGGAAAAGGAATTTTACTAAAAAGCATGCACTTCTGAATTAGAGGAGATACACACAAACTAGATTAATCTTCTGGACATGCCCAACTACAACCACCTAGATTACCACAAGTGGTCTTGGTAATTTTCATTGAGCATTCTGTAATGGGGTCTGTACTGGTACCCAAACATCGCTCGCCTTTACCATCATCGCATAGTCTGGGGCTTAATATGCACCCGCTCGAAAGGGCTAGTGTCATAAGCAAAACAACTATCAAGCCAACAACAAATATTTGTTTCATGTTAACATCTAACTAATAGCTTATATATAAAGTTTTTGTGCATAACGACGATGTAGATTGATAATTATTATTAATTCAGGTGTTGTTTTCATATTAAAAATGGCGTTTTTTCCAAATATTTTTTGTACTCTTTGTTTGCATTTGACATTTCTTCTTCCTCTTTTCTACAGTTTTGGATGTACTTAATGATTAGAATGGGGCTGAATATAAGAGTTAAAATTGTTGGCCAACCAATGAACCAGCCTAGTATAATCAGTATGAATCCAAGGTATTGGGGGTGGCGGGAGTATTTGTATATTCCACTTGTCGCTATTTTGTTTTTTTTATTGTTTATGTAAAGTGTTATCCACCCTACAAGTATAAGCAGGGCTCCAAGAATAATCATTATTGCACCATAGCTCATTGCAAGATCCATTCTATAAGACATCCCGAAAAAAGTTAACACAACAAAATCTTTTGGCATTAATGCACTTGAATTAAGAAAATATTCAGATGCAAAAAGAATTGTTAAAGGTATTCCGTACATTTCAATAAAAAGTGAAACGAAAAATGCTGTCACTAAACCCCTTTCTCCCCAATTTGCTTTTTTTCTGTATGAAAGAGGGATTAGAAATGCGGTGAAAAGCACTATAGAGATTAGTGCAATATCCCAGTAACCAGTAATCAGAACTATGCTTCCTGTTAGATATGCGTAAAAGTGAATATAAAATTCCTGTAAATTAAAAAGTGGAAAAACCACCAAACCTAAGAGAATCATGCGGGGTATAAGGTTTTTTGAAAAAATGTTTTGCATGAAAATAAATGCATTTATTAGTATAAAATGGTTTCATAAAAAAGGACTGTGTAGAATTGCTTTCTATTCATTTTTTTCTCATTTGCCTTAATTTTTTTGCAAGTGTAAAACTCCAACCAAATAATGGTCTTCTGATTAAAGGTATTCCTTCTCTTTTTGCTTGTCTTCTCTGTTCTCTTGTAGAGTATCCCCATTTTGCCATTGCCGCTTCTGCGCCTACTGCTTTTACATCCCTCAAATAATTTAACGAGTCATCAATCATAAGAATTTTACTTACGGGTACACCTTCTCTTTCAGCTATTATCCGCATCTGCTCCACCTTGCTTTTTGTATTTTCCTTTGAAAGAATTTGGTCTGCCGGTATGTTGATGCCACTTTTTTTCAGCAACCTGACAACTGATTCTCTGTCTTTTCCTGTTGCAATCCACACGGAATATTTTTTCTGCAGTTTTCCAATTTGCCTTTCCACTCTTGGGAAAATACTGTTCAGTGCAATCCATTCATCAGGGTGTTCCCTCTGCATATGCCTTCGGTATTCAGAAAAACGCTTCTCAAATTTTGGTCCTTTTTCAGTTCTATCTCTTTCAAATTCTCGGTCAAATTGTTCCTGTGTCATTTTCCTGAAATTTACTTTGGGATTTTGTTCAATTAGACGCAGCAGGGTATAGTAACCGTCCGCATTTTTTGCAAATGGTTTTCCCTGTTGAAATTTTTTCTCAGTCGCCCTTATTCTGGGAAACCTGCCTCCCATAGAGTTGTATGCGTTCACGGATTGCACAAAACTGTCCCGAATGCTGTCTGCTATTAAACCATCAAAATCCAGTGCAATTACTACTTTGTTTTCTGCCATAGTAAAAACAATGAATTTGAGCTATTTATCCTTTTTGTTAATAATCACTTTTGTGAGTTTTATTTTTTGTAATGCCCTAAAACTTCTTTTTGCGGGTAGTAGAGTTTTACAATCGGCCAGCTGATTTCTATTCCTGCTTTATCAAAGCGCTTTTTGAGTTCTTTTATAAATTCGTTTCTTATTTTGTATTGTTCAATATAATGCTCTATTTTGAAATAAATACGAAAATTAATATTGGAATCAGCAAATTCCCTGAGCCTGAATGAAGGTAAAGATTCCGGGTCTTTCACCACGCCTTCAACATTCTTTTTGAAGTATTCAACAGTTTCAAGAGTTACTTTTTCAACTTTTTCCAAATCTGATTCGTAAGCTACTCCGCATTCAATGTAAATTGACACTGTTTCATCAGGCATTGAGTAGTTTGTGATAATGCTTTCAGCAAGTTTAGCATTGGGAACAATAATCATTATGTCTGTTGGGGTTCTGATTCTTGTTGATCGCCAGCCTATATCTTCAACAGTTCCTAGTATTTCTCCTAGTGTGCTTGTTCCTTCAAGTCCTATAAAATCCCCGACTCTAATTGGTTTGTCTGATAATACATTGAGGCCGGCGAAAAAGTTGGAGAGCGTTCCCTGTAAAGCTAATCCGATTGCAATTCCACCAACTCCAAGTGTTGCTACAAGCGGAGTTATTTCGATTTTATAATTTATAAGAATTATTAGGAATGCAATTAAGTATATTGTAGCAGCCAGAATTTTAGTTATTATTTTTGGGGGCTTAGAATAACCTTTTTTGGCTTTAATCCAGCTCATAAGAATTTCGTTGGAAATCCCTGCTATTATATAGGCGCTTATAAAAATTGCAAAAGTGAAAAAAGTGTTGTTGATGATTTCATGGTATGGCTCTAGTGACACAACTGATTTGAGTGCAAATGAAAGACTTGCAAGTAAAACCAAGAGAAATACTGGTTTTGGAATATAATCTGATACTAGAGAGCCGTGTTTTGATTTAACAGTTCTAAAAACATTTTTGAGAAAGTATTTGAACAAAAGATAAGTAATTATTCCTATTAAAAGCCCGGTTCCCATTATCGTGGCGAATTGTGAATACTCATTTTGTAATATATCTAAGGGGGTAAAAATATCCATAATTAGATTCAAGTATTCATATTAATAAGGATTATCTATTTCAGAGCTAGTTTTGAATAATGAGCCTTTTCATTAACCTTTCCACAAAGCATTTATAACTATTCTAAAGTAATCTAACCGGTTATAATGGTTGTTTGTATTGTAGCATTAATTGTTTTTGGAATTTTAAGTATTTTTTCTGCTAAGCACAGGCCTCTTGCAAAAGAAGCATTTGGTTGTATGCTAAGAACAGTTACTCTTCGCCCTTGTAATACTGGGTTGGATAAGCGCTTCCAAATGATTGTTTCAATGAAACTAATGAAACACCACCAAGGTCTTGGAAAATTTGTTCATGCTCATTTCAAGTCAATTGCCAATGCTTTTATGTTACTGTTTTTGTTAAGCATTATGTTTAGTGGCATTGGTTTGTTTAACCTCTGGGTTTATGGTAATTGTAATGGCCCTGACAGTTCTGAACTTTGTTTATTGAATACTGAAACTTACTCAAACTCAAACCCGCTTGGTTTTTTGTTCCCTTCATCTCCTGAACAAGTAAAAATGGTTTCTTATGAAGGCCTGCCTTCAAAAGGCACTAGTGATGCAGAAATTACAATTGTTGAAGTTGGTTGTTTTAGCTGTCCTTTTACAAAAGCAATAGAACCTACGATTGAGGAAGTAATGCAAAAGTATGAAGGTAAAGTTGAACTTTATTTAAAGTATTTCCCTTTACCGAGGCATAATTATTCTTCTGAAGCAAGTGAAGCCGCTGAATGTGCCAGAGATCAGGGAAAGTTTTGGGAATATACTGAGTTATTGTTTTCCCAACAGGCTGAATGTTCGCAACAACCAGATGTTGAGGAATTAAAAGTTATTTACAAACAATTCGCAGGCGATATTAATCTTGATGTTGAACAGTTCTCTCAGTGTGTTGATTCCGGAAAATACCAGGAGTATGTAGAACAACAAAAACAGGAATCTATTGATGCAGGAATTTACGGAACACCAACTTTTTTTATTAATGGAAAGGTTCTTGTAGCTCCAAAAACTGTTGAAGAATTCTCTCAAATAATTGATGCTGAATTACAAAAATCTATCTAATTTGGGAAAAGTTTTTTATATTTTCAAATTATAACTATTTCTATGGCTGAAAAACTTGAAACTGCTGTTTTTGCAGGGGGTTGTTTCTGGGGTTTTGAGGAAATATTTCGAACACTTGCTGGAGTAAAAGAAACAAAAGTAGGTTATACTGGTGGAGGCCTTGATAAACCTACTTATGAACAGGTCTGCGTAGGCACTACAGGGCATGCTGAAGCTCTTCAGATTAAGTTTGATCCAAAGGAAATTTCTTATGAAAAACTTTTGGATATTTTTTGGAAAAACCACAATCCAACTACTTTGAACAGCCAGGGCCCTGATGTTGGAGTTCAGTATAGGTCTGCGATTTTTTATGCTGATGAGAAACAGAAAAAGATTGCTGAAAAATCCAAAGAAGAAATGAATGCATCAGAAAAATTCAATAATCCAATTGTTACTGAAATAGTTCCCTTAAAAGAATTCTTTGATGCTGAAAAATACCATCAAAAATATTATTTCAAAAAAGGAATCACTAAAACCTGTCATACTTAAAGTCTAAATTAGTGTTGACAAAACATAAACTAACGGAAACAAAATCAGCTGGTGCAAAAAATAAATTATTAGTGCGTGCTTTCCCAGCTTTTCAACAAAACCAATTATTCTCATTTCTGGTTTTTTAATTTTTAATTTAGAAATTCCTTTTTCATAAAAAGTATTTCCTACAAACAAACCCAAAAGTACTACTCCGAACCAAGGGATTACTGGAAAGAAATCTAATGTGGGTACAGGAGTTGCAAAACCTAACCAAAAAAGTTCAATTATTTGCAGTTCTTTTAATGCAAAAATTAAAGGCAATAAAATTAAAATTACTCCCAGAATCAAATTAGAAATTTTTCTTTCTATAAAAGGAATTGAAAGTATTATTGAAAATCCAATAAAGTGTAGAATTCCAAAGTAAATAAAGATTTCAGGAAACGCAATCAAAGTAACTAAAGTTATCAATAATCCCCCTGCAAAAAGAATTCCTCCTTTTTTCAGAAATCTTTCTCTAAAATCCTTTTTGTTTCTATTATAACTAAGAGTTAGGCTTATTCCGACCAAAAAAAGAAACAATGAAGCAGTAATTAATTGCCAGGCTCCCCAAAAACCAGAGTAAATCGGAAAGCTCACAAAATTAAAGTATTTTAGATCCCATAAAAAGTGGAACACAATCATCATTATGATTGCAATTCCCCTGAAAAAATCGATTTCCCAGATTCTGGGCATTTTAATTACCAAAAATCAGTTTTTTTATTTTTGCAAAAAAACCCTGTGATTTTTTTATTTCTGAAATTTTTTGTTCGTGTTCATCAAGGTCTTGTTCAATCTTCTTTGTCTCAGCATGCATATTATTCATTATTTTTTTGTGAAGATCATCTTCCATGGAAAAGAATTAGTATTGCTTATTATTTAATGTTTGCTTTAACTACATCCAGAAGTCTGTCCGCAATCATCACAAACAGTACAGGCTCCATTACGCCTTACTCTCATAGAACCACACCCGCCGCACTGATCTCCAGTGTAACCTTTTTCTTTAGCAATAATAATTTTGGTTTCTTCTCTGCTGATTTCTTGTTTGTCTATTTCTTCTATTGTTTTCGGTTTTGCTTTTTCCTGTTGAGGTGTTGGAGGAACAATCTTCTTCTGTTCTCCTCCTACATCAGACCCATTAATTGGCTTCACATGAACAAAATCTGTTCTGTCCAAATACTCATATCCCACTACTCTGAAAATATAATCAATTATCGATGTTGCTGATTTGATTGATTCATGTCCTGTTACTACTCCTGAAGGTTCAAACCTTGTGAATGTGAATGAGTCAACAAATTCTTCCAAGGGAACTCCGTATTGCAGTGATTTGGAAATCGCGACTGCAAAACAATTGAGTAACGCTCTGTATGATGCTCCTTCTTTGTACATGTCAATGAAAATTTCTCCAAGTGATCCGTCAGGATATTCTCCTGTTTTTATGAAAACTTTGTGGCCTCCAATAGTTGCTTCCTGTACAAAACCGCTTCTTTTTGTGGGTAATTTATTCTTCTCAAGTTTTATTGAGATTTTTTGTTGTACTTGTGCAGGTCCGATAGTTTCATCAAGCTCATCTTCATTACCAAGCCATGCTATTTCATCTTCATCTGCAATAGTACTTAGTGGTTGAGATAATTTTGAACCATCTCTGTAAAGTGCATTAGCTTTAAGCATCAATTGCCAGGATTGAAGATACGCATCCTTAATTTCCTCGACAGTTGAGTGATTTGGCATGTTAATTGTTTTACTAATGGCTCCTGTAATAAATGGCTGAGCTGCGGCCATCATTTTTATGTGTCCTAAGTGAAGGATAAATCTTTTTCCTTTCTTTCCGCATTTTGAAGCACAGTCAAACACGGCATAATTTTCTGTTTTTAGATGAGGTGCGCCTTCTACTGTCATTGTTCCGCACACATAATCATTTGCTTGTTCAATTTCTTCTTTTTTATAACCAAGTGCATTAAGCATGTCAAAGTCTGAACTGTTTAATTGAACATCGCTAAAACCTAGTTTTTTGCAGAACTCTTCTCCCAATGCCCATTTGTTGAAAGCAAATTTAAGATCAAACACGTTGGGCAATTGATTTTCTATTTCTGCAATTTTATCTTCAGTAAATCCTTTTGCAAGTAAACTTTCTCGGTTAATTGCAGGGGCTCCTTCTAAACTTCCTGTTCCTTTTGCATATTTTATAATATCATCAATTTCATTATCAGTATGACCAAGCTTTCTTAGTGCTCTTGGAACACTTTGGTTAACTATTTTGAAATAACCTCCGCCTGCAAGTTTCTTGAACTTAATCATTGCAAAATCAGGTTCAATTCCTGTTGTGTCACAATCCATTACTAAACCAATTGTTCCGGTTGGAGCTATTACTGTTACTTGTGCATTTCTATACCCGTTTTTTTCTCCAAGAGTTAAAGCGCGATCCCATGCATCCTTTGCTGCAGCAACCAATTGTTCAGAGCATTTTTCGGGGTTAATTCCTACTGGTTTTATTGTTAATCCTTCATAAGAATTACTTTCATTGTAAGCTGCTCTTCTGTGGTTTCTTATCACGCGAAGCATGTCCTCTCGGTTTTCTGGAAACCTGTTGAACGATCCTAAAACTTCTGCCATTTCAGCTGATGCTGCATAGCTTTCTCCGCACATTATTGCTGTTATTGCGCCTGCAATTGCTCTCCCTTCATCAGAATCATAAGGGATTCCTGAAACCATAAGTAAAGCACCAAGATTAGCATGACCTAATCCTAATGTTCGGTAATCATAACTTTTTTGTGCAATTTCTTTTGCTGGAAACTGCGCCATCAAAACACTTATTTCAAGTACTATTGTCCAGAGCCTTGTGGAATTTCTGAATTTTTCAATATTAAAAGAACTATCTTCATTCAAAAAGTGAATCAGATTAATACTTGCAAGATTGCATGCTGTGTCATCCAAAAACATGTACTCGCTGCATGGATTACTTGCATTAATCCTGCCATCTTTCGGGCAAGTGTGCCATTCATTAATTGTATCATCGTATTGCAAACCAGGATCTGCTGAGTGCCAAGCGGCTCTTGCAATTTTATCCCAAAGGTCTCTTGCCTTGAGGGTTTTCCCAATTTGATTATTGGTTCTGAATTTTAAATCCCAAGAATCATCATTTAGAACTGATTCAATAAACTTGTTACTCACTCTGACGGAATTGTTTGCGTTCTGTCCTGAAACTGTTAAGTAAGCTTCTGAATTGTAGTTAGTGTCAAATATTGCAAAGTCAATGCTTTTTTCTCCCTGCTCTGCTAACTGCAAAACCCGCATTATGTAGTTTGGCGATACATTATCTTTCATTGCTTTTCTTATTTCTTTTCCAAGTTCTTTGTTTTTTTTCACATCAGTTGATTTTCCTTCAAAAGCAATCCTCATTATTTCGTTTAAGTGAAAATTACAGGCTTTGCTTCCTGCAACCATTGCAGCAACTTTTTGTTCTTCCAGAACTTTCCAGTTAATGAATTGTTCAATATCCGGGTGGTCAATATCGAGGCACACCATTTTTGCCGCTCTTCTTGTTGTACCGCCGCTTTTAATTGCTCCGGCAGCTCTGTCAAGTACTTTCAGGAATGACATTAATCCTGAGCTGTATCCTCCTCCTGAAAGCGGTTCTCCGGAACCCCTTAATGTTGAGAAGTTTGTTCCTGTTCCGGAACCGTATTTGAAAAGCCTTGCTTCTCTTGTAATAAGATCAAAAATACCGCCCTCGTTTACTAGGTCATCTCTTAATGATTGTATGAAACAGTTATGAACTACTACTCCGTTTGCAGTAAATTTTCCACTTTCCGTTTGAATGTCATAAACTGTTTCTTCTCCAACATATTCTATTGTTGAAATTGTTTCCAATGAAACCACTGGTTTTGATTTTCCAATGATTGTTTCATTCAAATAGGCAAGTTTTTGATTTTTATCTTCAGAAATAAATCCAATAGCATTTTCGAATTTCATTCTTTCTGAATAATACGCAATAATGACATGATACTGCATGTGTCTATCTTCCCTTGAATCATCACATAAACTTACTCTGGAGTAAATGCCTAAATTAATGAGCATGTTTTGCACTTGGTGTGCTAAGTTTTCAGACGTAGTTGATAAGACAACATCGCCTGAATTCCTGCCGTCTTCGTTTCTTATTCTTGCACAACCGTCTGCTTGGAATAACGCTTTTAGGAATTCTTTTTGTATTTTTGGATCAGCTTCCATGATTTTTTGTGGGATTTTTGCGCCTAGGGATTTTTGATTCAATTCATACTCTTTTACATATTCTTTTACTTCTTTAAAGTCCCTTTTTACAATCCTGTACTCGGGACTAATTTCTTTTTTAGTGGTTATTGTAAAACCGCCAAACAATGATTCAAAAAGCTCAGTAACTTGATTATATTCATCCTCATTTATGGTTATTACTCCAAACATTGTTGTTTTTCCATATTGTCCAAAATAACCGTCTCCTACAACCCACCCTGCAAGTGATGCTTTTTGCATTTCTGTTTCACTTATTTTAGCTTTTTGTATTGTATTTGAGTTTGTGTTTTGGGTTTCTGCCAAATCAAGGACAAAATTTTCTGTGTTTAAAGATTGCTTTACTTTAAAACCTAAACTTTTTCCTAGTTCATTCCACCCAAATTCTGATTCTCTGGTTTTTGCTGACCAGACTAAATGGTCGTTAGTGAAATCAATGTAATTTCCATTTGCAAGTGTTGCTCTGAAAACTTTTTTTATTCCATTTTCTTTTACTGCTAAAATTTTCACAAATTCCTCGCCGTCAAATACTTTTAATCCGATTATTTCTTTATCTACAATTTCTCCCAACTTCTTAATTCCTTTTTCTGTAAAAAGAAGAGTGTCATATCGGCCACAAGCATGGGGTTGTGGGTGTGAGTAAGAATCAGTTGCTTTTTCAAGTTCGCTTGTATCAGGATTTACAAAATAATGCCCCTGTGCAGGTCCGTTGATTCCGTAGTTGTGGTGCAAACCAGTGTTGAACCATTGCGGGCTGTTTGGTGCGGCATATTGATTGATGAGCATGAATTTTATCTCATCTTCAAATGCCTGTGCATCTTCTGATGATGCAAAGTAACCATATTTTTCCCCCCAAAATCTCCAGGTTTCAACTAATCTTGCCACAACTTGTTTTGCACTTTTTTCAGGCCCTAGTACTTGTTTTCCGTTCTCATCAAGGATTGGTTCATTTTTTTCATCAAACTGAGGAACTCCGGCTTTTCTGAAGTATTTTTGGGCTATAATATCAGTTGCTATTTGTGTCCATTTCTTAGGTATTTCAAGGTCCTTCATTTCGAATACTGTGCTACCATCAGGATTCTTTATTACAGAACTCCGTATGCTGTATTCTACTTGTTCTAATGGATCTTCGCCTTTTTTTGTGAAAACCCGGTCAATTGTAAGACCTTTACCTTTTTGGCGAATTTCTTGTTTAGGGGTGTTTTCTTCCATATTTATCGAGCCTTATTTGAATAATCCTTAGCAGGAATTATATTTTTGTTTTCTTATATAAAAACCTTACTGGTACATCAATTCTTTTCAAAAAACTAACTAATAACTCCTATTTTTGTTAGCTTTTCGTACAATTTTATTTCTCTTCTTAATTTTTTGTTAGCTTTTCAAACTATTATCCTTATTTTTGTTTGTTATTATTGGGTATATTAGTAAGTAAAATTATTTCTATTAAATTTTTAGTCACGTTCTTTTTAAAAAACTGTTTTTCCTAATAATTTCCTATTGGAGGTGTTTGATTGAAAGAATTAACAGATGCAGAATTTGATGATTTTATAAAAAACAATGAAATCGTAATAATTGATTTTTGGGCTGACTGGTGTGGTCCGTGTAAAATAGTAGCTCCTACTTTTGAGGAATTATCCAAAGAATATGAAGGAAAAGTGGCTTTTGCTAAAATGGATACAATGGCTAATGAACAAATCCCTACTAAACTAGGTATTGTGTCTCTTCCTACTTTCCTCATTTTTAAGAATGGTGAAAAATTAGGGTCTCTTGTTGGAGCAATGCTTAAACATGATTTTAAGGTCAGACTTGATGAAATAATTCAGTGATTAAACAATTATTTCTTTTCAAAGCCCTTGAGGGCTTTGATAATTTCTTTTTCATTTTTAGCTTCAATTAATTTTACTCTTGTTTTTTTTGTAAATTCAATTCCTTTTGTGAACTGAATTGCTTTTGCTTTCAAATCACTAACTTTAACCATGTCGAATTTTTTGCATTGCTCAAAATAATCAAAAAAACCTTCAATTTTTTCTTGTACACTGGGTTTCCATTCATTTCCTTTTTCAAATTCGTTAATTTCCTTAAACACAAACGGGTTTGTCATAGCGCTTCTTCCTATCATTCCGAATTCACATTTGGTTTCTTCAAGCAATTGCATTGCACTTTCTCCTGAAGTAACATCTCCGTTAGCAACTATTGGCATTGAGGTTGATTCCGCAATTTTCCTTATTGCTTTCCAATTGGCCTTTCCCGTATATTTTTGTGAAGCAGTTCTTCCGTGAACTATTACTGCATCGCAATTGCTTTTCTCAATTTCCTTCACGATTCTGAGGGAATCATTTTTGTTCCAGCCTAACCTGATTTTTGCTGTCACTGGTTTTGTTGAAACTGATTTAATTGCTTTTAATATTGAAACAATTTTCTCAGGGTTCTTAAGAAGTGCTGCTCCTGCGCCGATTTTTGTTTCTTTAGGCGAGGGGCAACCACAATTAATGTTTATTAATTCAAATTTTTTTTCAACAATTTCAACTGCTTTAATAAAATCTTTTTCATTTGTTCCAAAAAGCTGTACTCCTACTGGTTTTTCTTCTGGAACTGTTTTGATTGTAAAAAATTCATTATTGGTAAAAGGATCAGGGTTTCTTGCAATTTGCGTAGCATTAATCTGTTCAGTAATAACTAATCCAGCTCCCTGCCTTACACACATCAATCGGAAAGGCAGTGCTGTTACTTTTGCCATTGGTGCAAGAAAAAACCTGCTTTTCACTGGTATTCCGCAGAACTTCATTTTGCGTCTCCTGAGAATTTTTCTTTTATCTCAGTTGCCATTGCATTTATTTTTGTCATTGGGACTGTTTCTTTGTTGTTAACCATGCACTCATCAAATAACAATCTAAGAAATTCTTTTGCCGCGCCTATCCCGTGTGTTTTAGTTAAGTTGGCTGCCAATCTTGCACTCGCCAGTCCAACTCTAGTATTCTTTACGTATAGTGAATTAGGGTCATGATCTTTGGCTGCTTTAGCTCGGCGTATTTGATCAAGTGCATTCTGTTTCCATATTTCTTCTTTTTCAAAACCCTCTTCCATATGCATAAACGCGAAAGCAATTATTTCTCCTGCATTGGAACGCACTCCTTTTTCTACAGCGAGCACATGCATGAATTCGTGCCTCAAAAATCTTTTTCTTTCAATAACATCGTCAAATAGTGTTTTTCCAATAAAAACAACAAATCCCGAATTTCCCTTTTCGGTTTGCCAACGTATTGTGACTGCTCTTCCTTTTGTTATTTTTGCAAGTTCATCTTCCGGTAGAACAACAATATTGCGGATCATATTGTGAACGTTTTCTTTGCGTACACGCCTACCCAACATGCCTTGCACAGATTTTATGCTACCATAACTCAATTTTACAACCATTGCATCAGGTCCATTTTTAATGTGTATATCAATAGCTTCACCTGTTGCTTTTCGGATATTTTCAAGTTTTTGTCCATTACGTATAATATGACTTTCAGTATTTTTTCTTCCTTTGTTGCGTCTTTGAGTACCCATTATATAACCTTATAAATTTACTCTGAATTATGTTTATAAGCATTGGATTTAGCCATTTTTTTGCTTTTTGTGAACGGCGTTAGTATGTCCTACCGAACCCAAGTGAGGTGGACGCTCTACCACCGTGAGCAGACGGTGTGCGGGGGTGGCGGAGTGGTCTAACGCGGCAGCCTGCTAAACACCTTTTCTTTTTCGGTGAAAAAGAAAAGCTGTACCAAAAGAAAAAGCAAGGAGCTTTGAATTTTGGGAATTGTGCGGCGAGCTGTTGTCCTTCTGGACGCACGGGTTCGAATCCCGTTCCCCGCGTTTACCCACTACAAGAGAAATTTCTTATGTAGTGGGTAGATTTATATATTGGTTTGTCTGTTATTATTATATGGTTTATATTTACAAAAAAATTGTTAGTGGGAAGATTTACTATTATTTACGCACTTCTAAAAGGAAAAATGGTAAAGTTATTTCAAAAGATGTTGCTTATTTAGGAAATAATATTGAATCAGTTAAGAAAAAATTGGTTAAGCTTCCTAAGTATAAAAAGGATATTGAAAAGGCTTATAGGAAAATTAATTTGTTTTTAGAGTCAAATCATTTTTTGGAGGAAGTTAAAAAGCTTAAATTGAAAACTAATGATTTTTTAGAAAACACTTTGTTTGATGTTGAGGCTTGTAAATTACATTTTACTGCGGTTTTCAAGAATCTTGATTCTTTAACACAAGAGCAGATGATGAATGGTTTTTTGATTGAATATGCTGTTAACACTGCTTCTATTGAAGGCAATACTATTACTTTGAAAGAAGCACATGATCTTTTGGAAGACGGATTGACCCCTAAGGGGAAAACCCTTCGGGAAATTTATGATTTGCAAAATACAAAAAAAGTATTTGAAAAGTTAGATTTTAAGAAAGATATTTCGCATGATTTGATAAAAAAGATTCATGCTGATTTACTTGAAAATATTGATTCAAGAACAGAATACAGGACTAAAGATATTAGAGTTATGCATATGAGATTCAAAGCTTCTCCGTTTTATTTAGTTTCTAAAGATCTTGATTTGTTGATTAAATGGTATAAACAAAATAAGAAAAAGATGCAGTCTTTTGTTCTCGCTGTTTTATTCCACCATAAGTTTGAGAAAATTCATCCTTTTTTTGATGGGAATGGCAGAACTGGACGAATGCTGATGAATTTTATTTTATTAAAATCCAATTACCCTCCTTTAATAATTCAGAATAAGCACAGATCTGAATATTTAGATGCTTTGAATACTGCTGATGCATCATTTATTGACCAGGCAGAAAAAAAAGATTACAAAGAATTAGCACAATTTGCTGCCACAGAACTCAATGAAACTTATTGGAATAATTTTCTTTGATTTTCAACTCAAACCAACCAATGAAAAACTACATCAAACTCAACGAAAGGATTGACGAAATACAGAGTAAACTGAGGGCTAGAGATTCTAACTGTTTGTAGTTGCTTACGTTCCCTGCGTGCTCATTTTTTCAGCTTAAAAGAAGCATAAATGAAGTGTTTTCTTCAGCTTTCAAGGAATGTAATGCATTTTGTTTCATTGAAATTATTACTCCTGGAAGCATTACAATTTCTTTACCCTCAAGATTGAATGTTCCTTTTCCTTCTAAAACAAAAATAAATCCTTCTTTTGTTGAAGTGTGTTCAGATAACTTTGTTCCTTTTGCCATGCAGAACAGAGTACTGTTAATTTTGTTATTTTTGAATAATTCTTTGCTTGTAATGCCGCCTTCAGAATACTGAATTAGTTTCTCGATATTTTTGTAATTTTTTTCATCAATCATATGTTATCAATCTAAAATTGTTATTTTAAAGATTGCTTATTGTTAATGAAACAAAAAAATTCTTTTTTAGATTGCTTGTTCATGATTCATTATTCGCATATCAACTCTGTTTGTGGGGGTTAATAAATGCTTGTTATAATAATTTTATTTGGGGAAAATGAGGTAAAAAATGGAATCAGGTTCAGAATCATTGGAAATATTATCAAAAGAGCATGAAAATATATTAAAGGTTGTTAATGCTTTAGAATTTGAAATTAAACAATTAAATACTAAAGATATTGATATAATTTTTTTCAAAAAAGTTATTGATTTTATAAGAAATTATGCTGATAAATTTCATCATGAAAAGGAAGAAGATATTTTATTTAAAGAATTTAATAAATGTGCAGAAGAAGGAGGTGCGCATTGTAATCCAGTAGAACAAATGCTATTTGAACATGAAGAAGGAAGAAAAAGCATTAACTTAATGGAATCAGGCATAAATGAGAAAAATAAGAGCAAATTAATTGAAGAATCTGAGAGCTACATAATATTAATTAGAGAACACATATTCAAGGAAGACAACATATTGTATCCTATGGCTGATGACTTGTTAATTGATTCTGTTAAAAATAAAATGCTTAAAAAATTTAAAGAAACTGAAAATAAGAATAAAAAAAACATAACCTCTTATCTTGATTTTGTCAAATCCCTAGAATAAAAATTAGATTCAATAATTGAAGCTAAGACTTGAACTGTTTGTAGCTGCTTACGTTCCCCGCGTATTACTATTTTTAGATATCCTTATATAACTCGTAATTCATTAATAGAGCAATCAATTCCAAAAGAAAAGAGTGTTATAAAATGGCTATTGAAGTTAGAAAAGCGATTTCCGCAGTATGGAAAAAATCTGCAAAACTTTCTGCGACTTGGGGGGTAATTGTTGGAGCATTATCGATAATTATGAATGCAATTGCTATTTATTCAGTCACAATTATTTTGTTGATTATAACTATAGGTCTAAGTCTTTTAGTGCCAATTATAATCGGGTTTTTGATTACTAAGAGTTCTGCGCAAAATAATAAAATTGAATTAAAGCCAGCAGCGATTAATGGTGCAGCTAGTGGAATAGTTTATGCAATTGTTATGATTGCAATCTCTCTGTTTTTCATTGTAATCAATTATTTGATTAGCGCCTTGCTTTGGGGTGAGATAGAGATATTGGGAGAAGGAATTTTGGTTGTAATAGCCACTATATTATTAGGGCTTCCAGTTTTAGCAATAATTGGTATTATTACCGGTGCAATTGGCGGAGCAATTTACTCATCCATTAAAAAATAAATTTTTAACTGAAACTGTTTCAAAGTTTTTCTATTTTTCCAGTAGAACCATTAACCCTTATTTTATCCCCTTCTTTCAGTAAATCAAGGTTTTTTGTCTGAACAACACAAGGCATTCCCTGTTCTAATGAAACAATAGCAGTATGAGCAACTTTTCCTCCTCCTTCACTAACAATAGCAGAAATCCTGTCAAACAACAAAGTAAGGTTTGGAGATAATGTTTTCGAAATCACTATTTTTCCATCTAAGTCCTTCTTATAATCAACCTCAGTATCAACAAAAACAATTTTCCCCTCTACTATTCCCTGACCACCAGCAGCAATTCCTTTGATTTTTATTTTTTTAGTTTCAGAAGCAACAGGTTTTGTTGGTTCATATTTTATATTCCATTTTCCATCATACACAATAGATTTTGGCAATTCACCTTTAATAGAATCCTGGAAAAGTTTTTCTCGTTTCTCGATAATTTTTAGTAAATCATTTTTAGACACAGCAAGCTCACTAGGTTTTAAGAAAAAAACTTTTTCACCTAAACCATTTGCTTTACCAAATTCGAGATAACATTTCCTCAAAATTCCAAGATAACGTGCGCATAAGAATTTGCAGTTTTCTCTCCACCTAGCAGCAGAATTCTTAGGCCATTTAATTTCTTTGAATTCACCTGCATCAGAAGGCTTTTCTAAGAATCTTGAAAAGGAAACATCGTAAGGGTTTTTAGAATAAAATCCAAATAGTTCCTTTACCTGCTGAATCTGATTTTTTTTAACCAACTTTGATAATTTTTCAAGTTCACATTCTTTCCAAGCATTTGAAGTTCTCAGTTTTACTTTTAGAGAATAAGCCATTGATGAGTAAAAAGAATATTTCATTGATTCAACAGCACCTTCTAATGCATTCTTAGTGATACTTGCCAAGTCATTCAACCTAATTTTTTGGTTGTGCTTCCAGAAAACCTTGGATTTTTCTGAAAATAATTCAAATTCCTGTAACTTTTCATTAATCCTAATTTGTGCAAGAGCAATAGAAGCAACCTGACTTGAAAAATCAAAAGGCACTGAAAAAAGCGAAATCAAATTATCAACAGAAAGTTTTAGTACCTCAGTAATGTCTCCATTATAGGCGAAGCTTTTTTTTGGCCCGATTTTATAAAGAAATTTCTTTTCAACATTCCTGCAAAAATACATCCTTGCATTCAAAACAACAAGGTATGATACATCAAAAGGGGTTTTGCCAAAACCTAGTTCGGCATAAGTATTCCAGTAAGGGCCGTTTATTGAAAAAACTTGTTCAAAAAAATCATTATTGCACGGTTTGACAAACTCAATTAATTCAGAGTTCTCTGTTTTCTGCAGAACAACTAATTCTCCTTTTAAAACAGGGCTTTGTTTCAAAAAATTGTCCAAATTTTTAATACTCATGAAACCTCAACTCTGAAACCACTTTCAAGAGAAACAGCAAAACTATCTTTACAGGAACCTGTAGCAATAACCTGAACATCTCCAAGCTGGTTGATTTCGTAAAAGGAAACTTTTACAGGGCAGTAAATACGTTCAGGCAAAAGCCCTTCTGCAGAATAGCAACTATATTGCGGTTCGAAAGTAAAGGATTGTTCACCAACTTTAACCTTGCATTTTTCTTTGCTTTCAGGGAAAAACAAGAGCTCATTTAGAATAATTTTTTCCCCCTCTATATTATCATATGATGGGGCATAATCCTCAGGAGGAGAAGATTTTCCAGCAGACGGGCTTATTGATTCTCTTGCAGCGGGAGCAGAAGCTACTTCAGAAACAGAATCATTAAATACATCAAGAAAACTATCTTGCTTTTTATCTATTCCAAAAGATGATTGTGAATCATCTCCTGCAATGACTTTTATTTCCAGCGAAGTCAAGGCTGAAACAGTAAAAACAATTAACACCACTAATGAAAAAATAGTTGCGGATTTCAAAATATTGGTTTTTTTCTGGCTAATCGAAATCCTGAATTTTGAGTACTCGGATAAAAGAAAAAATAATCCAAAAATTACTGCAGCTACAATAGCTCCCTGAATAACAGAAAAAATTTCTATAGGGTTTATCAACAAAAGAGCAATAATCATTGAAATAATCCCAATAACGAATTTTTTTATTGAAGCGAATAAGAAGGTAAAAATTTCTGATACTTTTTTTCCAAAAAAAGTTTTGTTCAGTATACCAGAAACAGCAATCAAAGCAAGAAAACCTATTATTGAATTAGCAATGAAAGTTGCAATCGAAAGCGTGACAAAATAAATTGTAGGCGAAACAATCACAATAGCGTTTGCAATCGGAAACAAAAACAAAAATAATATTAATCCAAAAATTTTCCTCATTTTTAACCAAACTCCTTTATCAGAGTATTGAATAATTTATCCGCGCTGGAATCCTCAGCTCCGCACGTCCAAATAAAAGCATAATAATTTTCTTTTTTAACTTCAATGTAACCCTGATCAAGCCCAATAGTATAACAGTTCCTTGTGCTGCTTTCTGATTCAAAAAATTCAGGTTCAATAATATTTTTTAAAAACTCAATTTTTTCTTTTTCAATATCATAAACCCTTGCATTTGTCAGTTTAATGTTGTCATCAAACTCTTCAAACAAAACCGAGCCATTTGAAAAAATATGGTAATCAATGCTATTTTGGCCAATTTTTTTGTATACAAACTGAATAAAGAAATCATCCTGCTTAACTCCGGTGCTGAATAGTTGTTTAGAGTCTTCAAAAATCTGTTTAATATCATTCGGAGTGTTTTGTTCAGTATCAGCAAACATAAATGCTGCTTTGTTCTTTATCGTTAGTAAAGTGTACTCATTGCATTCAATACATCTGTTTTCTCTTGGATCTATTGATAATCCTTGAACAAATGTTATTGCTTCTTTTGCCTTGCTTTCATCAATTTTAACCATTTCAATTTCATTCTTAATAATTTCTTTTTCAACAGAGTACTTTTTCATTATAAAACCATTTGAAAGTACAATATATTCTTCCTTACAAAGCGGGTCACAATCACTATTTTCGAGAAGAATTTCATAATAAGTAGGATCTTCAGAATTATCAAATATGCAACCTGATAACATTGTAATAATCAATACAAAACCAATTACAATTATGCTTGTTTTCATGAACTGATAATGCAGATTTATGTATATTAACGTTTCTTGAAGCTTAGGTTTATTGGTAATAAAATAGAAACTAAGATTAGAATTGTTTATAGGTAATTACATTCCTCGCGTATTTGTTTTTCATTTTTTTAATTGATTGGTTTTTATTTTTTAAGTAAAAAAAGTTTTTTTTAAGTGGGTTTTTATGGTTTATACTGAAAAAGAAAAAATCGAGTTATTTGAAAAAATCTGGAACGTAGATCCAGCTGATGATAAAAAAGGAACCTGGTGGTGGTGGTTCTGGCTCTTTTTTATTGAAAATAAAGAAAACCCTGATAAACCGCATCAATTGATGATTCTCTGGTCAACAAAGAATGAAAAAAAAGTTAAATGCAATAATCAGACTTTTAATTTTTCAGGGAAAATTAATTACTCTGGAGATAACGCTGATTTTGACGGGGTTGTTGCAGTATGGTATTTTGACGAAGAAATGCATGATGGTTATTTATTGGAGAAAGCAAAAATTGCACTTACAAAAAAACCATATTCGTTAACTTCGGATTCAAAAAACAAAACAAGTTTTTATGAAAAGGATGGCGGGTTTAAAGTTATAATAAATAAGGGAAAAAAACAATTTAATTTTGATTTAAAACTTGATGAAACCAATGATATTGCAAAGCCGACTTATTTTAAGGGTAGTTTCATTAGCAGTTCAATGAGTTATAGTGCATTAGGAATACCAAAAGCAAATTTTACAGGAACAATTACTGATTCAAAAAAAGAAAAAATAAAAGGAACAGCATATTTCCAGTACGTGATTGTTAATGTACCTGCTCCTTCTTGGTATTGGGGTATTTTCCATTTCGAAGAAGGAAGTATTCTTTCTTATTTCAATCCGCATGTTGGGCCTGCAATTCTAAAAGGCAACATTACTAATACTTTTATTGAGCAGGGGAACTTTCCTGTTGGAGATGACTTGTATTTTTTCAGCCAAAGAACCAATAAAAAAGAACATTTCAAAATTAAAAGTATTAAAGGAAACAAAAATTCTATTGATCAGCCGGTTTTTATTGTTAAAGGTGAAAACAAATATGAAAAAATTTCTTTTGATGTTGATTGTTATTCAAAAGCACATTGGGAGTTTGAGAAAAAATCTTTTGGATTCCTGAAAACAAAGTTAAGATACAATGAATATCCTGCAAAAATAAAGAATTTTGTGCTTCAGGACAAAAAAGGAAATACCCTAACTACTTCAAAAGAAATTGGTGAAGGAATTGGAAATGCAGAACACACCTGGGGAATTTTGATTTAATTCCAAGCTTCTGCTGAAACCATTTTTCCTTTACAAATATTTTATTTAGAATCTAATTTTTCAAGTATTTTATCGATTTTTACATCCATTTTATCGATTTTTTCAACGAAATCTTTATGTTTTTTCATTTTATGTTCAATATGTTCTTTTATTTTTTCATGATTCATGTCATGTCCTTCTCCATGGCAACATTCATGTTCTTTTTCTTCATTACACATTTGAATAATCACTCCTTTTAATTATAAAAAAATTAAGAATACAAATTATTAACAAGTTACCCAATATTATGTAATGCCTTATTTTGTTTACTTGGTTGAATGTCGTGATAATTCTTTTTATTGTGGTTATACTTCTGATTTGGAGAAAAGAATCAAAGCCCACAATGAAGACAAGGGTGCTAAATACACTAAGAGAAGAAGGCCTGTCAGATTAGTTTATTCTGAGGAATTTGAAACCAAAAGCGAGGCAATGAAACGCGAACTTAAAATCAAGTCATACTCGCGAAAAATGAAGGAAGATCTCGTTTTTTCTAAAAAATAGCCAATGCAAAGTTATATAAACCCTCAGTTAGGGGTATTATGTATAGAAAGCACGTAAGAATAGCTGGTTCAAACGTTCCGGCGAATAGAGAGAATTTCTTTTTCTTCGTTTTTACCTGTTTTCGTAAAAAAAAGGTGATTTTAACACATGAGTTTCGAAGACATAGAGGTTAGTAGTGAAATTAAAGAAGCAATAAAAAAAATGAATTATGATAAAGCAACAGAAGTACAGTCTGATACAATACCATTGATCTTGAAAGGTCATAATGTAATTGTAAAAAGCCAAACCGGAAGCGGAAAAACAGCAGCTTTTGGAATACCAATTTCAGAACAGATTTTTACAGGCAAAAAAAAATCAACATTAATACTTTGCCCTACAAGAGAACTTGCTGTTCAGGTTAAGGATGAATTAAGAAAAATAAACAATAAAACAAGACTTAACATTTTTGCGTTTTACGGAGGCCACGGTATTACTTCTGAATTAAGAGATATAGATAAAGGAGTTGATATTTTATGTGCAACCCCTGGAAGATTATTGGATCATTTCAGAAACAATAACCTTGACCCAAAACAGTTTGATAGTGTTGTTTTAGATGAAGCCGATAGAATGTTGGACATGGGTTTTATCAATGATATAAAAGAAATTTTGAATCAGGTTAAGCCAAACAATACGCATCTTTTCTCAGCAACTCTTGATGGAAGTGTTGCGCATTTGATTAAAGAGTACATTCCAACGTATGAGGAGATTATTCTTGCTGATGAACTTATCGGAAAAAATATTTTTGAAAGACACATCAAGGTTCCAAGGGAACACAAAACAGATGCGCTTCTTGAAGTTATAGATGAAGCAGAAGATGGAAGAGTATTAGTTTTTGTTTCAACAAAAAGAAGTGCTGATTTCTTATCAAGAAAACTTTACAAAATGAGATATAATGTGGAAAGTATTCATGGCGATAAATCCCAGAAAGCAAGGGAGATTGCTTTGGAAAAATTCAGGTCAGGAAGAGCAAAGATTTTGATTGGTACTGATGTTGCTGCAAGAGGATTACAGATTGATAATGTTGAATATGTTGTAAATTATGATCTTGCACAGGATGAAGATACCCACAAGCACAGAATTGGAAGAACTGGAAGAATGGGTGAAACAGGACATGCAATAACTTTTGTTGGAGAAGATGGAAGTATTATTGCTCCGCCAAAAATGTATAATAAAAAAGGCGGCAGAGGAGGAGGCGGATTTCGTTCAAATAATAGTGGAAGAAGCCAAGGTTCTAGTTATGGTCGTTCAGGCGTTTCGGGCAGAAGCTCAGGCGGTTATTCTGGTGGAAGATCAGGTGGACGTTCTGGTGGCTATTCTGGCGGAAGATCTGGTTCTGCAAGAAGCACAGGATCAAGAAGTAGTTCTGGCGGTAGATCTGGTCAATCTAGAGGCGGTTCCAGTGGAAGATCAAGTAATAGCTCTGGAAATAGAGGATATAACCGTTCTAGAAACTAATGTCCTTTCAAGTAATCTTTTTATTTCCATTGTAGACTAATACTTTAGGGTTTTGATGGGTATTCTTTCTGGATTATTGCAAAAACCAGCACAAAAGAAGAGTCAGCTTGGAGTGTGTATTCCTGACCATGCAAAACCAAACAAACTTGCAACAAAAATTACTACTTTTCCAAGTTCTTTTGAAGTTGAAGGTCTTTATGAAATAAGAAAGGAAGTCACAATAACAGGAAAAGTCCTTTCAGGTTCTATAACAAAAGATTTAAAATTATTTTACAAAGATGACCACATTTTAATAAAGGAAATAATGCTTAATGGAAAAATTGTTGATTCTCTTGAAAAAGGAAGCAAAGGAGCAATCACAATTAACCCAGAAACTTACGTAATGGTTAGAAGGGGAAATGTTCTGGAGTTTGAGTAGGTTGTGCCCGGACATAAGAAAAACCCCAAACAAAGAGAATTTCCATTTATAATACAACCAGAGTTACCAGCTAATCTTTCTCCTGGAACTAGAAGAGCTCTATTATCTTTACACAAAACTCTTGAAAGATTTAATAGAACAATAGAAAGCATTACTATTCCTCCTGGCATCCCTACGAACTATTTTAGAAAATACCCTTCTGGAAGAGCACTAATGAACAGAAGATCTTTTGTTCAAAGTAGATTAGAGAGAATTAGAGCTGGGCTTAAGACTAATATTGCTGCTGATAGGCGTTTTAAACTTCAACAAAGTATGCAAAGTCTTGAAACTGAGCTGCATTTTATAGAGTTTAGTCTTGAGAAATTGGCAGAGCAACAAATTTGATTTATGGCTAAAGCAAGGTTTTTATTAGTTCTTTTAATAAATTTCAATTGGTAGAACGGGTTTTGATAGTTTGACTGCGAAATAATTTTTTGCAGGAGTACCGAAGCGGTCAAACGGAACAGACTCAAAATCTGTTGGCCTAGCGCCTTCGACGGTTCGAATCCGTCCTCCTGCACACACCTTTTTTCTTTCTTTTGGAAAGAAATAAAAAAGCTGTACCAAAAAAGAAAGAAATTAAAAGAAAAAGCATCTAGGTTTGAAGAAAAAAGCTGTACCAAAAAAGAAAGAAATTAGGTTGGACACTCTGGAAAATCACAAAAAGGTGCTTCTCTTCCAATCCCGCTTCCATCTGGACAAACCATTGCCTCTTTGGTGCAACCAATTTCGCCCATTGGCTCAAACCCGAGTTCAAGCATTTTTTCTTTGTGGGAAGAATCAACAAGCACTGCTATTGTATCTCCTCTTGGGCATGAGCATGCTTCACAAACAAGTTCATAAATTTGCTTTGATGCAAAATCCTGAACAATTATTCCGTGCTCAATTTCAAACCAGCCTTTGATAATTGTTTCTTCTGCACTGATTGTTTTGTATTGCTCATTGTTTACTGACCACTGACTCCAATCATTACCTCCGCACTGAATTGGTTCAATTGAAAACCATTGAGTTTTTCCTGTTGGAAATTCTTTTTTTGTTACAATTATTTTAGCAAATTTTTTATAAGAAGTTTTATCAGAATAAATTGAAATAAGCTTAAAATTAAACCCATAAAGTTCCGCAGTAGGGTTTGTGGTTTCCCCTAAATACATTTCATCAGGATTTGTGTGTGAAGAAACTGCAGAACTTATCAGTAAAGTAACTCCCTGTTCTCCCGCCCATACACACTGAACGCCTTCTGGGCATCGTGAATCCTCAAAAGAAACTCCGGTTATAGTAATTATGCCAAGCATTACCTGGTCTTTTGGCACGTAAACTTTGTTTTCGGTTATAGTGAATTCTTTTCCAAATTCAAATACTTCTTCGTTTTCTTTTGGTTCAATTAAAACAAGAACATAACCATTGTCTTGTTTTGTAATTTTTCCTAGATAACGCCAAGAATTATTGAAAGCACAATCCATTCCTGTAACATTAATTGTTTTTGCAGGGTCATTTAAATCAGATAATTCTGCAAAGCAACTATTGCAACAGGCTTTTTCCGGAACGCACGCCATTTTTGTGCATCCCTGCAAACCCAAAGAACCTTTCACTAGAACAGTTTTACCTTCAAAATCTTCAATGTGTGCCACTATGTCTGCAACACTAAAAGAACCATCTGAAGGTGTTCCAATAGAGCCTTGTGCACACCCAAGCAAAAATACTAATCCAACTAATAAAACTAAGCTTGTTTTCATGCTTATACCTAGTGTTTTTTTGTTTATAAATCCTTTTTGTATTACTTAGGCTTTTTGCTCATTCCTTTTTATTGTGAATTTTGTTATAAACAGGCTTAAAACAAAAGTAAAAATTGCACCTAATCCTATTATTCCCCAGTCTAATAGAGTTAATGGCACAACACCAAACCATTCATTAATTGGGAATGCGCTTCCGAATGGGTTGTAAAGTATAATTAACTGCAGCAAAATCGAAACTCCTAGTGCAGCAACAAGCCATTTGTTGGAAAAGAATCCTAATTTTTCTTCCTCACGAATAACAACAATCCTTACAAATTCATAAATTATAAGAGAAGTAAATGCCATTGTCTGTGCTAAAATTAATCCTTTTGGTAAGTAGTAAAAGAAAATAATAGAAATTACTATTGTGAGTATTACCCCTACGGTAATTATATTAATCATGATTGGTTTTGTGATTACTCCTTCTTTTGAATTCCTTGGTTTTTGTTTCATTATATTTGGCTTTGGCGGATCAACACCAAGAGCAAGTGCCGGCAAACCATCAGTAAGCAAATTTAGCCAGAGCAAATGAGTAATAGTTAATGCAACCAAACCAGTTTCCGGTGCAATTATTATTCCAGCTATAGAAACAATTACCACAACCAAAACCTCTGCAAGGTTGCTTGTCAATAAATATCTTACAAACTTTTGAATATTATCAAATACTGTTCTTCCTTGTCTTATTGCTTCTATTATTGTTGCAAAGTTATCATCCAAGAGAATAATGTCGCTTGCTTCTTTAGCAACATCACTTCCTCTAATACCCATTGCAATTCCGACATCGGATTGTTTTAATGCAGGAGCATCATTAACTCCGTCTCCTGTCATTGCAACACTCAGTCCTTTTTCTTTGAGTGCCTGCATTATTGCAAGTTTTTGCTGCGGACTAACCCGTGAAAAAACATCATATTCACCCACGATTTTTCTGAATTCCTGCGGAGAAAAATTTTCAAGTTCTTTTGCATCAATTGCTTTTCCATTAAAACCAATTTTTTCAGCAATAGCCTGAGCGGTTATTTTATTATCTCCTGTAAGCATCATTACTCTGATTCCGGCTTTTCTTGCTATTTCCAGTGCCTTTTTTACTTCTTTTCTAGGAGGGTCTATCATTCCCTGCAAGCCCAGAAAAACCATTCCTTTTTCCGCATCATCCTTTTCCAAAATATCTTTATACGCAAACCCAAGAACTCTAATTGCTTTGGATGCCATTTCATCATTTTTTTTCATTATTCTTTCCTTTTCAGCATCTGAAAAAACTTTTTTCTTACCCTCCAGAAAAATATGTGTACAGTCTTTGATGATTACTTCAGGTGCTCCTTTAGAGTAAGCTATTTGTTTTGCACCATAATCAAAAACAGCAGTCATTCTTTTTCTGTTGGAAGTAAACGGAAAATCCTTGATTCTTTTCATATCAGCCATTGATATTTTTGCTTTTAATGCAGAAACAGTAAGAGCAATTTCAGTTGGATCCCCGATAAATTTTATTTGTTCATGCTTTTCAATAATTGTGTCATTGCATGCCATTCCACAAAGCAATATTGGTTCAAGATTTTCAGGATTAATTTTTTTACTATTTGCAAAAAAATCACCTTTAATACTTTGACCGGTTCCTGTTACTGAATATTTTTGATTGTTAAAATAAATTTCCTGCACAGTCATGCTGTTCTCAGTTAATGTTCCTGTTTTATCAGTGCAGATAACATCCACTGAACCAAGAGTTTCCACGACTCCGAGATTTCTCACAAGACTTTTTTTGCGCAGCATTACTGTTGTTGCGATTGCCAAAGAAATTGTAACAACTGCTGGCAACCCCTCTGGAACTGCAGCAACTGCTAATGCTATTGAGTTTTCAACAACATCTAGAATCAAAGGGTTTTTCAATAACAATAATTTACCTGCAATTATAAGAATTACTAAAATAAGAACTCCTGCGCCTATTTTTTTACTCAGGCCCTCCAATTCTATTTGGAATCTTGTGGGGCTTTCTTCTATGTTCTGAAGTTCTTTTGCAATTTTTCCTACTTCTGTTGTTTTTCCTGTTGCAACAACAAGCGCGGTTCCTTTTCCTTTTACAATAATTGTATCCATGAAAACCATATTTGTTCTTTCAGCCAACAGAGTTTCTTCATCAAGCACTTTTGTTTTTTTACTAACAGAATTACTTTCACCAGTGAGAATTGATTCATCCACGTAAAGCTCTGAAGATTCAATTAAGCGTGCATCAGAGGTAACTTTCATTCCTTCTTTTAAGTATAAAATATCTCCTGGCACAATATTTTCTGCTTTAATTTCCACTAACGCGCCGTTTCTGTAAATCAAAGCCCTTGGTGCGCCAAGTTTTTTCAGGGATTCAATATTTTTTTCAGCATTATAATTCTGAAAAAAACCAAACAAGCCGTTTGCAAGTACAATTGCCATTATAAGATAAGCATCAATGCCGCCTTCAAAAACAAAAGAAAAAAATGCAGCGCCAATAAGAAGTAAAACCAACGGATTAGTAAATTGCTCTAAAAATATTTTTAGTATTGTATTCTTTTTTGCTGATTCAATCTGGTTAGGCCCGTATTGTTCAAGTTTTTTTATTGCTTCTTTGGTTGAAAGTCCGGTCTCCCGTGATTCAAATCTTTTTAACAATTCAAGCTTGTTTAATGAGTGCCATTCAACCATTCTATCCCTTCATAGTCTTTATTATATTAAACTTCTAGTTTTAAAACTGCTTTCTTGCCAATAATAGTATGTCCACAAGCAGAATTAATGTCGCCAGAAAGGGTTATGCTGAAAAAGACCTTGAACAAACAAAAGATGCTCATTCTCATGCTGCTTTTGATTTAGAACAGTCACAGGAATCACATGGGGATTTTGTAGGAGATATTGTTTATGGTGCTCTTGATGGAATTGTAACTACTTTTGCTGTTGTAGCAGGTTCTGCAGGAGCAGGTTTAGGGGCAGGGATTATTCTGGTTTTAGGTTTTGCAAACCTTCTTGCGGATGGTTTGTCAATGGCTGTTGGAAATTATCTTTCAATGAAATCCGAACAGGAATATTATAAAGCTGAAAGAAAAAGGGAAGCTTGGGAAGTTGACAATTACCCTAAGGGAGAGGTGGAAGAAATAAGGCAGATTTACAAAAAAAAGGGTTTTACAGGAAAAAATCTTGAAAAACTTGTAGAACTAATAACTTCCAAAAAAACTGTCTGGGTTGACACAATGATGCTTGAGGAACTCCAGATGTTTGAGAATCCAAAAAGTCCCTTAAAGGCTGGGAGTTATACTTTCTTTTCATTTCTGGTTGCTGGTTTTGTTCCTCTTTTGATTTTTGTTATTTCATTATTCTATCCAATTGATCCTGCAATTACTTTTCCAATTGCAATATTACTTACTTTTGTAACAATTTTTGCAGTGGGTTCTTTACGTTCCCTTGTAATTGCCAAAAATTGGTTTAATGCAGGAATGGAAATGCTTCTTGTAGGCGGTCTGACTGCAATTGTTTCTTACGGAATTGGTTATGTGCTCGGTGCACTAGTGCTTTGAAATAAAAAAGTTTAACCAAAATTTAGTTTGTAATTATTTTTATTGCCTTTTTTTCAGGGATTAGTGTTACTTTTTCATTTTCTTTAAGATTGTAAGTTTTCAGGATTTCTTTAGGTATCCTTATTGCAATGCTCTCCCCCCATTTTGAAAGTTTGGCAGTGTATTTTTTCATTTCTCTGTATTGTTTTGCGACTTTATGCAATTGTTCCATGTTGAGTATTTCTTCATTGCATTCTTTGCACTGGTAATAATTATATTCTGCGCCTTCAGGGGTTGAACCTTTTTTTTCAACCATTTTTTTTGAACATTTTGTGCATTTCATTTTCTCGCCTTTTTTGTTATTGTAACTATTTTTATTGTATTTCCTATTATTTCATCAATACAAATCACGCTGAATTTTTTTAATTTCTTTTCAATCTTTATTTTGTTCTTTCCGATAATTTTTGTTTTTCCTGTCTGCAAAGCCTGTTCTATAATATCAGGGTCTATTCTTCTTTGTATTGCTCTTATGAATGCATGTCTTGTAATTATTATTTTGTACTTGCCTTTCCTCAATTAATCATCTATATATAGCTGAAAAGATATTTAAAGATATCTTTTAGATATCATCTGAATTCCCCGTATTCCTCCAAAAGATTAATCATTTTTTCATGATAATTCCTTCGCTCCTTGTTTACTGTTGCCATTATTTCATCCATTTTTGCTTCACTCATAAACTATCACCTCTGGAATAGTTTTGGAAAAAGTAGTAGTATAAACTTTGTAAGCAGGGCTAATTGCCGGTGCGGTTATTTCAATTTTCTGTGTGTGATTTTAACCGCTCTATTAAGATTAAACCAGTCAAAATGTTCCACTGGCCCATCAGGTTTTGATTTGTTGCTACCGTAATGCATTCTTCTTTTCCTTTCCATTTTTTCTACAAGAGAACGCATTTCAGAATTTTGGTCCGGTATCTTAACTGCAGCACCATATTTTGTTCTGGCGTGGCCAAGCAAATGGTAAGTCATTTTTGTAGCTATTCCTTTTCTTAAGTAACCTTTCCTTACATGAGTCTGACATGTTTCGAAAGGTGAATCACCTTTAGAAACACGATATAAAATATAGCCGACAGGTTCTTCTCCTTTATATGCGATTAAATATGAAAGCGGTTGATTACTAATGTCAGGTCGTAGGTTTGGGTTGATTGTCCGAAGAACTCCAACATCATTTTTAGTAATATGCCTTTCCAATTTAACATATCTCAGGGGAATTGTCTTTTTCATAGAATAATATTATTTTCGGATTATTAAAAACTAACTTTTAAGCCATTCAACCAAATCATTTTCAAGCTGGCTTCCGCCAAACATATTAGTTCCGTGGCCTGATCCTTTTAATTCTTTGATTTCAGAATTCGCAATAATTTCGTTAAGTGCCCTTGAAGATCCGAATGCATAAGAATCTTCTTCGCTTGCAACAATCAAAACTTTTGCACGAACAATTTTAGCAACTTCTTTAGTCTGAACCCCTTTATAATCCATGCCTGGGGAAAGTAAAATTACTTTTCTAATTGAAGGCTCTAACGCAGAAAAGTGCAGAACGGTATTAGCTCCGATTGATGCTCCAACCGCGCTTGTTAAAACAAAACCTTCTCTTTGCAGGAATTCCTTTGCTGCTTTTTCATCAAAAACCATTGCCTTGAAATCCTGTTCTGAAAAATCATTCCAGTTCCTCTTCAAACCATTCTGCTCCATGCTTTCACCGTGGCCTCTGGAATCAATTGCAAGAACAGTAAAACCAGCTTCATTCAATTTTTGTGCAAACGAATTATAACTTTCCTTGTTCAGGTTTAATTGGTGAATGAGTATTACTGCTTCTTTTTCTCCGCGCCAAAGGTTTCCCGCGATTCTGAATTCATCATCTGTTTTAAAATCGACTTTTTCCATATTAGATTCCTCCACAAAAACTTCTTCATTTTCTTCAGTCGTAACAGGAGTTTCTTCCTGAATATTTGGTTTTGGACATCCTGCTAAAAATAAAATAAGCAGGATTGAAATTAAAATAATTTTACTTTTCATATTTTTTCTCAACCTCCTGCATTTTTTTATCAATATTTTTCTCAGATTCAAGTCTTTCTAATCCTGCATCTCTGTAATCAACAAACTTCAGGTATTCAACTAACTCTGGTTGAACTTTTTTTACTTCTTCAAGCATTTTCAAAACAATTCTCCTGTAATCAGGATGGCCGTGAATTGTACTTCTCAATTCTACTAGATGATAAAGTTCTCTTAAATTAAGGTAATTGCTCCACCTGATTTTGCAGGCAAATGGAACAACATACTGAGCTTCCTTCCGCAAATCAGGGTAAATTTTCCAATAAGCATCTTTTGCTAAGTCCATTTGTTCCTTGAATTCATCTGCAAAACCGATTTCTTCTGCATCAGGAGGCAAATCAAACCCGTGTTTCACTGTTAAATCCTGTCTCTGCTGGGTTAAAACCCTGTGTCTGTGTAAATCCCTATAAGAAGCGTAATTGCACATTAAATCAAATTCATAGTACGCATGCTCAAAACCCCTGTGAGGTTTATGCCTTCTGTTCTGTCTTTTCTTCTGATAAGTATTAATCGCATTAATTCTTTCTTCTTTGCTCATTGCTTTTACTTTTTCCTTTACTTGTTCAAAACTTAAAGTTGTAAAAGGATACAACGCAGCAGCGCAAATATTTTCCCCTGCGTCCTTGTCATAATTTGTAAGCACAACTTCTTCTTTTGCTTCAGGTTCAGTTCCTTCAAAAGTTTTGTCTGCCAGTTCCTGCATATCCTTTCTTGTTTCGCTTAAAAACTTTATTGTAGGGTCTCCATATTTTCCTGTTGCTCTTTTCACAAAAGAAGGAATATATTTCAAAAGCTCAGTGTGCATTTCTTTTGCAATACTCCTAGATTCCTGTAATTCATTTGAATGCATTCTTGTAATCAAATATTCAAAACTTCTTCCGTTTCCGAACATTCCTACATTGGTTGTTGTTGATGCAGGCAATAACCCGCGCAGAATATCACAGGCTTTTGCTTTAATGCTTGAATTATAAGCCCTGTCACTTTCCTTTCCCTGAGGAAACTTTTCATTCAAATACTTTTTTGTTGGTTCTAATAATTTTGCGTAAGTATCAAATAAAGAATCACAAGTATTTATGTATAAGTCTTGGTGTTTTGATTTCATTAAAGCAGGTTCCAAATAATACCTGTACTTTCCATCAACTTTTTTATCATAATAAACATATCTTGTGCTTTTTTCCAGCGGGGAAATTCCTATTCTTGAATCCTCGAGTATTTTGGAAGCAATGTTGCTTATGTTTTCGCACGCTATGTGTGCACCACCAAGCTCGGCAACAGAATCATCTCCGTAGCCAACAAGCACCCTGTCATAAAATTCCTCTGCTTTTTTGGTTGCTATTACCTGATCTTCACCCATTGCTTCTGAGTAAGCCACTATTTCCTTGAAACCCATTTTTTCATCATTAATGAATTCATCTAAAAGTAGCCTTCGAATGCTCTTGGAGGTTCTGCTGTATCTTGAGAATAATGCTCCTTTAACAACTTCTGGAAGATTCCTGAGTACAAAAATATCCTTATCCAGATTTGTAAAAAACGGTTTCAGAATCTTTTCTTCATCGCTTGTAAATTCACTCATAGAACCCCTATAGGAGTAGAGTTATTTACATTTTAAAAGTAGTGGTTCGTTAGTCGCAGAGGACTATGGCGAATAATTAGGCGCTTCTTCAGTAATTGTAATGTCGTGCGGGTGGCCTTCTTTCAATCCTGCGGAAGTGATTTTTATAAGTTTTTTAGTTTTCAGCTCTGCAATTGTTTTTGATCCTGTTAAACCCATTCCTGATTTTATTCCTCCGGTTAACTGGTACATTACTTCAGCTATTTTGCCTTTGTAAGGAACAACTCCTTCAATTCCTTCTGGAACGAGTTTGTTTGTTTGGTTTACTTCGCTCTGGAAATATCTTTCTTTTGAGCCTCTTTCCATTGCTCCAATACTGCCCATTCCTCTGTATTGTTTGAATTTTCTGTTGTTCATGTAAACAACTTTTCCAGGTGTTTCTTCACAACCAGCTAATAATGAACCAACCATTACACAATCAGCTCCTGCAGCTAATGCTTTCACAATGTCTCCCGAGTATTTGATTCCGCCATCACTGATTATTGTAACTCTGGTTCCTTTAGCTGCGCGAGCAGCTTCCATTACTGCTGTTACCTGCGGAACCCCTACTCCAGCAATGACTCTGGTGGTACAAATGGCTCCTCCGCCAATACCAACTTTAACAGCATCAGCCCCTGCCTTGATTAGTGCTTTTGCACCCTCATAAGTAGCAACATTTCCTGCGATAATTGGAACTTTGTATTTTTTCTTGTATTTTCTAACAGCAGCTATTACAATATCTCTGTGGCCGTGTGAAGTATCAAGTACAAGAACATCAACTTCTTTTTCTATCAAAGCTTTGATTCTTTTTTCATCTTTAGGTCCTACAGAAGCCCCCACAACAAGTCTTCCTTTATTATCCTTGTTTGAGTTAGGGTGTGTTTGTTTATTTTCAATATCAGTAATCGTAACTAATCCTTTCAAATGATTTTTTGAATCAATAAGCGGAAGTTTTTCAATTCTGTTTGAGTGTAAAATTATTTTTGCTTTTTCCATTGAAATTTTCGGATCTGCAGTTATAAGTTTTGTTGTCATTAATTCTTTTGCTTTTTTGTTTGGATCATCTTCAAACACAAGATCTCTGTTAGTAACAATTCCGACTAATTTTTTTTCTTTCACAACAGGAAAGCTTCTGATGTTAAATTCTTTTTTCAGAACCTGAATCTGTGCAATAGTTGTTTCAGGAGAAATTGTAACAGGATTAGTAACAATAAGGTATTCTTCTCTTTTTACTTTTTCAACCTGAGATGCCTGTTCTTCAATGCTCATATTTTTATGAATAATTCCTATTCCGCCTTCCTGTGCCATTGCAATTGCGGTGGCATACTCGGTAACAGTGTCCATTGCCGCACTTATAATAGGAATGTTTAAGGGAATGTTTTTGGTTAATTTTGTTTTAAGATTAGCATTCCCCGGAGAAACTTTAGAAGCAGCAGGTACCAGCAAAACATCATCAAAAGTCAAACCAACTTTGATTCTGTCGCTCTTACCCATATAATAATACTGCTTAAATGGTTTATAAAAGTTGTGTTAGCCCTGTTTCTGGCCTCTTAGTGCCCAAAAAACCCAATGTTTTATTTTTTCAGGTTTTGTGTTTTTTCCTAATTACCAAGTTATTTAAATGAATAATTATAATATATACTATCTTACATTGAGGGTATTGAGGGATTGGTATGTTACCATTTGGTTTGGATATATTACAGGATGCAGTTGCTAATGAAACAGTATTAGCATTAGGAATTCTTATATCAGGAGTAATTTCTGCAAAGATTATTGCTTTGGCAATACTTGCTTTTAATGACAAACTAAACTTGGTTTCGGTTGCATCAGTAAAATCACTTACAAGGCTTATTGAACTGATGATTTTTGTTTTCTTTACAATAGTTGCACTTGATGTTTTGAAGGTTGAGTTTGCAAAGGATGTTTTAGTCAGGGTCTGGGATATTATTCCTGCTGCACTTGTGATTATTCTTATTCTGATGCTTGGTTACATTGTAATAAATCTGATTGTTGATATTCTGAAAACTTTTTTCACCCGAATAGGAAGACTTGATTACTTACACGAGTTTGGTGTTTCATCAAACATAATAAACACTGTTTTCTTTGTCCTGAAACTTTTCCTTTATCTCGTTTTACTAAGCATTACCCTGAATTATTACGCGCGGCCAGTCCCTTTCTTTGATACGATAATTGCAGGCACTGTTTTCACTTTGATGTTTTTCTCAGGAGCATTAATCGCTTATTCTTTCAAGGATTATATTTCAAATGCTCTGCTTGCAAGGTATGTTGAAAAAAACATTCTCAAGCCGGGTCAAAGAGTTAAACTTCAGGACAGTGAAGGTGAAGTAATTAGCGTTACAAATCACGGCGTTATTATTGAAACAAGTTCCGGTTACAATCATATTATTCCAAACAAAGTTATTATCACAAAAGAACTTCTTGTGAAAAGGGTTAGAAGTAACATCACAAAGATTGAAGCGTTGATGAAAAACTTTATGCCTCAATTGCCAAGTTACTGTGGCCCTGCTTCAGCTGTTATGATGCTTGATTTTTTTGGTTATACTATTACTCAGGAAGAACTGGCTAAGGAATCAAAAACCAAGATTCCCGGAGGAACGGAACCGGAAGACCTTATTAATGCTGTGAAGAAGTTCACTAATTCAGAGGTTAAAGGTCAATTAATAAGGTTTGATGAAATTTTTGATCTTGCTCAGGAAATAAAGGCGTGGATTGCGGAAGGAGCAATGATTATTTTATGGTACAAGAAACCAGTGATTTTCCCTGAAAAAGAAAGCAGGTCCGGCCACTATGTTTTATGTGTTGGTGTTGAGGGAGAGGAACTTGTAGTAATGGATCCAAGTAACGAAACAGCAGGGGTTTATTTGGTAAATCACCAGCTTCTTGAGGATGCAATGGATGATTATGATATTTCAAGGGGTTATTTTGTTTTTGCCAAAAAAGGAACCTCTGCATTCTGGCGCTTAAATGAAGGTCTTCTTTATGGGGATGTTGCTTCTTATAAAAACCTTTCAAAATCTTTTGAGAGATATTTGAAAAGACAGTTCAGGCAAAGAAATATGATTAATGAGATTATTTCAGAACATCTTGCTCCAAAGATTAAAGAAGAAAAAGTAAAGCATATTTGGAAGCCGGATTTAACTTCTTCAAAGCAGAAACAGGAAAAGGAAAAAACTGAATCTGAAAAATCCAAAGAAAAAAGTACAAAATCAAAAACAAGCAAAAAATAATTGCTTAAGTGGTTTGTTGTTATGAATGTAGCATTAATTGCTGAGAAAAAAACTTCGGATATAGAGGCACTGATAAAGGCTTTTAATTCAAAGAAAATCGATTCGGAATTTGTTGAAATAGGTAGCATTGGTGTTCTGGTTGAAAAGAACTCTTCAAGTATTTTCCGTGATGGGAAAGCTTTTTCTGAATATGATTCTGTTTTCCTTAGTCTTCCTGTTGAGTTCACTGTTTTTGCAGAACCATTTATAAGTGAACTGGTGGATTCCGGAATTTACTGTAACCTAAAACCAAATTCCTATTATTTACTTTCAAACAAGCCCTTTCTTTATGTTTCACTTAACTCAAAAAAAGTAAATATTTCCAAGACAGATATTATTGCTGATAAGGAAACAATTGACGCCAGCCTCAAAACTTTTTCATATCCTCTTATCGTTAAAACTTTTTCCGGTCTGAAAAAAACCAATTCTGTTCTTATTGAATCTGAACGTTCGTTAAAATCTTTTATAAGAAGTATTTCTGTGAACATTGATGCAATAACAATTCAGGAATATTTAGAAGGGGATGTTGACCAGAGCCTTGTTATTGGCGATGATGTTTTTACGATTAAAAGAAAGTGGGTTGAAAAGGAACTTTCCCATTCAAAAAAACCATTAACCACAAAACTTTCTGATGATGACAGAGAAATGGCTATTAAAGCAGCAAAAGTTTCCGGAATGGATATTGGCGTTGTAAAAATGATTAATGGAAAAGTAATAGGAGTTCGAAATAAAATTGATTTTGCAATGTTCAATGCTGCTTCAAGCCAGAATATGTATGAAAAAGTTGTAGCTCACTATGAAGAAAAAATGAGGGGAAAATAATGAAAATATGCATTATAAGCGGAAAATCAGGAGTAGATGTCCAGCCTCTCATAATAGAAGAAGCCCAGAAAAAATTTGAATCAATGCTTTTTGTTTCGCTTAATAAAATCAGGATTTCCTGTGAAAATGGTGAGACTAAAATATTTTACAAAAACCGTGACCTTTCAGAATTTGATGTTGTTTGGGTAAGGGCATTTGGAGAAGACTTTGTCCTTGCTGAAATGCTTCTTGATATTCTTGAAAACTCCGGAGTTTACGTTCAGAGTACTGCTGAAGCATTTCAGGTTTGTAATCACAAGTTTTACACTATTAAAGTTGTCAGCTCTATCGGAATTCCTGTTCCGGATTCTTCAATTTCTGTTACTCCTGAGGTTTCAGCAAATATTGTAAAAAGAACAGGTTTTCCTGTTGTAGTGAAACTTCTTAGTGGTTTTGGAGGAAAAGGCGTAATGCTTGTTAATTCTGAGGAAGAGTTTAAACCAATTCTTGAGACCCTGCGGGTCTTTGATGAGTTTATTTCCACACAGGAATATATGCCCGCAGAAGCAACTGATTACCGTGCATTAGTAATTGGGAAAGAAGTTATGGGAATCAAAAGAAAAGGAGGGGCAGGCGAGTGGCGTGCTAATGTTTCTACAGGAGGATCGGCTGAAAAAATTGAGCTTGATGAGGATGTAAAGGAAATGGCTTTGCGTGCAGCAGAACTTATTGGCGCAGATGTATGCAGTGTTGATTTTTTAATGACTAAAAACGGTCCGATGCTTGTTGAAATAAATTTTACTCCCGGTATGATACAGAAATTTTTTGGAAACAAAATCGCAAAAGCAATACTTAATTTTTTGTATAAAAAAGGGCTTGAAAATAAAGAAAATAGAGGGAAAAAAGAAAATAAAGAAAAATTGAAACCCAAAGGTGTTTAAGAAATGGAAACACTGATTACTATTCCTCATGGTTCCATATTTATCCCGAAAGAATTTCATCACGAGTTTAACCTAAGTCCAAAGCACATGAATAAACATCTTGATTTCGGAACTGAATCAATTTTTGATTTGGAAAATTTTCAGGTGTTAAAGGCAACTGCTTCAAGATTTGTTGTTGATATTAACCGTGAAAGAAATGATTTACGCGAAGGTCAGGGAGTTATTATTACAGAAACATGGAGCGGGGAAATAGTTCTGAAGCATGAACTTACCCCTGATGTAATCGAAAACCGTTTAGTAAAATATTATGATCCTTTTTACAAAAAACTTGATTCTTTTTTACAAAGAGAAAAACAATTGTTTGTTTTAGACGGCCATTCAATGGATTCTAAAGGAAGCCTTGTTTCTGGTGATGCCGGAAAGGAAAGGCCTGAAATTTGTTTTGCAACAGGAAGAAGCCCAGGAACTGTTCCTGAAAATCTTTTGAAAATTTTTGAGGAGGAATTTCAAAAGCAAGGGTATCATGCTGAAAGAAACAATCCTTATTCAGGAGAAAGAGCCAAAATAATCCATTACGTTACTCAAAAACCAAATGTGCATGCTCTTGAATTAGAAGTAAACAAATCAGTGTACATGAATGAGGAAACTTTTGAACTAAAAAAAGAACCAATCCAGAAACTCAGAAACACAATAACTATTTGTATGAACAAAATCACACAAATTTAGATATTGTTAAAAATAAACATTAGTAATGGTAGTTTATGCCTGATTTAATTTTTTACATTGGCATTCTTGCAGGAACATTAACAACTATTGCAAATCTTCCGCAGTTCATAAAAGCATGGCGTACAAAATCCACAAAAGATATTTCAAGGGGGTTTCTTTTAGTTCTTGGTACAGGGGTTTTAGTATGGATTGTTTATGGATTAATGTTAAATGAAATTCCTATAATTATTGCAAATGTTTTAACCTTCTTAATTGTTTTAGGAATAGCTTTTTTAAAACTGAAATACGGCTGAGTTCTATTTAGTAAAGAATATATCTATTAACTTCATATTACTAAGCATGAAAAGATTTCTGACGGCTTTAGTTTTGGTTTTGCTTTTGTTTGGATTTGTTTTCTCAGAGGACACAAGTCCTCCAGAAGAACCAGCTCCAGACCCAGAGCCTCCTGCTCCTGAACCTCCTCTCATAGACCCAGATCCTGAACCTATTCCAGAACCAGAACCTGTTTCCGAGCCAGATCTTGAACCACCAGTGGAAGAGCCTCCAATAGAGGAGCCACTAGTGGAAGAGCCTCCTGTTATTGAAGAGGAACCTGTTCCTGTGGAAGTTCCTCCTGAAGAACCTTCTGCTGAGGAAGAACCCCTTCCTGAACCTGAGCCAGAACCTGTTCCTGAAGAAGTTCCTGATCAAAATGTTGTTGCAGAACCACTGCCTGAAGAAGAACCACCTGATACAAATGTTGTGATTGAACCACCAGAAGATTCTGGTTCTGGCGGAGGAATTATTGATGACCTTATTGAACTGATTCCTGAAATAATTTTTGTTTCGCCTATAGAATTTCAGGTTCTGAGCGGCCTTGATGTGATTATTGTTTCTCTGCAGAACTTTGGGGAAATAACTTCGCAGTGGTTTGAAATCAATGGAACTCAAATTGATGGAACTCTTTCAGAGAATACTATAACTGCTGAAATAAATACTGCTGAATTTGACAACGGCGTTTATGATTTAGAGGCAAATGCCTGCACCGAGGTTGCCTGTTATTCTGAATTAATTTCCATTACAATTGAAAACGAGTTAGTCGAGGAACAGCCTTCTGAAGATACGAATAATACAATTGGACCATCGCTTGTAATCATTGATGATTCTTCTTTGTTTACTGTTGTTCCTTCAAATGTTTCTGCTGCTTTATCAGTTTTTGATCTTAATGGTAATTTGGTTGACTCGTCAACCGAGCAAGTGCAACTTGATGAAGGAACTTACAACGCAAACCTGACTTTTCTGGAAACACAACTCAACACTATTACTATTAATGAACTCGTAATTGATTCTGATGTAACTTTAATTGAGGTTGATGAGAGCATTTCTCTAGATTTTGCTGTTCCTGATGCTAATTTGCAGTGGGTCAAAATCATTTCCCTAAAACCCAATGTTGGTTTTTCCACTACTGATTTTGATGTTACTGTTCCTTATGATGCTGGATTTGTTTATGAGTGCAATTACTGGGATTTTGAATCACAAAACTGCAGTGGTTCGTGGGAATTATTTGGCGGCACACGAAATGGAAATGTAATATCATCAAAAATATTTGCTTCCGGCAATGCAATGGGTTTTGCGCAGAAAATTCCCGAAGAAATTATTGAAGAACCTCCTGCTGAAGAACCAGAAGAACTGCCTCAAGAATTGCCCTTACTAACAATTGTAGCGTCAAATACTGAATCAAATTTGTCATTGTTTGATTCCAATGCTTCTTTGGCAGGCTCTGGCAAAAGTGTTAGTGTTTTGTCGGGGACTTATGATGCTGAAATACTTTTCTCCGACCAAACTCTCGGATCAATTTCTTTGAGTAATGTTGTTTTGGATTCAAACACAATCCTGATTGAGGTTAGTGAGATTCTTGACAGTAACACCCTTGCAAAAATCAATCCAAGTTACTTATCCCTAGTTGCCTTAAAAGTTAACCCGCAGTTTTCAGGCTCGACTGCAATTTTTAATTTACCAAAAAACTTTGAGCACCTCTTTGAGTGCAGCAGCTGGAATTTTGCAGGTCAAGAATGTAATGGCTCTTGGGTTGATTTAAATTTCACAAATGAAGCAACTTTTAATTATAGTCCTGTTGCTTTTGCTTTTTCAAAGAAAAAAATTCCTGATGAAGTAATTGATGATTATAATGATACAATCGAGGATTCGGATGATTTGTTGAATATTAGAAGAACAAAGGAAATTAAGAAGAACAAAAAACCATTGAAGGACGAGCCAATTACTGATACATTTGACTTTGGTTCTGAAGGAAAAAGACTTTACACTGATTCGGAATGCGGAGAAACTTTTTACTCGCAAATAAATGATAATGATTATGCCCACAGGCTCGAGAATGAGTGTTTGATTGTGGATTTCAAGGAGAACCTTGGAAGCACGAGGATTTACAGCAACAACACCAGCCAAATATTAGGAGTAACCCCTATAGCAATTGAGGAAATAACCCCTGCAAACGAGGTTGTTGATTTCGTGAATTTCACTGAAAATCCTTTTCCTGCTGATTACAAAGAAAAAGAAAACGTCCTGAATGATGTTGGTTTTGAAAAGGGAAGGCTTTCTTGGAGTTTCAATTATGGTGGTGCAGATGTTCACATTTATTATAAATTAAAAAGAAGCAGTTTGAAATGGGGTTTGGAGGTTGAGGACTGGAATTATTCTTCTCAAAACAATATTTTAAGGCTGAAGCATGCAACTTCTGGGGATTTTGAGGCAAGTTTATTTGTTCCTCCTGAGGATGATGAATCTAACCAAAAAATAATTTTCTTAACAGACCTCTCAAATAATTCAGTTGCCACTATAAGTTTTGCAGATCCAACCAATAATGGTTCTTTTTACGATTCAGAACTAAGTCTTGATGTTAATGGAAACCAAACTTTTATTTACCAAACTCTTGGAAACGGTTCTTTGATTGAATTGGATCCTTCGGTTTCAATTAATGAAGGCACAGCGGATGTAGACGGCACAGTAGTACGCCTTGTAGACGGTTCTCCAAGTTCGGTTAATTCAGCAGATATTGAAGCAGGATATGACAACTCGGGCTCAGACTATCACAGTAGGGCGGTCCTCGAGTTTGACATTACTGGTATAGGCAGCGTTAGTACTGCTGAGTTTGCTTTGGCTTATCAGACAACAGTAACAAAAGAATTACCTGGAACATTTGATTTGGACAGCATAACGACTCTTGGAGCTGCAATTGATGATACTGATTTTGATTCTAGTATATTTGAGGCAGTGGTAGGAAATTGGTTTGACTGTGATACAATTGCTGGGGACATTAATGCCACTGTTACAACTGCGTGGAATAACAATGTTACCGCAGTAAGAGATTACCTTACTTTGAGGTTCTTTTTAGACGATACCACAAGAGCTGACAGGAAACAAGAATGTGAAGTTAATTTTTATGATACTGGAGAATTAGGAGCGACTTTTGACCCTTACATTTACTACACCCAGCCAAATTTGGCTCCTGATATTACAAGCACAATTACAAATGATGGTTCGGTTTACCATGGCACTGCTATTACTTTCACTGGAAATTGTACTGATGCAGGAGATAATTTCAGATTAGTTGTTTGCAGGTCTGGTGCTGCATCCTGTGATTCAACAACATCAGGTGCAGATTTAATTTGCGCTGGTTCAAACGGAACTGATACAACTCCTAGTTGTTCTTACACAACTTCTTGGGAGGATATTGGAACTAATAATTCTGGTGATGAGGCAACCTGCTGTGATGATGAGAATGAATGTGATGCAACACCAATAACAATTGCTGACTGGGTTGTTGATGCAGGAACACTTGAACCTGTAATCACAAATCCTCCTGCTGACGCGAACACTATGTATTTAGGCAATAACTTTTTGGTTGACGGTTCTACAACTTGCAGGAATGCTGACTGTGGTTCGGTTGACACCAATGTTCAGTATTGTATTGGTGCTAGTTGTTCTACTTGGATGGATTTGAATGCCGATTCTGGTTCTCCTCTATACCTTATTTCTGGTTCTCAACCACAAACTTTTACTGATGCAAATGCAAGTGAAAGCCTTAATGTTTCTTGGGTTTTGAAAGGTAATGTTGCACAGACTTATGAATTAAGATTCAACACAACTGGAACAATGGCAGATGCCAACACTACTGTCGGCACTGAAAGAACAATTACTTTGGAGCCTGATGGGGATCTTTCATTTGTAATAAGCAATCCTCCTGCGGACAATAATGTTACTGTAAACCAGAACGTAAATTTCCTTGTTAACGGAACAACTTCTTGCAGTAATTATGATTGTGGTTCGGTTGATACTAATGTTCAGTATTGTGTTGGTGCTGGTTGTTCTACTTGGATGGATTTGAATACTGATGTTGGTTCGCCTCTTTACATTGTTTCTGGTTCTCAGCCGCAAAATCAGACTCTTAGTTCCGGAGGGGACTATGCTGTTTCATGGGTTTTGAATGCGCCGCAGGACTGGATTTTTGAATTGCGTTTTTGGGGAGATGGAACTCAGACTGCTATAACCACTAGTAGCGGTACTGATAGAACAATGACAATCCAGACTTTTTCCGAGGATTTTACTTTTGTTCTTGCTTTGCCCAATAGCGGTTGTACTGAGGGGGAAGGTAGTATTGATGCAGGGGCTGATTGTGAAAAAGGTTATTTTGTAACCACTGATTTAAGCGGTTTGGCTGATCAAACTCAGGTTGCTGCGCAGGGACAGGTTGATGCTGCTTCTCCTACTGGTTTAGCTTTCTTTGTTTATGACAACCAAAGTACTGCAAGTAATGATATGAATATTACTCTTGATTTGAATGCTGCTCTTCCTGGAACTCTTGAATTAAAGGGTTCTAATGTTTACAATGGATGGGAAGCAACCTGCGGAGGTGCTCCGGCAACAGGGTGTGTTGATATAACTACCTTAGCACCTCATGCTGGAACCGCTCTTTACACAACAGGAACTGCTGACCTGAATATTTATCTCTGGGCTGATTTTGTTAGTGCAACTGTAGGGAGTATTGACAGAAACGTCCTTAGCACTGGTGTTGCTAAATAAATCTTGGGTATTTTTATGGAAAAAAAAATTATTTATGCCTCAATTGGTATTATTGTTCTGGTTTTAGCTGCATTTTTATTGTTAAGCGGGAATAATGTTCAAAATGATTCATTAATTCTTAATGAGCAGGATTCAGAAAAACAAGTTCTTTTATCAGAGCAAAGAATTTCTTACAAACTTTCGCCTGCAATTTTTTCAGAACTTCCTTTGCCTCCAAATGATTTTAACAAAATAGTTTCTTTGTACCATTCAGGGGGTTTCAGAGATGAATTATTTTTCTCGGAAAAGTATTTCCTCCAGCCCGAGTTTTATCCTTCTTTTATGAAAAATGGTTTGAACTATTGGTTAAACCCGCCAACAACTCATTATGCTGCTTATGGTTATGGTTCTTATCCGATAAAAAAAACGGTTTTTGTTAATCGGGAAGAGAATGTTAAAACAAGGTTCTTCTTTCACTCCGGCTATGGGGTTAGGTCTTATCAGGGATTTAAATTGGATGCTTTTTTTGAGGATGAAGAAGCAAAAGAGTTTTTTGATGTGAGCATAAAAGAGCCTATTTTTTTAATCGGGCCAAATTTTCCGAAATTTGAAAAGAACTGGGCAAAAGATGTTGAATTAAATGTTTTTGTAAAACCAGAAGCCCCTCAGGGAACTTATAATTTAAAAATAATTAATGATTTTCCTCCCGAAGAATTCAAGGAAAAATGGGCACAGGAAATTAACGGTAAATATTTTGATGCAGGTTTTGTTTCAATTGACAGGCCTGTTTTTGAATTAATTTTGGTGGTTGAATAATAAAATAAGTCAAATTTAACGTTAAGTATTTAAATGGAAAAGGCATTATAGAATAAAGAATTATAATTTTTTTCGAGGTGTGAGAATGAGAAATGGATTGAAAGTTTTACTTGTTTATGGAATAGCAATTTTATTAGCTATTACTGTTTATTCAGCTACAACAGCAACCACTACAATGACCTGGGTTGTTCCATCAGCTGTTGCTCACACTCTTTCGTATGGTGGTACATGCTCTCAAAACAATATTTTCTTTGTTGAGGATACCTGTACTATTGATGCTGATGTTGATGGTAACGGTTCACAGTGCCTGCCTTATGAGGCAGCTTCTGGCGGGACTGTATGTCAATCAGCCAGTCTGGCTCCACTTACAATTACAAACACTGGTAATGTAAGTGTTGATATTGATGCTAACATTGTCGGTGATGCGTTTGATGGAGCTGACTTAAATCTAGTTCTAAAAGTCTGGATGGGTGATGGCGCTGGTTGTGGAGCTAGTGGTTTAGGCGGTTGGGAATTTGATTGTACTGCTTCAAATGAAGGAGACACAACCACTGCAGTAACTGCATCTACTTGCAGAAACTTTAATCAATTTAATGAAACAACAGGCGGAAGACTTGTTAATACTCTTTTAGTAACTGACACTAATACTCTTTGTATATCAGGGGATTTTAATGCAGGACCTAATTTCACTCAAGGTGGGGCAGGTGGTGTTTCTCAGGGAAGCCATACTATAACAAATTTCCAGACAACATCTGTTGCAAGTTAATTAATCTGAAATAATTGTTGTTAATAAAATGTTTAAAGTAGTGTTATTGCTCAAAAATTATTGCTCAAAACAGAATTGTTTAAATACTTTAGCATTATAAAATTGTTATAGAATAAAATAGGGGTGTGAATTTGGAAACTGAAAATGAGATTAATTCTAATCAAAAAGAAAATCCGAACACCGCGTCTATAAAAGCCAAAAAACCAAAAGCTTCATTTAACCCGATTATTATCAGTATAGTGGCTATTGTTATTGTTGGCGCGTTTGCTTTATTGTTTTTTAACCAGCCTACTAATCCTTTAATTGTACTGTCTGATGAACCAGTTGTTTCTGATACTGAATTACCTTTGGCTGATGTAAAAGAAGATTCTAGAGTACTTCCTACAGAATTTGCAGTAAGACAGCAGTACTTTGAGGAGGCTTTTAAGCCAAAAAGGGATGAATATGATCTTTTTGAATCTGCAGCAGACCATCTTGGAATTCCTATAGAGGATGTTCCTGAGTATTTTACCCTTAATTCTGAGTATGAAATTTTTGACCAGTTGCCTCCAATTCCAGAGGATTTCAGTGAAGTTTCTTTTTTGTTTGCTAATGGCAGGACTTATGATATAGGTAGTTTTTCTGAGGAATATTTTTTGCAGCCGGAATTTTACCCTAATTTCAAGGAAATTGGTTTAAGATATTGGGCTAAACCTGATGCAAAATACTGGGGCACGAGTGGTTATGGTTCTTATCCTGCTGAACAATTTGATACTCTGAGTTTATCAGGAAGAACTGACTTCACTGCAGTGGTTTTTTTCTATACTAGTTATGGAGTTCAGACTTATCAGGGTACAAGTATTATCCCAACCAAAGAAACTTTAGAGAATTTTGATGTTGAAATAACTCCTGACACTTTTGTTTTAACTCCAACATTCCCAAGATTTAGTGCTGATTGGGGAAGGCAATTGGTAATAAAAGGAAAATTAAAAGAAGGAAAACCACCTGGACAATATTCTGTTAATTTTTCAATAGTCGCTCCTCCAATAGAAAAGAAGAGAGAATGGTCTTTTAAATACAGGAATCTTTACTTTGATGCTTCCAATACAGTTGCACCATCCGGATTTCCAATTAACTTTATTATTAATGTAATCGAGTAATTTTTTTAATTTAACTTCTTTTTTTGCATTTTTTTTTACTATTTACTATTTTTTTTACTAATTTTAATTTCAATTTTAATATAATTTTTTTATATTTTTTCAGTATTTTTCGCATTTTTTTCAGTAATTTCTATTTAATTTTAACTTTGCTTTTTTTCATTTTTTTTCCTGATTTTAGTCAAACCCAACATTAATAATTATTTTTTCCTAATTATTACGATGCTAAAATATCCGAAAGCGTTTGGAGTAATCATATTTTTAGTCATTTTATCCAGTGTTATTTTTGCAGCATCCCAGAATGATGGAAGCTTATCTTGGGTAACCCAAAGCGATACTACTATTACCGCTGATTTCACTGCTTCCCGCTGCATGGATGCTGCGGGAACCCAGGAACTTAATCTTAGGGTATTCAAGCACCCTACCGGAGATGCGGATAATAATGTAACAGTTACTGCTGTTGTTAATGAAGCTGACGGTGACACCAATAACATCACTTTTACCAATCAGGGTGATGGTAATTATATTTTTGATTATACCTTTGATTCTAATGGCACCTACAAGTTTCAAGTAACAGCTTCTGATACAAATCAGGTTAATGATACTTATGATCTGAACGAGTACATTTATGTAAAGAATTTTAACATTGTAATTGCATGGATAAATAACAATGCTGATTATAATCCTGGAGATACTGTAACTCTAAGAAATAGTGTTACGAATGATGACAGCAATGCATTCAATGACCTGAACGCAAGTATTGATGTTTATTATCCGGATTTAAGTACGCTTCACTCAAATAAAACAATGAGTGCTCAGGGAGGCGGGGAATACATTTATTCCTTTTTAGCTCCAAGCACAACAGGAACATATTCCGCGACCTCAACATTCACATGCAATGCAGAAAGCAACTCCAATACATTGGGAAGGTTCACTGTTTCTGCGGTGGCTGGACCGGGAGCGGTGTGCGGAGATGGAACCTGTCAGGGAAGTGAAACCACCAGCAGTTGTCCGGCGGATTGCGGCTCCGGAACAACTACAGGAGGTACCGGCGGTGGAGGCGGTGGCGGAGGCGGTGGCGGAGGCTTAAGCAGCGAAGGCTACAAAGCAGCTATTAGACAGTTTGAGTTTGATAGCATTGAACTTGGTGTTCCTGCAACAGCCACAATGCTTGTTTCGCACGGAATACCACTTAACACAAATTTTTTGGTCCAGCTTCAAATTTTGAGAGGAAGCGAGGTTGAGTTTTACTCTCAAGAGGATGTGCCTTTCCTTGCATCAGGAAAAACTATAAGGGTTACTTTTTCGGAAAAGTGGTTTCCGGATACTGCGGGCACCCATATAGTTACTGTTTCACTAACATCCCCAGATAAGTTGATTAAGTATGATATTCAAACATTCAGGTATGATATTGGGGGCGAACTGCGTTATGATTTAGAGGCAATTTGTAGCAAAGCATCAACTACAGCAGGTCTTCCTTATGATTTTAACATAGTCGCGTACAACTTGGGTGATTATTATGAGGATGTGGAGTTCAGTTGGTGGATTGAGGATGAAAAAACCCAGAAAATTGGTTTTTCTTCTATTCCTCTGGCTGTTTACCCTGGTACTTCGCTGGAAAAAAAGGTTTCAGTTTTTATTCCAAGCAGTCTTTCTCCCGGAACTTATACTGCCAGAGCCAGACTTGCTTTCAAGGATGTGGAGAGGAACGCTTTTTGCTCTTTCACTATTCAAAGCCCTAATGTTTATTACACTGATGTCCTTTTAGAGCTGGAGAATAAGGTTGAAAAACTTGAGAAAAAGCTTTCAGATCTGGATGCTAAAGGCTATGTTGCGGAGTATTTAGTGGAAAAACTGGATAATTTAAAAGATAACGTAAGTTCCATGAAACAAAGAGTAGCTAATTTTGATTATATTAGTATTAATAATGATATTGCCGAAGCAGTAAGGGAAGCCGGGGATATTGATGAACTTGCAAACCAACTTGAAAAGGAAGCTTCGCTGGATTTATCAGGAATAGTTGATTATTTGTGGTTGATTGCAGGGGTAATCCTTTTAATGCTTTTAGCCAAATATTTATATTCAAAAATTAAAAAGATTAGAAAAGATAGAAAAAAGAAGAAGAAAGTTTCCTTTGAAAATAGGATTGAAGGGTTACTTGGACTGGATGATTAATTATGGCTGATATAATTGCGGGAATTGCAAATGAAACATTGATTCTTATAGGGGTGCAGCTTTTTTTCACAGGGACAATAATTTACTTTTACAGGTTCTCTAACAAAAAACTTGTGAAAAGAATGAAAGATCTTAAAAGGAAAGATAATGAAATGTACAAGCTTGTTGAGAAAATCAACAGCGCAAGAGCCCGTGAACACAGGGAAGTAAATAAAAGAATGGACAAGTTTGAAAAGCAGGTTCAGACCCTGCTAAAACCTGAAGGTCCTGAGAAAGAATTTGAAATGGAAAAGCTTCTCCTTGAAAGATAAGTGTATTTAATTTATTTTTCTTTCTGAAGGAAAACCTTATTATTGATTAATATCCATCCTACGGTAACCGCAAATTGAACGAAATATGCTAGTTCTTCCAATGCAGATTCTCCTTCGCTTAAACAACAAGTACTTAAAACACTTTTAGCCCCACCGAACCTAATTGTTACACTTGTAACCTCTTTAATGAGAATCAGGTGAGTTATCTCGTGTACAATAAAACCCAAGAGCACTCCAGCTAATACCACTGAGGTAAATGCAAGTATGTTTATCTCTTCAAAATTGTTTTTTTTCTCCATTTTTATCCAATCCTAATATTTTTTTATTGTCCTATAATAATACCAAACAATAAAAATTATTGCTCCTGTAATTATTAAAATTTGATTAAAATATGATTTCGGCAGGACTATTTCATTTAAGTCAGCTTCATTTGCATCATTATTCTCAAGAGTTACATTACCAAATGTTGATTCAACCTGCATAAAAACCAAAAAAGCAATTAAAATTAATACTGTTAAAACTATTATTGATTCTCGTTTCATGTTGTCACCTTTTTCTTTAAAGTTAGCTGATAAAATTTGTAAGTTCCATAAAAGCTTATTAAGCCGCCTATTACTGTTATGCTCATAGAAATAAATCTTAAATGAACCCCTTCAGTGAATAGTGCCTCTATTGGCATGAATGAAACCTGAATATAAGTGAATGTTAGATACATAAAAGTTAATCCTCCTGCAGCAATGAGCAGCGGATACATTGGGAGCTTTGTTCCGGGAAAGCAAACGCATTTTATCCTGTTCTTTGAAAAATGGTATGCCATTGCAGCTATATGAATAAGAGAGAGTGTCAGTAAAAGCATTCCCGCAAAGTGTAAAGCTGCTGCCACTATGATGGCTATGCTAGGTTCCACTGAAAGCCCTCCTAGTTGAATCATCAAGTTCTTTTGTTCCTTTGTAAATTAGCATTGCACTTGCAAGCAAGGCTAAATTTGCAATTATTCCATACTCATAAAACAAATCAGCAAGTTGATAGTAAATTATTACTGCCCAGAATAATTTGTAGATAAAGTAAAGTGCAATTCCAATGTAGAAGTAATTGTAATTTGTTTCAATTTTATGTTTTTTTGAATAGGCTTTTGCAATCTTTATTACAAACATTAATGTTATTCCCAAGATTAGAACATCAAACATTGCAAGGGTATTTGTTAAAATCCAATTAGCATCAAAAGCCACGAAAAAAATAACGTTAAACTACTATATAATTTTTTAGAATGCCCCTAAAACACGAATTTACTGTTTTTTTGAATTTTTTTATTATATGCTTTTTAAAACCGATTTATTTGTTATGGTTTTCAAAAACTTTCTTTTTTATTTTTGAGCTTTTGAATTGTTCTTCGTTGAATGGCTTTGCCCTGAAAATCTTTGCTTTGATTCCTTTTTTATCAAAAGCTTTTTGTAATTCAATATCAACAGGCTGCTGGTCATAACCGAGGCAAACAACATCAGGATTTACTTTCTCAACACTTTTAATCATATCATCCTCTTCTCCGATAAAAGCGTCATCCACAATCTCCAGGGCTTTTACAAGTTCTTTCCTGTGCTCCTGATCGTTTATTGGAGGTTTTTTCTTTATTTTTTCCACATTAGAATCTGTAGCCACAATAACAACTAATTTATCTCCATGTTCCAGAGCCTGTTTCAAATAACTAAGATGTCCCGGGTGAAGTAAATCAAAAGTTCCGAATGCTAAAACTGTTGTCATAAGAGAATCTAACGCAAATAAAGAATATATTTGTTGCTCTTGAAGGGAGGTGGATATAGAATGGTGTTTGAATATTAAAAACTAATTTAAACTAGTTGATGCATTTATTTTTCATGGATTTTAATGAAATAGTAGATAATATTGAACCAATCTTTTTTGCATTTATTAGTTTTCTAATTGTTTATTCTATTTCTGAATTTTCAGTATATTTCTACCCTAATATTGCTCCTTTTAAACTTCCTTTTTTAATAAGTGGTTTTTTTGGGCTGATTTTTCTTATTGCAGTTAGGATGAAAAAATTAGCATTTAAGGGGTTAACTAACAAATCAGTTTCTTTTATAATTTTGTTCTTTTTTGTTGGCTTATTTATCTTAAGTTTGAATGTTTCTACGGGAATAGAACTTGTTGATAATTACTTGAGAGGATTTTCTTCTGGATTCATTGTGGCTATAACCGGTTTTGTTTTTGTAGAACAATTTTTTAATAATCTTGGAAGAAAAAGAAGGCAGAAGAAATGATTTTTGAAGAGTATTTGAAATACAAATCTGTTTGGAGCATTTATATTAGGTTTGTAATTGCATTTAGTCTTCTTTTTCTATTAGTGAATTTTTTGCTTATTATTTTCAATCCAGAATTATCTAATCTTCTAACTACTTTTTGGTTAGGTGGTTTACTAGTAGGTTTGCTTGCAATAGTACTTTTTTCAATTTACAATTTTTTTAATCCTCTCTCAAAAGATTTCTTATCCGAATTAATTAAAGAAATTGAAGCTTTTACTCCATCTCAAAAGTGGTTTAACGAACAAGGTTATCAAGGGGAATTGCAAGGCTGGTTGAAAAGAAAATTTCCTGATTCAAAGGTTGAAGTTCAAAGAGGCTCATCTCGTCCAGATTTAATATTAAAAAATATAGCTATTGAAGTAAAAGGTCCAACTACAGCAGAACAACTTAACACTATTGCTAGCAAATGTATGAGATATTCCAAACATTTCCCTGAAGGATTAATCGTGGTGCTTTTTGATATTAAAGTAGGCGATAGATATTATGCGGAGTGGTTTTCAAGTCTTAAAGACCAATTCCCAGAAGTTATTGTTATCAAGAAGTAGTTTGCATATTCTTCCAACAATCTTCTAAAAGTCTCTCCATTCAACATGTTCTTTGAATATATACGTTTTCTTTAGAAAAAGAGTGTTACGTTAGTTATATTCTTCTTCTTCCAATATTGGAGCTTAGACGGTTGTTTCGGTTAACCGGTTTGTTTTGTACTCTCAGAATTCTTCTAGTCAAAGTTCCTTATATTGCAAGTTTTATTTACTTTTTTAAATTGTTTTTTACAAATAAACTATATTTTTAGCACACTATAAATTAGATAAATAATGAGGAAATAAATTATAAAAAAAGTTAAGCTAAATGTAATAATTTGTCCAAGTCCTTCTCTAAAAATACCAAATGTTAAAGCAAGCAATATAGAAATAATTAGTGCAATTACTCTTTTTTTTCTTTTGCCATGAAATCCCATTTTATTAATGTGATTATTGGTCTTTGTACCATTTTTCGTATTGTTTGTGGTTTCCTATGAAGTGCACTTCTCTTGTTCTTGTTTTTTGGTTGTTTTCAAAAGCAATCCTGCACTGACCTATTTCTTCCACTTGGTATTTTGATGAGTGCAGGCCTCTTGCCTGTAGTGGTTGTTCGAGTTGCTTTAACTTTTTGAATATTTTTTCCTGAGTGCTTTTATCCAATTTTTTGAAGTGAACGTCCCACTTAGGTTTGAGTTTGACTTGCCATTTTTCCAAATCCAAGTGGTTCACCTGTATTTTGAAATGGCGTCATCAAGACTAATGTACTTTTGGCTTTTTGCCGTCATTTCTCTTTTTTCCTTCTCGATTTTCCTTCCTACCATTTCAAGCTCAATGTCCTTGATTAGGTTGTATTCCTTGTTCAAAGCGAAAATGCCCATTCTTATTGCATCAGTTTTCGACCTTGCCAACCCCAATTCAACTGCCTTATCCAGAATCACTTCAGGAACCCCTTCAAACTGCAAAGTAGTCCTCATAAAAAAACCTCCATTTATGCATTAATTATGCATCAAAATACTATAAAAACGTGTTGTTTTGACTTTTTCGAAGTTTCTCTTTGTGTGTACTAATTAAATTAGTGGGTTTAATTAAGGTTATATTTTCAATATTTTTTAAACCCGTCTCCCTCCAAAAGGTTCTTTGAATATATTTGTTGTTGAAAGTATTCTTGGGTTTGCTTTGATTTTTTTAAAAAAAGAAAAGGGTTTGGCTTGCTTACAAGCCAAATAATCCTGTTGCTGGTAAACCACCAAATGCTGATAATACTGCTGCTCCAATAATTACTGTCAATATTATTCCAATAATAACTAATATTCCAATAGGGATTAATATTGTCAGAATTGCTTTTCCTGATGATAATCCTTGTGAGATTTTAATTACCAGATAAAGCAGGTAGAGTGAGTAAAGGGACGCCAATATACCAACTAATGGTATCATTGAAAGTACTGCAATCGGAACTGCATACAAAGAAGCCAGATAAAAAATTGATGTATAGCTTCCTGTACCTCCAAGTATTTTTGCAACTACAAAGAATAGTGCTGTTACTATAAATGCTCCAATTACTTGGAATATAGGGGTTGTTACAATTGAAATTGCTCCTGGAGCTACTGCTTCAAGACCGCCTCCAAGAGCAGCACCTAAAATTCCAAATAATAGGAATGATAGTATACCTGAAATAACTCCTGCAATTACGTAGTTCACTAAACCTTTTCCAAGGCTTGCGTTGCTGTTTTCCGCAGTAAATGTTTCCTGTGGGTTTGTTAGCGCTTTAATCCATAGGCCAATCATTTTTTCACCTCCTTTTTTGTATATTGTTAGTCATAAGTAAGATTTCGTTGTTTTTAATAGTGTGTTTTTGGCAAAATCACTCTTTTAAACTCTTTTTGCATTAATCTAAGTGGTTTTTATGGATTTGGAAGAACGTCTTGATTTAATTCAGCAGGTCGGAGAAGAAATCATTACTATTGATGACCTTCGGCAGCTCCTTGAAACTAAAAAGAATCCTGTTGCTTATGATGGTTTTGAACCAAGCGGAAAAGTCCATATTGCTCAGGGAATCCTGAGAGCAATTAATGTAAATAAGATGACTAAAGCCGGTTGTAAGTTCAAGTTATGGGTAGCGGACTGGCACGCGTGGGCCAACAATAAGTTAGATTCTGATTTGGAAAAAATACAAACTGCTGGAAAGTATATGATTGAAGTTTGGAAAGCTGTTGGAATGGATATGAAGAATGTTGAGTTCCTCTGGGCTTCTGATGTTATGGGTGATAAGGATTACTGGGCAAGAGTAATGAAAGTTGCAACTAATTCTACTTTGAAAAGAACTCTTCGTTGTTCTCAGATTATGGGGCGAAGTGAAAGCGATATTCTTCAGGCTTCTCAGATTTTTTATCCGTGTATGCAGACAGCAGATATTTTTCACTTGGATGTTGATATTGCGCAATTAGGAATGGATCAGAGAAAAGTTAATGTATTTGCCCGCGAACTTGCTCCTAAACTTGGTTACAAAAAGCCAATTGCTGTACACCATCACATGCTTCTTGGTTTAACACAAATTGATTCTAGTGCTCAGGGTGTTGACAGGGCTATTGAAATGAAAATGTCTAAATCAAATCCTGCGAGTGCAATTTTTATGACTGATTCGAAAGAGGAAGTGCAAAAGAAAATGAACAAAGCTTACTGTCCAGAAAAAATAGTGGAAGATAATCCTGTTTTAGATTACTGCAGAAACATTGTGTTTGAAAAATTCAAAAGTTTTGATTTGGAAAGGCCGGAAAAATTCGGCGGAAATATTTCATTCGGTTCATATGTGGAATTAGAATCTGCTTTTGCTAAAGGTTCTTTGCACCCAATGGATTTGAAGCAAGGTACAACAAAATACATCAACGAACTCCTTGAACCGGTAAGGAAACACTTTGAAAAGAATTCCAAAGCAAAAAAATTGTTGCAGGAAATAGACTCTTTTTCAGCCTAATTTTATCTCTGCTGAGGTATTTTGAATCTGCCTTTTATTGCCTTGGTTTGTGGTCTTGGTTTTTTTATTTCTTCTTTCATGCAATAATATAATCATCAGAATCTTTAAATACTACTAATACATCAACGAACTCCTTGAACCTGTGAGGAAGCACTTTGAAAAGAATTCCAAAGCAAAAAAGATTCTTGAAGAAGTAAATTCGTTTTCACATTGATTCGTACATAGCTTTCCATTCATCTTTTGTGAGTTCTGGTTTTCCTTTTTGTTTTAACTCTGTATTTATTAAGAAGCAACCTGTTGCACCTTCTCCTTTGATAAAAATTTCAAATGGAACACCTCTACTTTTTTCTGCATGCATAATTCCGCCAACATGCGTGAGTTGATTCAATTTGTCAGGTTCAAAATTTTGGAACTTTTCTATTTTTCTGAGACCACTTTCCAAATGCGGGTTAGGCTGATTTTGTTTTTTTGGCGGTTCTCTTCTTCTGGGCATATTAAAACTAGGTTCCACTACTTTTAAATATTACTTTTGCCTATGGATAATGCATGGTTTTAATTAAAATATTCAAACCGGTTATTGAAAGCCAGTTCAATAAAAAGAACCTTGGTATTGGTTTTGGTTTCTTTTTACTTCCATTTGTTCTGATTATTGGAGCATGGTCACTTTTTGGCTTTGGGGTTGATTTTGCAGGAATAGGAATTGCGGTTGTAAGGGAACTCCTTTTCTGGATTCTTGCAACTGTTCTGATTTACCTTTTGTTGATGGCATTTAAGGGAAAAGAAGTTCAGGGAAAATTCTCTTCAATAATGGCTGCTTTTCCGGTTATTTACCTTGTTAATTTCATTGCAGCATTTTCTGCTATTCTGCTGGTTTTTATCTCAATCCCTGGGTTTTTTGAAAAAATTGCCTCTTTGCAGGGACTGAACCCATCTTTTGAGGAGTTAGTATCTGTTATTTCATCTATGGCCTTACCTTCTCAGGAAATAATGCTTCTAATATGGCTTGTTTTGGGTTTAATTGGTGTTTTCACATTTTTAATCAATTTTTCAGTTTTCTACAGAATCGGTAATTTAGTCAAAAAAACAAGTGTTTTTTCTAATCTGATTTTTGTAATAGTCTTTATAGGCCTAAGTTACCTCCTAAACCTGCTTTTAAGCTTCATTTTTGGCCTGATTTAACCAAAAATTTAAAAGAGTTTTGTTGAACGCCTTTATTAGGAATTTTGAGAGGTGATTGAATGAAATGCAGTTGTCCAAGTTGTAAAACAAAAATCGAACTCGACACTAATGAGCAGGACGAAGGAGACTTCGTAAAATGCGAGGAATGCTCAGAACTATTAGAGGTTGAGGTAAAGAATGGCAATTTCAAGTTAGTTACTGATCAGGAAAAGAAATATGAAGAAATGGCAGAACTTGATGAAATCTTTGATTATGAAGAAGAGTAACCACCGTTGCGTCGGTGGGGTGCGCTTACGGCCAACCCATTTGCAATGGGTTATAAGTAAATTCAAAAAATCTGTTTTTTGTCTCTTTTTATATTTCTTACTCTATTTCTAGTATATAGTGAATAAAATGCTAAAACTTTACAACACAAGAACCAGACAGATAGATGAATTCAAATCCCTGAAAAAAGGAGAAATACTAATGTATGTCTGTGGTCCAACAGTTTATGGACCAGGTCATGTTGGGCATGCAAGAACTTACATTGCTTTTGATATTATAAGACGCTACTTAGAATACAAAGGAAACAAAGTGAAGTATGTTGTTAACATTACAGATGTTCATGATGACATGATTAAAGAAGCCAACAAACAAGGTATAACAATTTTTCAATTAGCCGATAAGAACATTGAACTTTTTGTAAAAGATCTTAAAGAACTCGGAATAAAAAAACCTGATGTAATGCCAAGAGTTACTGAACACATAGAAGAAATAATTGAAATGGTAAAAATTTTACAAAAAAAAGGAATCGCTTACGAAACTGATGATGGAGTTTACTTTGCAATAAATAAATTTCCTGATTATGGAAAATTGAGTAATTTGAATATGAAAGAACGCAAAAGCGGCACCAGAGTTGAAACTGATAAGTATGATAAGGATAATCCAATGGACTTTGCTCTTTGGAAAAAAGCAAAAGAAGGAGAACCTTCATGGCCTTCTCCATGGGGAGAAGGAAGACCAGGCTGGCATATTGAATGCTCAGTAATGAGTTCAAAACATTTAGGGAAAAAGCTCGATATCCATGGCGGTGCGGTTGATTTGGTTTTTCCGCATCATGAAAACGAGCTTGCGCAAAGTGAAGCTACTTATGGCGAAAAACCATTTGTGAATTACTGGATGCACGCAGGGTTTCTAAACGTTCGTGGTGAAAAAATGTCAAAAAGTTTAGGGAACTTTATTACAATTCCTGAATTATTAAAAGATTTTAATCCAAAAGCTTTTCGTTATTTTATTGCTTCTCTTCATTACAGGTCAAGGATTGATTTTAATGATGAGGCAATAGCACAGGCTGAAAAGAACCTTGAAAAGTGGAACAATACTATTCAGGAACTCTTTGCAGTTGAAAACAAAAATGAAAACCCTGAAGTTGATGAATTAATTAAAAATGCGAAGGATGGTTTTGAAGAAGCAATGGATGAGGATTTCAATTTACCTAATGCATGGGCTGCTCTTTACGAGTTCCAGTCTGCGGTTAATTTTCTTATTGCTGAAAAAAATCTTTCAAAAAAGAACGCAGAATCAATATTGGATTTCTTGAAAGAATTAAACCAGTTTTTTGATTTCTTTGAATTTGAAAAAAAACAGGAAGAAAAACTTCCAAAAGAATTAATGGATCTTATTGAACAAAGGGAAAAATTCAGAAAAGAAAAGAATTTTGCGGAATCAGACAAAATACGTGGCAAATTAAAAGAAAAAGGATATGAACTCCTAGATACTCCTGATGGGGTTAAGTGGAAGAAATTATAACTGGCTTTTCAAGGAGAAGGCTGTGCCCCGACAAAATGGTCGCTTTAGTGGAAAGGTGTTATTTTTTTTGTGTAAGGTTAGATAAAATTGTTGCCTTTCAAACCTAAATATGATTTTTGCACAAAGTAAGTTATATAAATAACCTGACACACTATTTTATTATGCCTGTGAGAGTTAGACAATGGATTAGTAAACTTTTTAAAAAACAAAGTAGCACTAAGCCTCCGCAACCTCAAGGTTTTAAGCCGACTGAAAGCGAGGTGGCCGAGCGTTTAGAAGCCGCCCGAAAAGGAAGACTTAACATTGGAGAAGAGTTTTATAAGCAAGCATCTAGAAGACGGCCTAAAAATAATAACTAAATTCAAATAGTATTTAATTTTCTAGTTTTTATTTTGCGTTTCTTTTAGCCACTTTATTCGTTCTCTTTCTAGTGCGTGTATCTGTTCTTCTTACAACATCTCCAGCTCGCTTAGGAGTAAAGGGATTTTTAGTTGCACTTTGTTCTCTTCTAGTAGTGGTAGTTTTTCCAGTTTTAATATTTTCAACAATAATATCCCCCGGCTTTACATTTCTCCTTTCCTCGCCAGGAGCTCGGAGTCTTTGGTTGCTTAATTTTCTTCTTCCGAGATTACTAATACCATCTACAGTTCTTATTGATTTTACTCCTGGTGCTTTTTGTTTTATTAATAATATTTTTTTTGGTAAAAAACCGGTTGATTTTCCTCGTTCACGTCGATCTTTTCTACTAGTATGTGCTGGTTGTCTTGCCATATATATCGTAAAAATAAAAGTTGAACATTGTATAAAAAGCTGAGCTTTTATGTAGAAATTAGGAGTTTTGGTTTAATTTTACTCAAACAATTTCTTAACCAATTTTTCAGGTTCATTATTAACAATTGATTCAAATTCTTTTGGAAAAAACTGTTTGTACTTAAAATCCAAAAACCGTTTATCCAGAAAAACACAGGCTCCTTTATCTTTTTCACTTCGAATAACTCTTCCTGCTGCCTGCACTGCTTTGCTTATTGCTGGTCCGTTGTAAGCGTAATCCCATCCTTTCTTGAATTTCTTATCATATAATTCAATCAGTGCTTTTGACTGCAATGAAACCCTTTCAAAAGGAATTCCAACAATAATTGCACATTTTAAATTTTCCCCTGGAAAATCAACTCCTTCTGCTATGCTTCCTCCAGAAACCGCGAGAAGAACCCCTCCAAAACCACTTGCCAATGCCTTGAATTCCTTAATTAGTTTTGATTTTTCATCCTGTGACATTAATTGTTTTTGCTCAAGCATTTTTCTTGAAATATTAATATTCGGAGAAATACCATTCATAACATTAAATGAAGGAAAAAATACAATGCTGTTTCCCGGGGTTGCATTGGTAACTTTTTCAATTATTTTTGCTATTTCCTCATACTGTGCAGAATTCCTTTCAGTGTATTTTGTTGTGGTTCTGTTTACAAAAATGTTGAGCCGGTTCTCTTTTGGAAAAGGCGATAAATATTCTTTTAGTTCAGGATTTTCCAATCCTAAAACATCACTATGCATTCTCAAAGGACTTAATGTTCCTGACATTAAAATTGCTGAATAAGCTTGTTTGAAAATAGATTCAGTTATTTCTGAAGGATCAAGAGGGTATAGAGAAATTCTCATTGAATTCCTTTGCATTTCTGCAACCTGTAAAGTATGTTTCTTTTTCAGAATCAGGTTGTGTAAAAAAACAGCGGTTGTTAAAAGATAGGATTTTTCTTTTTTGTTTTTGTTCATGAAAATCCCGGCAGCTTCTTCAATTCGCTCCAGCTTTTTCTTTGCAAGTGCTTTTAATGATTCAGTTACTTCTTCTGCGATTAAAGATTCGTTTTCATTCAAAGGAATTTTACTGACTACTTTAACAAATTCATCTGCAATTTCTTTCAAAGCTTTTTCAGTTTTCTGATCCTTAATTTCCTTTGCTTCTTTGGATGCTTTTTCAATATCATCAACCTTCAGGGTTGTTGCAAGCATGTCCCTTATTCTTTTTGAAAGATTATGGGCTTCATCAATAATCAAAATACAGTCATTTAATTTTATATTAGCCTGTCCAAGAATACTTTCTCTTATATCTTCATTAAAAATGTGAAAATAATCTCCAATTACAAGATCTGCTTCTTTAATCATTTCAAGAGTTACTTCGTAAGGGCATAGTTCTCTTGTCGTGCATGATTTTTTTACTTCAAAATAAGTTTTTCCATAAACTTCTATTCCTTGTTTTCTTTTTTTTGCATTTGCTTTTTGTTTAAGAGTTTTCCCTTTAGTGTTTATGTAAAAGTTGCATTGTTCTTTTTTTTTGATTGCAGAACACGTTTCGTAAAAACCCTGTTTTACATGTGAAACTAAAGGATGTATACACATTTTCTTTTTTCCAACAAGGTCAACTGTTTTGATTTTCAAACCAAATTTTTCATTCATTAAATTAGAGGTTTCCATTGCAATCTCGTGCTGAGAACTTTTCGGAGTCAGGAAGAACACTTTCTTTTTGTGCTCAATTGCAAATGATAAAGCAGGAGCCAAACTCGAAACGGTTTTTCCTAATCCTGTGGGAGCATTAGCCAAAAGGGTTTTGCTGGAATTCAGGGTATTCACAATATCATTTATGAGTTTTTTTTGTTCATCCCGCACGTTTTCATAAGGAAAATAAATCTTCATCTAAAAATCAAATAAAGTTGTTCTTAAAAGCTGAAGGATTTGAATTTTTTAAAAAATAAAAAAAATTCCTGTTTTCAAATAAAATCATATGGGAGATAGGCCACGGTTTTCCCTGTTCTAGCATCCTTTGTGGTTATGGCATGGCTGGTTTGAGGGAATTCATCTATAAGACCTTTTTCAAATAGTATTTTGAAATTATTTGCCAGTTCAGTGTAAATTTTTGAAGGTTTTTTAATTGGTCGCCCTTCTACATATTGCATTACTAAATACCTTTCGGTTCTTCCGAGGACTTTTATTGAGGAAAGCCTGCAATGTTTTTGTTCGATGATTCCTGCCCTTACTGCCTCCTGGTAGACTAAGAATATTTTCCTTAGTTTCTCAAAATTATGGCCGTGTCCCTTGAAATTACCCGTGCGCTTGATTGCATATCTTGTCCCTTCAAAATCAAGAATCCTTATTCTATAGTTTTCCCTCACAAGTGGGAGTCCGGGAAAGAAATCCGAGTCTCTGAGTTTTTCTCTCAAGTGATCCATTAATTTTTTCACTGAGCCTGTTTCCGCTGAGGCAAGTCTGGCAAAAGTCTTTAGGCTTCTTTCGGCCAATAAAGGCCTCCCTTTTGTTTGTAATTTTTTCCCTTTTGCCATAAAGATAATGCTTATCAATAGTATTTAATTATTCAGGTTTAATGATAGTATTTGATTTTTGAAAAAAAGAAAAATCCGAAAAAGTTGTTCTTAAAAGCTGTTACAATCATTTTAGTTTTAGTGATTTTATGGGTATTGAAGAAAAAGTAAATTCAATTCTGGAAAGGAATTCTCGAGTAGAAGAGGATAAAGCATGGGAAACCAGTAAAATAAGAAGATTATTGCTTGCTGTTGCTACTTACATTCTCATTCTTTATTTCTTGATTTTAATTGAAGCCCCTAATCCTTATTTTAATGCTTTAATCCCTGCAGGAGCGTATTTAATCCAGCAATATTCTTTGCCATTCATAAAAAAAATGTGGATTAAGAATATCAAAAAGTGATTCTAATGCCCGAATACAAACTCCTGCGCAAAGGAATCCAGATTAAGCATCTTGCAAAAGATTCGAAAAGCGGGTTGCAGATGGATATTCTGAAAATAGAACCTAATTGGGTTGATCAGGGTCACTTCCATGATGATTTTGAGTGGGTTTATGTTCTTGAGGGTTCAATGGAAGATGAGAAAGGAATCCATAAGAAAGGCGATTTTTTGATTAATACTGCTGAAGGAATTCACAAACCAAGTTCCAAAGAAGGTTGTGAATTACTTATAGTTTGGTCTGGTAAAGTAACCAGTGAATGATTCTTGTTTTCAAGTAATAATTAGTTATTTATACTCCTTTTACTTATTCTTTCAGTGATTAAATGGCGTTTGAAGGAATAGCTTTACTTTTAGATTTAGGACTTATTCTTCTTGCTGCCACTGCTTTCAATTACATTGCAAGGCTCCTGAGACAACCTGCTCTTCTTGCTTATATTGCTGCAGGAATAGTTATTGGGCCTATTGGGTTAGGTGCTTTGGGGTTGGAATTTGCAGGAGTTCCTCTTGGAGTAACAACAACTGAAGAAATCCTGATTCTTTCAGAATTAGGAGTAGCGTTTTTACTTTTTTCTATTGGTGTTGAATCAAATTTTTCAAAACTAGCTGAACTTGGAAAAATCGCAATTGTTGGGTCAGTTTGCCAAGTTACTTTAACAGCTTTACTTGTTTTTGTTTTCAACTCATTTTTAGGTTTGCTTTCATTCGAACAATCATTATATCTTGGTATGATTGTAGCGTTTTCTTCAACCGCAATTGTCATAAAACTCTTATCTGATAGCCATGAAATCAACACGCTTCATGGCCGGCTGATGATTGGTTTTCTGTTAATACAGGATGTACTTGTAATACTTGCGCTTCCATTATTGGAAAACATTTCCAATGTTGCAAATGTTGAATTTATTGGTTTCCTATTATTGAAAGTAATTGTATTACTCGCAATAGCTTATGTTCTGAATAAATATTTTTACCCGAAACTATTTGCATTTGCAACACAATCAGAGGAATTATTTTTCCTTGCGGCAATGAGTTCTGTTTTCATTTTTATTTTTATTTCTTATCTTTTAAATTTTTCAATAGCCGTAGGTGCTTTTGTAGCTGGGGTGGCATTATCAACCCTTACTTATAATCTTGAGGTAGCCCATAGGATAAGGGGAGTTCGTGATTTTTTAGCAACAATTTTCTTTGTTACTTTAGGAATCCAGATTACTCCAAGCTTTGTTTCTTTTCCATTAGAACTCGCACTTGTTTTAGTAGGGATTGTTTTCATTTTCAAACCCCTAATTTACTATTTAATAACCCTGTTCAATGGTTACGGAGGAAGAGTTTCTCTGATGGTTGCTCTTGGTTTAGCACAGGTTTCAGAATTTTCATTCATAATAGCCAATCAGGGAAAAGGAGTTCTTGAACAAACCCCCGGACTTTATTCTTTTCTTATAGTTTTAATCGCGCTTTCAATGGCAATAACTCCGTATTTCATGGGTTACACAAATTTCTTTTACAATCTAACTCAAAGGATTTTCGGAAAACTTCTTGACCCGGTAAAGCAATCTAAAAGATTGAACAAAAAAATTGATGCACTTGAAAGTATTCCTGATGACATAGAAGACCACATAGTAATTTTTGGCGGCGGTTTAGTTGGTTCCGGAATAGCTTCCAGTCTGAAAAGTGAAAACAAAATAATTGTAATTGACAATGATTCAGAAGTAGTCTGGCGAAATATTCAAGATAAGATTAATTCAGTTTATGGTTCAGTTGATAATGAGGAAATCTGGAGAAAATTAAGATTGGATAAGGCAAAAGTGCTTGTGATTGCAATTCCAAGATCAAATGCAGCTGCTCCTCTTGTAAGGTACGCAAGAAAAGTTTCTCCAAGATTAGCGATTTTTGGAAGAGCACGTTATTTTCAGGATTCTCTTGTATTATACAAGGCAGGTGCTGATTTTGTTATAATGCCTCATGTAATCGGAAGCAATGTTTTCGTGGAAAAAGTAGCTCTTTACTTAAAAAACAAGGACATAAACGAAATCAGGAATTATAACCACGAATTTATGGAATATTTGAAAGAAAAAGCCAAAAAAGAAAAACCTCGTTTTGTTGATTCATAATCAGCTAGAATTGTTCAAAACCCTGATTTAAAAACTTTTTTAAAGAGATTTTGTTTATGGTCGCAGATTTAGTGAAAATAGTTGATGTCACGCTTCGCGATGGAGAACAAACAAGAGGAGTATCTTTTTCTTCACAGGAAAAATTATCGATAGCCAAAATGCTTCTTAAAGAAGTTAAGGTTGATCGTTTGGAAGTAGCTTCTGCTAATGTAAGTGAAGGAGAAAAAGAAACAGTAAAAGAAATCTGTGCCTGGGCAAAAGAGGAAGGTTTACTTGAAAAAGTAGAAGTATTGGGTTTTGTTAATAATTCTTCAGTAGACTGGCTGGAAGAAGCCGGTTGTAAAACAATGAATATGCTTGCAAAGGGTTCCGAAAAACATTGCCGTGGCCAGTTGAGGAAAGAACCTGAAGATCATTTTGCTGATGCTCAAAAAGTAATTGAATATGCAAAATCAAAAGGAATTGCAGTTAATGTTTATCTTGAAGACTGGAGCAATGGAATTAAAGATTCAAAAGAATATGTTTTTGAATTTACAAAAAAATTAAAAGAAACAGGAATAAGCAGGTTAATGCTTCCTGATACTCTTGGAATTTTAGATCCAATGCAGGTTCAAAAATATTTGGGTGAAATGAAAGAAGTTTATCCAATAGAAGGAATGGATTTTCATGGGCATAATGATTATGGCTTAGCAACTGCAAATACATTAGTGGCTATTAACGAAGGAATAACTGCGGTTCATTGTACGGTTAATGGTTTGGGTGAAAGAACAGGAAATGCACCTCTTGCAGAAGTTGTTGCTGCAATAAATGATAAATCTGATTTCGAAACAAGTATTGATGAATCTGCTTTATTAAAAGTTGCAAAGTTTGTTGAAAGAATTTCAGGAAAAAAAATTCCAACAAACAAACCAATAGTTGGTGATGATGTTTTTACACAAACCGCAGGAATCCATGCTGATGGAGATGCAAAAGGAAACCTTTATGCAAACCCGCTTACTCCTGAGAGGTTTGGAAGAAGAAGAGAATATGCTCTTGGAAAACTCAGCGGCAAAGCAAGTTTGGATCATAATTTAAAAGAATTAAAAATAGATTTAACTCCTGAACAGAAAAAGCTTGTTCTTGCTGAGGTTGTTGCATTGGGTGATAAAAAAGAGAATGTTACTGCTGAGGATCTTCCTTATATAATTGCTGATGTTTTGAAAACGCCTTTGGATCAGCACATAAAAATAATTGAATGTAATATTTCATCTTCCCTTTCAAAAAAACCAAAGGCTTCTTTGAAAATAAAGTTTAATGGCTCTGAATTAAATGAATCAGCTGAGGGTGATGGTGGTTATGATGCTTTTATGATTGCTTTGAAAAAGGCTGCTGAAAAAATGAAAATAGAAATTCCTTTACTTTTGGATTATGAAGTCAGGATTCCTCCGGGAGGAAAGACCGATGCTCTTGTTGAAACAACAATAACCTGGAAAAATGGCGGAAAGGAATTCAGGACCACTGGTGTTGATTCCGACCAGGTTGTGGCAGCAATAAAGGCAACTGAGAAGATGCTTAACTCGATTTCTCTTGAAAAATAAGCAGGTTTAAATTCTTTCAATCACTAATTTTTTTGGTAGTTTATATGCCTCGCAGAAAAAGACTTAGCTTAAGAAAATTCTTTAAACAAAAAGAAGTATCAGAATCCCAATCAGGAGCAAAAAGCAGAGTGAGTACACCTCCTGAGGTGCAACGGGAAATAGAAACTGAAGCAAAAAGAGCACATTTGCGTTCACTAGGAAGTTTAAGTGAGGGGCATGATTTTGCTGATAAAGGCGGAATGTATAATACTGATCCTACTGGAA
>JBDRLP010000024.1:0-14445 GCA_043812975.1 Candidatus Iainarchaeum sp. | reverse complement strand
GTTTATGCAAAGCTTATACGCGTAAATGAAACAAGAGAAAATGAAGTAATGTTCTATGGTTAAAAGTTAGAGATAATGCTAAGGAAAACAACAGGTTTTTATCTTAGAATAACCCCTATTTTGTCATGAAAAAAGCAATACTTGCACTTCTTTTTATTGGAGTTGCTTTAGCTGGATGCCCTAATACAAATCCAAATAATGGTGATCCTACAACCCCAGATCCAAATAATGGAAATCCTATAATCCCCGTTGAATTTTCAAAAATGGATGATTCTGGTTACACTGTTCAGTCAGTTGGAACACTTGCACAGGGTACAAATGATTTTGCATTCGAAATGTACAATGAGATTAATGAAGAAGGAAAAAATGTTTTCATTTCCCCATGGTCTCTTTCCTCAGCACTTGGAATGACACAGGAAGGTGCAAGAGGAAACACACTCCTTGAAATGCAACAGGTTCTTAATCTTCCTGCAAATGATTCTGAAAGACAAAGTGCTTTTGCACACTTATTCAATTCTATTAATTCTCCGAATGATGCCTACCAAATGAGTACAGCGAATGCTATTTGGGCTGATGATAGTCTTCAAATGTTAGAGGGTTTTGTAAACACTGTAAAAACTTATTATGGAGCAGAAGCTCGGGAACTGGACTTTGCTCAGTCAGCACAGGCTACAAACACTATAAACACCTGGGTAGAAGATAAAACCAATGACAAAATAAAAGATTTAATACCACCGAACACACTTTCCTCCGATACAAGACTTGTTCTTACAAATGCTGTTTATTTCAAGGGAACCTGGCAAATCCAGTTTGATCCAAAGGATACAAGAGAAGAAGAATTCAGAACCCCTGATGGAACTGTAATGACAGATATGATGAGAATAACTAAGAATGATGATGGTTTTGATTATGCTGAAGATGAATTAGCACAGGTTTTAGAATTACCTTACAAAGGAGACAAACTTTCAATGCTCATACTTCTTCCAACAGAGGATTCACTTTCAAATCTGGAAGAATCTCTTAATGCTCAAAAAATTAATTCTTATAGAAATTCATTGCAAAAAACAGAACTCCCGATTTATATTCCTAAATTTAAGTTTGAGGAAAAGTATTTTCTCAAAGAAAACCTTCCAAACATAGGCATGATAGATGCTTTTTCTCCTAATGCGGATTTTTTTGGAATTTCTGATGAAAGATTGTTAATAAGCGAGGTCATTCATCAGTCTTTTGTGGAAGTAAATGAGGAAGGCACTGAAGCAGCAGCTGCAACCGCAGTTATTATGGAAAAAACATCATCCATTGGTGACCCGACAATATTCAAAGCAGATCACCCGTTCATATTCGCAATCATTGACAAAGATTCCGGCATGATACTATTTTTAGGAAAAGTAGCAGATCCAACAAAAACCTAAAAACTATAATTTGCTTTTGAATTTCTCTAAAAGAGAAGGCATTTCCTTGTACAACCAAGCATTGAATTCTATGAAAGACTTGGTTTCGTTTTCAATGTACTGAATGATGCGAGAGTATTCTTTGTTCTCATACCAAACAGGAATCTGGCTTCCGTCTGTTTCCTTATTGGTTATTTTATCCAACCCACTTCCTTTGAATTCTCCATTATTCATCAAAATACCGATTGATCTTAAATCAATGAAAGGTTTTGAAAGAATATCTAATGGATTAAGACTGTGCTTTGCTGTTCTTTCTCTTAAAAAATTGTGTTCAAAACCAAGGTTGTAACCGGTTGGAATAAAATCAAAGGCGTAATTTGAATCAATTTTTGAATCCTTAATGAACTTCTCAATAATATCTCTTTCAGAACTTTCCCATTCTTTTAGAATAATCAAATCACTAATAGCTTCACCAGTATGCCTATCCAGTTCCTGATACTGAATAGTAATAATCTTGCTCTTTTTAGCATCAAGACCAGTGGTTTCAATATCGAAATAAAAATTACCCATTTAAAATCTCCTAACAAATAAGGGAATAATTGCTTTTAAAGTGGAAGTGAGAAACCCACACATAACTGTTAAATAGTATGCTAAGTTTGTTCTTAGTATGAAGCACCAATTATTCAAAGCTAGGAATGCAATAACAGGTTTTTTGGATCATAAAATAATTACACGCTTATCTAGGCACAGGAAAAGAGTTCGTGAGTCTGTTAAGGAACATCTGAATTCTGTTAAAGATACTGACAGGGGCAAAGTAATCAGACTTACAGAAAGAGGAAATTTGCCAATATATTACTCTGACTATGAAGCATTTCTGGAAAAAGCAGTTAAAAGGGCAATTGATTATGCAGAAGTATCAAATGGAAATCCACATATGCGCAATGTGATTGTTGAAGGGATTAAATCAATACACAATAAAAAATTCATGCAATTTACTCCTGAAATTCAACGTACGATGAGACTTCAAGTGTATTCTAACTTTATGGAACTTTTTGGAGAGGTAAAAACAGGAAAATTGATGAATAGCTTCAGTAGTTTCTTTGGCTTATACCTTGATGAATGCGCAAAACTTCAAGGGCATTAATCAAAAACTATTCACAATTATCCAAATAAGCTGATTCAAGAAGCGCAGATATGCTCTGGTATATCCCTGCAATATCCGAATTCTCTTCTGTTGCTGCAGCTACTTCATATCCCTGATAATTAGAAGACAAGCCAGCACAGGCTTCTTCAGAACCCATGCACAAATCAATATTACTGCATCCGCCAAACTCCCAAGCACCATCCATTGGCAAAATCCATGCTACATCACACCCAATTATTGATGTACAATAACTAAGATCAGTACAATGCTCACAACAACCAGGACTGCATTCAGTGCATTCAGGAGCCTCAAAAACCAAAGTATCACATAATTCCTGTGAACAATCATTCCAAGTGCAATAATCAATACACTCTTCTCGGTTCTGTAACTTATCACAATACACAGGAGTTAGTTCCCCGGTAGGTGTTGGTATTTCACCATAATCCCAACTACAATACTCAGCCCATTCATCACACACAGGATCAGAAATGTCACACTTTGCATCTGGGCACTTGTAAATCATTGGTCTTTCTATACATTCAATTCTTTGTTCATCACAATAATCAAAAAAATTAGGAAAAAAAGCATCAGTACCAAGTTTTGAAGTTACTAACCCTGCCACTTTACTACTAACTGCATCAAACTGATCATTTTGATAATTAGAAATAGAAACATTTTTCCTTGAACCATTAGCATAAATGCTTATTTTACTCCACCCTCCATCCATTACAAAAGGATCTTCATATGAATCATTAAGGGAAAAGAAATCATTTACAACTGCAGCTTTATAAATTTCTAATAATTCTTCATAAGTAACAGTAAAATCTTTTCTAACTTCCATTTCCATACCCATAGTATTAATCAAGTAAGCTTTGCCGGAAGCAGCAGCTTTGAATTCAAAACCACCCCATTCCAGGTGCATTGCACCCGAAGAATAAGTAATTTCAAAATCATCCGGAAGTTCAGTTGGTTCTGGTATTGTTTTGGGGCAACCACTGAAAAAAATTATTAAAAGTACTACTGCACAAATCAATGGTTTGATATAAATCACTTTTTCTTGTCAAAGTAAGGAATCTTCAAATTCTTGAAAAGATATTTTCTCAGAACTTTTATGATTCCAATTATAATCAGCAGAACTATTACAAATGGAATTGCAAAACCAATCAAACCGGAAATTATTATTATTCCAACTCCAAGTGCAGCAATCAAAGTATTAACCGCATCGTTCAGAGGAAGAATTAATGATTTATCAATAATAGGGGCTTCCTCGAAAATGTTAATGTTCAAAGTTGCTCTTGCTGCCTGTCTTTCAATAAAATTCTTACGCGAAGTAGAGGAATCAATCCGGGTTTGAACACGATTAATTTCAGATTCGAGTTCCACAATACTTTCAATTGTTTCTGCCTTAGTATAAATCTCAAGCAACCTTTGTTTTTGAACTTCTAAATTTTTAATTTGAGCCTCCAAATCAATGTACTCATAAGTAACATCATCAGAATTAGTGGAAAGGCTTTTCATTGTTCCAATGTTTTGCAATCCGGAAGAAATAGAATCAAAGCTTGTGGGAGGAACCTTAACCTCGATATTATAACTCTTAGAGCTTTCAGTGGATGAATACCTGATATTTTCAACTGTTCCGCCATTGTTTGCAATTAATTGTTTTAATTCCACTAATTTTTGTTCAAGAGTTCCCTGTACTACCTCAACAGAAGCAGAACCACTCTTTATTACTACTCTTTCTCCCTGAGCAACTTTTTGTGAAAAATCCATTGCAGAACTAGGAGCTGATTTTGCTTCCTCTGCAAAACCTCCGCCAATAGAATCGCCATAATAATCAGAATCATTACTCAGAGAACGGGTTTCCCCCATTTCCCCAAGGCAACCACTAACCAAAACAAATAAGGAAAAAATCAGCGCTATTTTCAAGAAATTCATTGATTTTATAAGGGCTTTCTAATATTTAAATTTTTTTGAATTGGAAAAATATTCAAAATATATGGATTTAAAGGTTATATAAAGATTTTCATAAAGAATTCTAAAATGAGTTTTTGGGCAAAATTGTTTGATATTATTCTACTTATTATTCTGATTCCAGTAGTAATCACAAAATTCATTTGGAGCTGGATAACAAAAAAACCAGCATACGGGCCAAAAAAAGATCCTAATGAAATAGAAGCAGAATTTACAGTGGAAGATAAAAAATGAATAATGAAGAAAAGTACATTAAAGAAGTAAAAGAAATTGAGGAAGCCCAGAAAGATAATCGAAAAAAATGCGTTTTGCATTACACTTTTTTTGACTGGGTAAAGAAAAATCTTCCAGCAGGAAGCAAAATACTTGAAATTGGTTCTGGAAAAAGTTCACAAATACTCTCATACTTATACAAAGTTGATTCTGTAGAACATGATACAAAATACGTGGGAAAATACTTAGGAGTCGGATACATTTATGCTCCGATAAAAGAGTACAAAGGATACTACTGGTATGACATAGAGGCATTGAAAAAAAATCTGGGAGAAAAATATGATTTGATTATTGTTGATGGTCCAACAAGCAAAACAGGAAGAGAAGGATTCTGCATAAACTTTGAATTGTTTGAAAAGTACGATTGCCCTATTTTGATTGATGAAACTAATAAGGAACTTGAAAGAAAAATGCTTAATGTTTTTCTAGAATCAGGGTTTGAAATAATAAGTAAAGGAAAAAAACATGTAATAATAAAAATAAAAAAAGAAACTGAATTAAAAAAAGGAACAAAACTGAAAAAAGAATTGGTTGATGATTTATTGGAAAATAAGAATCTGGTAATAGGTTCTATTGGGGATAAGGATCCTCCGAAATGGTTGAAAGAAAAAGGAAACTATGACACGTGTGTTATTCATTCTGAAGATAATAATGAAAAGAAATTCAAACTAAAGGATTTTGCTGATTATTTCATTTCAGAAAAAGGAACATTAGAACACCAGTACAAGGAAGCATTTGAAGAAATTCCAAAAATGAAATTTTACAAAAATATTATTTATCTTGAAGAGAATTTTGATGGAAATTCAAAAGAAGTTGAAAAAAAATTAAAAAAATAGAAAAACCCCTCAGAAGGGGCATCTGATATAATCAAATTATTGATAATTTTTTATAACTATTCAGATCTTTGTTTTGACCAATCAGATTCTCTTTTGGGAAGGGTTCTTTTTCTACGGTCAGTTCCTGTGAGAATATCATCTTCACCATAAAGCCATTTGAAGTATTTTTTTACTCCTTTAAACCCTCTTCGAAAAAAAGTAGTTTCTTCTTTTTTTCTTCTGGGTTCCTGAGCTTCTCTTCTCTCAGGACCCTTATAGGGTTTTCTAGGCTTCATAAATTTAGAAGAATTCTATAATATTTAAATCTTTAGATGTTTTCAGTTATTCTCTTACCCATTTCTTTAGTACCAATAAGGGTTGTGCCTTCAACAAAAATGTCTTTTGTTCTGTACTTTTCAATTGTTTTTTCAACCGCATCCTCAATTGCTTTGGCTTCTTTATCCAGGCCAAAAGAGTACTTGAGAAGCATTGCAGCACTCAAAATAGTTGCAATTGGATTAGCAACATCCATGCCAGTGTACTTTGGAGCACTTCCGTGAATTGGTTCGTATAATCCAAAAGAACCTTCTCCTAATGAAGCACTTGGAAGCATTCCCAAAGAACCAGTAATCATACTTGATTCATCAGAAAGAATATCTCCAAACAGATTTGAGGTAACAATAACATCAAATTGATGCGGGTTCTTTATCAGTTGCATTGCAGCATTATCAACATAATAATGTTCTAATTCAATATCAGAATAATCCTTATGAACTTCCTCAACAACTTCTCTCCAAAGAACAGAAGAGTACAAAACATTTGCCTTATCTATTGAAGTAACTTTTTTTCTTGGTCTTGTTCGAGCAATTTCAAAAGCTTTTCTAGCAATTCTTTCAATTTCAAAACGGGAATATTTTAATTCATCACTTCTCCAGGAATTATCCTCAGCAACATCTTTTTTTCCAAAATAAATTCCGCCGGTTAATTCACGAATAGTAATAATGTCAAGTCCTTCTCCGATAATTTCTTTTTTCAATGGAGAAGCATCAACAAGAGCAGGAAATACTTTTGCTGGGCGAAGGTTTGCATACAATTCAAATATTTTTCTAAGAGGAAGCAATGCAGCTCTTTCTGGTTGGTCCTGCGGAGGAAGCTTTTCAGCTCTTGGATCACCAATTGCCCCTAGCAAAACAGCATCTGAATTCTTGCAAATTTCTATTGTTTCCTTTGGAAGTGAATGACCGTGCTTTTCATAAGCAACATATCCAATATCGGCTTCCTTAAATTCAAACTCATGTTTAAATTTTTCAGCAATCTTTTTCAGAGCCAGTACTGCCTGTTCTGTTATTTCAGGACCTATACCATCTCCGGATAAAACTGCGATTTTTTTGTTCATTAGCTTCACTCTTTCTTCTTGAACAACGCACGGATTTCTTTGCCGACTTTTTCTATTTCATGAGCGTCCTGTTCTTCTCTTAGTTTATTGAAATTGTTTCCACCGGACTTGCTTTCAGTAATCCATTCATTTGCAAATTTTCCTGATTCAATATCATCAAGGAGTTCACTCATTCTTTCTTTTACATGCGGGCCAATAATTGCTTTTCCTCTGGTTCTTCCACCATACTCAGCAGTATTAGAAACAACTTTCCACATGTGTTCCAAACCACCCTCATAAATCAAATCAGTAATGAGTTTCAGCTCGTGCAAGCATTCAAAGTAAGCCATTTCAGGAGGATAACCTCTCTCTACTAAAGTTTCAAAACCTGCCTTTATCAGCTCGGCCGTGCCACCACAAAGAACTGCTTGTTCTCCGAACAAGTCCTCATAAGTTTCCTGTTCAAAAGTACATTCCAAAACACCAGCTCTCGTAAGTCCAATTGCTTTTGCCATTGTAAGTGCTGTTTGTTTTGCGTTTCCTGAAGCATCCTGTTTTATCGCAATCAAACCAGGAACTCCAAATCCTTCCAAGTATCTTTTTCTTTCCTCAGTACCTGGACTTTTTGGAGCAACCATTATAACATCAATTCCTTCAGCAGGTTTGATGAACTTATAACAAATATTGAATCCGTGTGAAAATGAAAGTGTTTTCCCTCCTTTCATGTGAGGGGCTATATCTTTTGTATAAATTTCTGCTTGTTTTTCATCAGGAATCAAAAAATGAATTATATCTGCTTTCTCAGCTGCCTCAGAGGTTATAAAAACTTCAAAACCATATTCTTTTGCTTTTTCAACTGATGAACTATCTTTTCTTAATCCAACAATAACATTCAATCCAGAATCTTTCATGCACTGTGCCTGTGCTTTTCCCTGTGCACCATAACCAATAACTGCAATGGTTTTTCCTTCTAAATTTTTCAAATCCGCATCTTCTTCTCTATATATCTTCATCTTACCTACCCCCTAAATGAAAATCCAAGCATAATCATTTTATTGACATTGCATTTGTTCCTGATCTTGAAATATCAAGAACATCTAATTCTTTTACAGCAGTTGTAATAAGCGCTTCAACCTTATCTGGATGATCAATATACTCAAGAACCATAATTCCTTCATTCTCTCTTAAAACAACAACATTTTTGTTATTCAGTTTTGCAACCGGACTCTCAGTTTTCTTAATTTTCAACAAACAATGTTCTTTCTCAATCACTTCACTTTCATGATACTTATGAATATCAATTACATTAATGAGTTTTTCAAGCATATTTTTTGCAAGTTCAACTTCTGTTTCATTGCCCCAAATAGTAAGCATAATACTTGCTTCTCCTTCCTCAAGATGAGAACCAACAGCAATAGATGTTATGTTGTAACCTTTTCTTGAAAGCAAAGTAGCAATTCTGGCCATTACTCCTTTTGTGTTGTCAACAATCAATTTTATAATAAATTTTTCCATAAAAATCACTTGTCAAAGAACTCCTTAGGGATACTGTCCCCAATCATTTCGTGGTTTGCAGCACCAGCAGGAACAATCGGCAGTACAATTGCATCAGATTTTGTGTGAACCTCAACAACAGTTGTTTCATCATTCTTCAATGCTTCTTTCAAAGCAGGGCCAATTTCACCTGGCTTATCAACGCGGATTCCTTTCAATGAATAAGCTTCAGCAACTTTAGTAAAATCAGGAATCTTTCCTAAATACACCTGGCTTCTTCTTCCGCCATAAAACATGTCATTCCAGCTTCTTACCATCCCAAGATAACCATTGTTCATAATCACATTCACAACTTTAATGTTGTTCACTTTAGCAGTGGCTAATTCCTGTAAAGTCATTGCAAAAGAACCATCACCATCAACATTAATTACTTCATTTTCAGGAGAAGAAACCTTGGCCCCTATTGCTGAAGGAAAACCAAAACCCATTGTTCCTAAACCTCCGGAAGTAAGGAACTTTCTTGGCTTTGAAAACTTTATGAAGTGAGCAACATCCATTTGATGTTCTCCGACTCCTGTTGTAACAATTGTATCAGGAGTTAAAACCTGTTGAATTTCATACATGAGTTTTCTTGGGTCAATTGGAGTAGAATCAATATTAATTTCTTCACCATATTCTTTCTGTAATTGTTTTAATTTATCTTTCCAAACTTCATTTTTCCACTGCATTTGTCTAACAATACCAACCATTTCCTGTAAAACTTCTTTTGCATTTCCAAGAATTCCTATATCAGATTTCCTGTTTTTGTTAAATTCACTTGCATCAATTTCAATGTTAATTACTTTTGCTTCAGGAGCAAAACCGGAAAGGTTTCCTGTAACTCTGTCATCAAATCTTGTTCCAATGTTAAAAAGCACATCACACTTTTGAATTGCATAAACCGCAGGAGGCTGACCATGCATTCCAGTCATTCCTAATGAAAGCGGATGCCTTTCATCAAAAACTCCTTTTCCCTGCGAAGTACTTGCAACAGGAATCATACAAGTTTCAGCTATTTCTTTGATTTCTTTTGAACAATTCCCTGATAAAGCACCGCCACCAATAAGCATTACCGGTCTTTCAGCTTCAAGCAACATTTTTGCTGCTTTCTTCACGGCTTCTGAATCAAAACCTTTCAAAATTTTATAACCTTTTAATTTCAATTCGTTTTTTTTAGTAACATTTTCAACCTGAACATCCTTTGGCAATTCAACGTAAACCGGGCCTGGTCTGTTTGTATTGGCAATATAATAAGCATTATCAATAATCGTGTCAATGTCATTCGGATCAGTAATTTGGAAATTGTGTTTTGTTATTGGGGTTGTTATTCCCATTAAATCTGCTTCCTGAAAAGCATCTTTACCTATTAATGGAGTTATTACTTGCCCTCCAAAAGCAACTATCGGAACTGAATCCATGAATGCATCAGCAATTCCAGTAACTAAATTGGTTGCTCCTGGTCCTGAGGTTCCTAAGCAGGTTCCTGTTCTTCCTGAAGCCTTTGCAAAACCCTCTGCCATATGGGCTCCTGCTTGTTCATGCCTCACAAGAATGTGCCTGAATTCATCATCTTTGTAAATTTCATCATAAAACGGAATAACCACGCCTCCGGGAATTCCGAACATTACCTCTACTTTGTTTCTTTTCAATGCTTTCAATACAGCTAAAGAACCTTTCATTAAAACCCCTTCTTTCCAAACAGCTTAGAACTCTTTTTATACGAAAAGGCTTTATTTAGACCTTTTATGAGTGCATCCACCGAAGCCATGATTATATCCTCATTAACCGCCTGAGCACTGAATTCATGGTGGTTTTTATCCTCAACAGTTATTGAAACATCTGCTAAGGCATTAGTGCCGCCGGTAATTGCTTTGAGAATATAATTCTTGAGTTTGAATTCTTCCCCAACAGCATTACGAATTGCTTTTGCTGATGCATCAACAGGACCAATGCCAATTCCAGTACTTTTTTTCAAAACACCATCAACAATAAGAGTTACTTCTGCTGTTGGCTGAACCTTATTTCCGGTTGTGATTTTTATGTCTTCAAGTTTAACAAAAACCTGATTAGAAGTTAACTTATTTTTTAGATTAGCAGCAAGTGCAATGATGTCCTCGTGATAAACTGTTTTCTTTTTGTCCGCAAGATCCTTAATTTTTTTTGTAATGTCTTCCAGTTCCTGTTCATTAAGATTTAATCCTTTTTTTTCAAGAAAATCTTTAACCCCTGCTTTTCCGGAGTGCTTTCCGATAACCAACTCGGTTTCTTTACCAATTGTTTCTGGATTCATTATTTCATAAACTTCTCTATTTGCAAGAACACCATGCTGGTGAATTCCTGCTTCATGTGCAAAAGCATTTTTTCCAACAATCGCTTTATTCGATTGCACAAGCAATGATGTGAAACTTGAAACCATCTGGCTTGTATTGTAAATTTCTTTCAGATTAATATTAGTTGTTGCATCAAAAACTTCTTCTCGCGCATGAAGGTTCATGATTAGTTCTTCAAGAGAAGTGTTTCCTGCTCTTTCACCAATTCCATTGATGGTTCCTTCAACTTGTGTAACGCCGTTCATTATTCCGGAAAGGGAATTTGCAACACTTAATCCCAAATCATCATGGCAGTGTGCACTGATAGTTATTGAATCAGAATAATTAGGGACATTTTCAATTATTCCCTTAATCATTGCACCATATTCCTGTGGCTGAGTATAACCAACAGTATCAGGAATGTTCAGTGTTGTTGCACCAGCATCAATTGCTTTTTCAAGAACTTGATACAAAAATTCTGGTTCTGATCTCCCTGCATCTTCCGGAGAAAACTCAATATCTTCTGTGAATTCTTTAGCATACTTAACCCATTTTTCAGCTTCCTTAATTACTTGTGAAGGTTCCATTTTCAATTTGTATTTCATGTGAATTGGGGAAGTTGCTAAGAATACATGAATCCTGGATTTTTTTGCAGGCTCAATCGCCTTTGCAACAGCATCAATATCTTCTTTTTTACATCTTGCTAATCCGCACACTATTGGTTTTGAAATTTCCTGTGCAATCTCATTAACTGCCTTAAAATCATCCTCTGAAGCAATTGGAAAACCAGCTTCTACAATATCCACATTAAGCCTTTCAAGCTGTTTAGCTATCAGAATTTTTTCATTATGATTTAAGGTAGCGCCTGGGCTTTGTTCCCCGTCTCTAAGGGTTGTGTCGAAAATCTTGATTGTTCTTGTCATTTTTAAAACCTTTTTTCTAACGAATTCTGATCTTTTTTGATATCACACCCCAGAAGTCGAAAAAATTTTTCAGGGTGTTTAAGCTAGCAATACAAGTACCAGTAACAGAATTAATGCCACTTTACTTATATTGCTTGAATTCATGAAATAATATAGGCTGAAGAAATTTAAATATCTATCGATTTTTTGTCAATTATCAATTTACCAGATATCCAAAATAAATACTAATCAGGTAAAGTAAAAACAAAATAATTGCCACGATTGTTGCCTTGGTTTTGAAGTTTTTTTGCCCAGCTATTTTAATGAACCAATAGAGTTCGCCCAGTAAAGTCAGGCCTGTGAGGAGCAATAGTAAGTATCCCGCAAGGTTCATCAATGCAAGCGGATTGATCAGCATGAAGTGGGTAACTATAGCCCAATAAGAAAAATAAACCAATCTGTGCAAGGGTTTCCACTTTGCCCCTAATTTTCCAACAGCCCAGTCAGTTGAGGTTAAAGTCAATAGTAAAAGAATAAAATATCCGAATAAACCAAAAATAATTAGATTTGCAAAAGGATTTAAATCAAAAAATAATCCTGCAGGATTTCCCATGTAATAAAAATCTATTACAAAATTGAAATGCAATGCAATAAACAACCAACCCATTACTCCAAGCAATCTTCGCACTGTCCAGTATTTTGCCAAAGTTGGTTTAAATTTAAAAATTATACTTGAAAGCAAAGAAAGAGTTATGAATGTCGCTCCTGAAAATGCAGAAGCCCTAACCAAAGCCTGACCATCATCAGTAATCCCAAGAACGTACACTTGGAAAGCATACTGAATCAACCAAAAAACCAGAGAAATAACTAGAAAGGATAGAACAAATTTCCAGTTCTTTTTTGCACCTTCAAATAGTTTTGGCATCTACAAAAATAGTACTTTGAATTATTTAAGCTTTTATTTGAACTCCAAAATTGAATTCAAATCCTTCCTTTCCTTGCGCTCAGGGGTTTCATCCTTATAACCAAAAAAAGTTCCTAAAATAATTTTTTCTTCTTTAGAAATTTCGCATATTTTTTTTACTTGGGAAACAGTTTCTTCATCTGTTACTAAGGTACCTGCAGGTAAAGAACCTAAACCTAATGATTCAGCAGCTAAAAACATATTCTGGATTGCCATTCCACAACTAATAATTTTTCCATGTGCATCATCTTCACAAGTAACAATTATTGGAGTTGCATTTTCAATAAAAGAAACATCCTGTTTGTACCAACCTTTCTTTTTACGAACCATTTCATAAAGTTCCCGGATTTGGTTTTTCTTTTCCGCATTTTGAATAACATAAAATTTCCAGGGTTGAGAATTAAAAGAAGAAGGTGCGGTTGTTCCTGCAGAAACAATTTTTTCAATAATCTTTTTTGGAATTTCTTTTTTCTGGAATTTGCGGATGCTTTGCCTCTGGTGCATTAATTCAAAAAGTTTTTCGTAATCAGAAATGTTTCTCACCTATTTCACAAAATCCAGCCACTTTTCATATTTTGAATCTTTTCCGTGGATTACTTCATAATATTTTTCCTGAATCTTTTTTGTAACCGGTCCTAGTTTGCCTTCTCCTATTTTCTGGTTATTTATTTCCCTTATAGGGGTAACCTCGGCAGCAGTTCCAGTGAGGAAAGCTTCTTCAGCACTAAGTAATTGTTCTTGATTGAAAAATTCTTCCTTTACAGTAATCCCAAAATCTTTTGCAATTTCCATCATACTATCCCGAGTAATTCCCTTCAAAGTGTTCTCAGTAGGAGGAACAATAAGTTCGTTATTTTTTACAATAAAAAGATTCTCTCCAGTGCATTCAGCAACATTTCCTTTTAGATCCAGCAAAATCGCTTCCTCAAAACCTGAATTTACAGAATCAACCTTTGCAACAATACTATTCACATAATTCCCGGAAATTTTTGCGTTAGTGGGCATCATGTTTGTTGGAGGTCTAATCCATTTGCTAATATTCATTCTGATTCCGTTCTTTAATCCTTCATCACCCAAATAAGACCCCCATGGCCATGCAGCAATTCCCACATCAACCTTAGCTCCTTTTGGGTTCAAACCCATTTGTCCATAACCATAATACGCAAGTGGTCGAATATAACATTCTTCTAAATTATTTTTTGCGACAACTTCAATTGTTGCTTTGTACAATTCTTCTTGAGAGTAAGGAATTTTCATTCCAAAAACATCTGCTGAATAAAAAAGCCTTTCCAAATGATCCTTCAATCGAAATACAGCAGGACCTTTATCTGTTTTATAACACCGAATTCCCTCAAAAACAGCACTTCCATAATGCAAAGCATGAGTAAGAAAATGAATTTTAGCGTCCTTCCATGGAACCATTTTCCCGTTCATCCAGATAAATTCAGTTTCTTCCATAAAACCACTTATACAAACAAATCACAAACACTATTTAATTATTAGTTCGTAATGCTTTTTTATAACATTAAAAATTTAAGGTAATTATTTTGAAAAAAATTGTAATGTTAACAGCATATGATTTTCCTTCTGCTTCAATAGCTGATAAAGCAGGAGTAGATTTAATACTTATTGGAGATTCAGCTGCTAATGTTGTTCATGGTTTGAAAAGCACAAAACAAATTGGAATGGAAGAAATGCTTTTGCATACAAAAGCTGTTTGCAGAGCCAGACCAAAAGCAATGGTTATTGCTGATATGCCTTACAAATC
>JBDRLP010000023.1:0-23267 GCA_043812975.1 Candidatus Iainarchaeum sp. | reverse complement strand
TATCATCAAGAACCTAGAGTTCGTGGTCCGAAGTCTGTTATTGCAAGTTTTATGCATTCTTTAGGTTTTGGAAAGGATTCCACTAAAAGAAGAACTCCTTTGCCAGAAGAAGAAAAACAATAATCAGATTATAAGTTTTCTGACTTTTTCAGCAACTTCTCTTTTTGCGAGAATAAGTATTTTTGAACCAACATTAATTTCTGTATCTTTATCAGGAATAATCAGGTTGTCATTTTCATAAAGAGCAACTATTGCAGAACCGCTTGGGTGTTCTATTTCACTTATTTTTTTACCGACAATTTTTGATTTTTCAGTTATTTCAAGTTCCATTATTTCAGCCTGCCCTCTTGAAATAAAAGCTAAATCAAGTACTTCTGGTTTTGTAATTAATTCTGAAATATAACCCGCAGCAGCTGCTTCCGGGTGAATAACAATATCGATTCCGAGTTTTTTCAGCACCATTTCGTCATAATCTATTTTACCAATTCTTGTTGCAACGTTTTTAGCTCCAAGTTCTTTTGCAAGAAGCGAAATAACCATGTTGGTTTCATCCTGGCCTGTTAAAGCAACAAGTGCATCGGCTTCCTTTATACCTGCTTTTTCCAGTGTTTTGGTTTCAGTAGCATCTCCTTTCTGAACTACAAGATCAAGTTCGCTTGAGATTTTCTCACATCTCTTTTCATCTTTATCAATAATTACAACATCGTGTTCTTCGTCCAAAAGAATCTGGGCAAGATAAAACCCTAAATCTCCTCCTCCGACAATTATTATGTACACTTAAAAATCACCTAATAATGAAAGTTTCTACTCCTTTTTAACTTTTCCTAAAACTCAGGGCAAACCCTATTGCTGAAAGTAGCGGTATTATTTCAAGCCTTCCAATCCACATGCTGAGGATAAGCATTATTTTTGATGCAAGCGGAAGCAAAGTATTTACAACACCTACATCAAGGCCCACATTTCCCTGTGCTGAAATAACTACGAATAATGCGTCAGTAAACCCGGTTCCCTGCATTGTTAATACGAATACGCCAACAAAGATAATAAGCAGGTAAAGAAGTATGAACTGATTAACTTCTCTGATTAATCGGTTTTCAATTGGTTTTCCTTCAAACTTTTTTTGGAAGTAAGAATCTTTCGGAAGAATAAGTTCCTTTATTCTCCAGTAGATTGATTTTGCAAAAATAATTATTCTTGATATTTTTATTCCTCCGGCAGTTGAACCAGAACTTCCCCCAATAACCATTAAACCCATTAAAACCACTAATATAAAATCATCCCATTTTGCAATATCTCCTAAAGGAACATTAAAAAATCCGCCGCAGGTTAATGCTGAAGAATTATGGAAAAGTGCAGTTTCAACAGCGGTTATTGTATCAGGGTAAAAGATCATCATTTTTGGAAGAATCACTATCACCGAAATAATCAGGATAGAAATCATAATTTTAAATTCATTATCTTTGAAATAAGCCCCGAATTCTTTTTTTCTGATAAACAAATAGTGTGCTGAAAACGAAGTAGCTCCTACAAGCATTATCAGGACTAAACTTAAACTTATTAAGGGGTTATCAATTCCGACTAATCCGGTTGATGTTATATCCATTCCTGTTGTGGAAATTGCCGACATTGAATAGTTTACTGCTGAGAAAAAATCCATTCCCACAAAAAACAATAATCCCAGACTAAGTATTGTGAGGAACACATAAACAATCCAGATTTCTTTTGCAGTATTTTTCAGGTTTGGTCGTATTAGTTCTTCTCGGCCTTCAGCAACCATGAGTTTTGCTGATTTAGTGTAAGTTGTAAAAATACCCATCAAACTTAATACAACAATTCCAACACCGCCAATCCATGAAAGTAATGATCGCCATAAAATAAGACTTTTAGGCGCGGAATCAATAATGGTTACCATCATGCTTAATCCGGTTGTGGTTATTGCACTCATTGCTTCAAAAAAAGAATCCAAAAACTGCATTCCCATTATAAGGGAAAACGGTACTGCTGAAATCACGGTAAAAACAATCCACACTAACCCAACAATCATAAAAGCGTGTTTTAAGTCAGTGTCCTGATCTGTCCTGAAAAGCTTTTTCAAAGCCATTCCCAAAAAGAAACTGAATAATCCGGTTAAACCATAAATAATAATAAAATCAGGGTTTTCTCTGAACCAGATTCCTGCCAGTATTGGCAGTATGTAGAGAATTGAACTCCATTTTAGCAGTTCTCCGGAATCTCTCAGAACAACTTTTAAATCATCCAATCCAAGCCTTACAAGCATCAAAAATCAATACTAAAAAGGCTTTCCCTATATTTAATCCTTCATGGCAGACAAAAAAAACATTTGCATATGCATTCCAAGCGGTAAATTTGTGGATTTCAGCTTCTTTAAGTCTTTTACCCAGACAATAGGACAACTAATGATGGCCTATAATACTGCGGTTTTTACTGTTGCTTCTCCGATGATTTTTGAAAACAGAAACGAATTAGTGAGAAGAACTTTCAAGTTTGAAGAAACAAACCCTGGTTTTTTGTTTGATTATTTTCTCTGGATTGATAATGATATTGTTTTCAACTTCAAACAGATTCAGCAATTAATTTCTCACTTAGATTCAGGAAAAGATTTTGTTTCAGGAGTTTATTTTAACCCGCTTGATGATGGTATTAGACCAGTTGCTTATCATGCTGATGGTGAAAGATATAAGTGGCTGGAAGAATCAGAATTAAACGGATTAATTGAAGTTGACGCAATTGGTTTTGGTTTTTGTGCTTTCAAATCAGTTATAGCAAGAAAACTTTTCGAAAAATTCAAACCAAGAGCATTTGATTTGCGTCCATTGGATGATGGTTCTTTAGTAACTGAGGATCAGGTTTTCAGCGAGCGCGCAAAAGAACTTGGTTACAAAATCTGGCTTGACTCCGAAATAGTTGTAAAACATGCAAAGGGTTATTTGCCTAGATAATTATCTTCGCCTAGGTTGAGCGGATTTTATTTTTCGAGTTTTTCTCGCAAGTGATTTTCTATTAGTACTTTTCCTTATCACAATTCTTCTTTTATGTTTACTTTTAGGAAACAATGCTGATTCTATTTCCTTAACTAAAATATCTTTTTTGGCCTCATTATCTTTCCGAATATCAGTTAATAATCTATGTACCAAATCAATTAAGTCTCCTCTATATTCTCCGGTATCACAAGCTTGCCTAATTAAGTTATCAGTCCTAATTCCTCTTTCTATTTGGCTCTGTTTAGTAAATATAGAAGTATTTAATTCTGCATTGTAGCCTCTCTCGAGTAGCATTCTTCTCATCGGTGAACAATGAGCAGCACCGCTTAAAACATATAATCGAGTGTGGACTACTCCACTTTTCCTAGAACTATTTAATAGTTTTATAATCTCATTAACGAAAAATTTTTCTCTTTTAACGTCAACATCTATCGTTGCTTTAAGTTCAGGATGATTTCTTGGTCTTTCAATGTCAATTGAATGAACTTTGTCAAATAAGGCTTTTGACTCAATAGGAATTACTTTAATATTCCTTTTTTTGCATTGTGTTAAAACTTCCATTACCGCCCAAAAGTCATCAGGCAATACTTTTCTTAATTCGTCTAAACCAACACTAAGCCTGTCAAGCCCCCTTTTTTCTCCTCTAAAAGAACTTATAGCTAAGTTTACAAGTTCAGCATGAGCCTGGGGTAATTCAATTGCGATAGTAGAGTTTTTTGGTAATCTCTTAACATGTTTAACTACATCTTCATGAGCCAGTGTCGGAAAATAATGCATCCACGGAATAAGCTCAACAATAATGTTTTCTTTAACCATAAATGAATTTGATTTAATAACTATTTATTGTTATAGGTTTAAAGTAGAATAATGCGGGAGGCAGGACTCGAACCTGCGAAGGCGCTAAGCCAACGGGTGTTTCAAGCAGAAAATCATATTGACTTATAAGCTTCCTAAACCCGTCCGAATTGCCGCTATCGGACTCCCGCAAGAGAATGTATTGTTTCTAATCTGTCTTTGCGTTTAGGTAAGTAATTTTCAGTTAGAACATCTTTAAATGCCTTTACTTGGCTTTTTGGAATTCGGAAATCATGTTGATAGTATTTTCCGTGAAGTATATTAGTGTTACCTGCTTTGGCTTCCACATCTAATTTTTCTAATATCTTTACTTATTTTCAGAAACACTTATCTGAACTGTTTTTGCAACATCAAAACCCATTGGAATATCAAGTTTTGCTGTTAATACCCATTTAATCTGACTTGAACTACCAGAAAGCATACTTGCAACATTAACTATTTGACCAAGTGCCTCATTGCCTATCTCAGGTTTTTTTCCAATCCCTGTAGGAACCTGCAATTGAAACTTGTAAATTTTTTCTCCTTCACTTGGATTATAATCTCTTTCCACATCCATTTCCTGTTCAAAATTATAAAGTGTTTGAGTGTTGCTTGTTCTTCTTCCGTTTGAATAACTGGAAGTTTGTCTCGTTGCATTCAGAACAACCTTAACTCCTTTAGCTTTAATTTGTTTATTCACTTTCAGTTTTACTTCTCCCTGAATAGTTTCCCCGGGATTAAAAACAGTTTTCTCTAATTTCAAATCAATTTTCCCTACTCCAAGTCCGAATACCATTTAGTTGCCTCCACTTTCCCATTTTTCTGCAATATCAGGATAAAGAATTCTAACACAAGTGCCACAAATTCCGTGGCTTAAATTTGGTTTTCCTTTATGATTCTTAATACTTGTTGAAATTTTTCCCCATTCTTTTGGAGTTACTCCTGTATCGTAAAAAGAACCTCTATATTTTGATGCGCCACAATTTGCACAAACAGCTACTAGTTTTCCGAGTCTAAGGCGATTAACTTGATATTGTTTCAATTTTTGTTTTTCCTTTCTTTTAAGGCGGATTCTGTGCCTTCGCTCTTTTTTATCTAGTCTTAAGGAAATCCTTCTTTCAGTTTTTCTTCTACCTGTTCCGGATACAATGGATTTAGTTCGTCTTGTTTTTGGCTGTTTAGTAAGTCCAGAAGCAGGTGTTTTTTGTTGGAGTATGGTTTTTGGTTTATTTCTTCCAGAAGGCTTTTGTCTTGTTCTGCCGTTTTTTCTTATCATTGGCATATTTAAATTATAATCTAAAACTATTTAATAACACTGATTTTGTTGTAGTTTAAAAAAAGATTCGCTCCTGCCGAGAATTGAACCCGAGCCACAGTTGCGACTGTGGGGTACGCGTCCACTTCGCTTGAGCTCAGTAGGACTGAAAAGGTAATTATTCGCTCCTACCGAGAATCGAACTCGGGTCTCAAGCTCCGCAAGCTTGAAGGCTATCCATTACCCCATAGGAGCACAATCTTTTTCTTTCTTTTAAAAAAGAAAGAAAAACCTTGGCGAAAAAGAAAGAAAATCTAAATTAAAAAGGATTACTGAATTGCAATTAATACAGGCGGATTACTTTTCCTTCGTTCAAAAGCAATGTTGTTTCTGCTTGAGTGACTATTTTTCCTTCGTCTTCTTTTAGCAAAGGAAAAGCACCAATGCACTTTTTCTGCATTAGTTCACGTAACCCTATTTTTCTGGAAAATTCACTCATTTCCAAATCCCTTTGAATCCATCTTTCTGCGAATGGCAAAGTAGAATATTCTTCTTCAATAAAATCAATTATTTTTCTTGCTTCTCTTCCCCTCAAAGGTTTCTTCTCTTCCATTTGAAAAATTTCTGCCTGACTTCCTTCTCTAACAAATCCTTGTCCATTCGTTGCAAAAGGTTCAATAGCAATAGCCATTTCATCCTCAAGAACTTTTGCGTCATTATTAGCTATGTTAGGAATTGTAGGATAAGTATGTGCATCATACTGCTGAACCCCGTGACCTGAAAGGTTCTGAATCGGGTTGAAGCCTTTTCCTTTAATTGTTTTTTGAATTTTTTCTCCAATTGTTCCTAATTCAGTTTTTTCTTTCACAAGTTTTACCGCAGCTTCCAAAGCTTCTTTTGCTGCATTAACCATTTCAGTTTGTTTTCCTGAAAAATCAATTGTTTCAGCAGTATCGCAAATAAAACCATCAACATGAACTCCAATATCAATTTTGATAATTGCATCCTCTTCCAGAATATCCTCTGATTCAAAACCAGGAGTATAATGAGCAGCTACATTGTTTACAGATAAGTTTATTGGAAATGCAGGAAAACCGCCTTTTTTCTTTATTGCTTTTTCAATTTCCTCAGCAAACTCAAAAAGATTAGTGCCAACTTTAAGCTTTTTCTTTGAAAGTTCCTGAGCTTCTTTTACTATTTCTCCGGCTTTCTTGTAAGCATCTAATTCTTCCTTTTCCATAAACAAATCTTCTCTGAAACCAGTTTTAAAGTTTACGTGAAAGCAGAAAGCGAACTCTGCTTTCCGCCCTGAATCAAATCTTCTTCTTCATACCCTAATTCCCGCATTATTTTGATTACTGCAGGAATGACCTGATGTTTTATGTAATAATCTGAATCATAATTCCCTTCCTCAACATATTCTTCTAGTTCAGCATTATCAGAAATCTTTTTCCCAACTCCTTTAGTAATTACAAATCCTAAAACAGATCCAATATCAATTTCTTTTCCGCGTACGATTGCTTTTTTTGCCGCGGCAACATGCGGACCAATAGCATTATACTTTTCAATTTTTCTTTTGAGTTGTGTCATTATAACAAGTTCTTTTTTCGGAACCTTTCCTGCTTTCAAATCACTAATGACTTTTCTCACCAGAGAAATTGCCTTTTCAGGATTCCCTTCTTTCAGCACAGCTTCAATAACTCCTTTTTGGGTTTCCTTTGCAATATTTGACCAATCCCGCCGCACATACTCAAAACCAACTATTTTCAAATTACCTTCAAAATCAACCAAAGCATACTTTTTCTTTGCCGCCCCGCCCTCTTTTTTTGTTACAAAGAGTCCGCGTTTAAACATTCCCTCAAACTCTAATTCCATTGCACCCGGAAGTTCAGAATTAATGCCATCAACAAATTCAACAACTTCCTTTTTTCCTTTTCCTTCAGGAACAAGAATAAATAAAGAATCTGTATCTCCATATAAAGTCTTAAACCCCTGTTCATTAGCCCGCTCCATCGTATTCTGAATATAATGCCTGCTCCATGCTGTTACTGCCCTTGCACTTTCTCTTGAGTACCATCTTGCTCTTGGATAACCTAAATAACCATAGTGCGAATTCAGAAGAATCTTAAGCGCATGTTGTCTTGCATTAAGTGTTTTGTATTCATGGGAATCTTTTGAAAGTTTTTTCATTTCCCCCTTAATCTTAATTCTGTTATTCAGAATTTCTTCCAGAATTCCTGAAAGAAAACCTTTTTGTTTTTCACAAAACCAGTCTTTGTCCGGGGAAAGATTATTTCCTTTTTTGCAGGAATCATGTTTGCACTTTAAAGTTTCAAGAGAAATGTTATGTGAAATCATTATTGTCGGATGCAGAGACCTAAAATCCAATACAGCAATATTCTCATGCAACCCCGGCAAAGGCTCTTTCACAAAACCCCCTTGATAAGTCTGCAAATTTCTTTGATTAACTTCGCTTTCCCTTGGCTTGTTTGGGATTAAGGCATTTTTTTCAAAACTGTTTACAATTAATAATTGTTCAACCATCTGGCTTGACGAAGCTCTGGAAGTATCATGTAATGATTCTCTCAGCATAGAGGTTAACTGCAATTGCAAAGGTAAAAATTCTTCAGCAAGTTTAACAGTTATTGCTCCGTCCTCGCGATTATATTCAACAACTCTGTCTATTGTTCCTTTATCCCAGAGCTCGTTTATTTCCTCTGCTTTAACTTTTTCTTTTGGTTTTCCAAACAGCTTTTCCGAAACATTTTCCAAATCAAATTTCAAAAGACTAATTGCACCAATCCTAGCCATAAACTTTACCAATTGAAATGCATCTAAATGCTGAGTTCCTTTCAAACTTGTAGCATTATACATTCCTTTTCTCATAATTTTGATTCCGCCATGACCAATTTTACATTCGAGTTTAAGTTTTTCACATCTTGTTTTTATGTAAGGCATGTCAAAAGAATCACCATTATAAGTAACCAGAATATCCGGCTGCATTTTGTTTAAGTCATCAATTATTTTTTTCACTAATTCTTTTTCATTCTTCAGAATAACAGTATTTTTTGCAGTGGTTTTTTTGTAAGTGTAAACTATTGATTCTTTTTTTGTTGAAAGGACCGCCATTAAAATCGGGTCTTTTTCCGGATCTGAAAATCTTCCCGGAGAATAAGTTTCAAGGTCAATAGCAACTATCCTTAAATCATGTTTAATTTCTTTTGAAACAATTTTTCTTATTTCATTGTTTTCTTCCTCAACCTCAACACCAGTCATTGGCTTTAATTTTTTATCAATTAAATATCTTTTTGCAAACGGAATATCAAATTCCCGTTTTTCAATAACCCCTTCAATTTCCTCAATAGTGTCTCTTGCTTTTACCAGTTCCTGAGGATTTTTGAAATAAATTCTGAGAACATTTTTCGCATTTTCCTTTTCAACTTTTTCTATTTTTAGTACTTTTATTCCTTCTCCAAAATCAGCAGCCTCAATAGCCTTTGCAGTTTTTTCAGGGTCTTTTGTTATAACATAAAAATAGGGTTTAAAATCAGAATCTTCAAATTTTTTTATTTCTTTATCCGTGCTGACAAAAACCTGAATTACTGAATTTCCGTTCTCATCTACTTTATAATCGGCTTCTAATAGCAATCCAGTAACTTTATTATATGCCATAGATATTATTGTTATAATAAAGGATTTTATATTGAAGGTTTTACTTTGCCACCACACCAGAGACACTCCAAAAGCGAAGGAGACGATGATAATCAAGAAAAAAGGGTTTCAGGAAAAGCCCAGAACATTTTCTCAAGAATTAATTCAGACATTAGAGCACTGAACAGCAGTATTCTTGTTATTTCTCAAAAAATCAAATATCTTGTGAGGAATGAAAAAATCTTAGGAAGAAACCTGCTTGTTTTAAACAAAAAAATAAAAACTTTACAAGGAACTCGCGGTTCTGATTCAGCGGATCTTTCAGGAATAGAACCTGAGCTTGCTGAAATAAACAGGAAGCTTAATGAGAAGGCAGAAGCAATTGCAAGACTTGATTCTGAGATTGAGAACATAAAAGAAAATTATGCAAAAGCCGAGGATGTAGCAGAAATCAAATACGTTATAGATACTATTAATCCTCTTGAATTTGTTTCCATTAAAGATGTAAAAGAATTAATGCAGGGCAAAAAAGTTGCTTCTAAAGCAAAGAAGAAAAAATAAGTTCTTTAATGTTGCTAATCTTTTGCCTGTCTGCTTAATGGCGGTCTCACAAGAACCCTGTAGGCTTTCCTGTTTTTCATTTGCACGCCAACATCATTTCCGCTTACAATATTGATTTTTACATTAGCATCCTGTTTTGTTGCTGAATCAATATCTATTGGTTTTGCTGCTGCGATTGTAACCATTCCTCCTGAAACAGCCAGTTCATTTAGCAATGAATAAATTTCACCTGAAATAACATTTTGATTTTCTTTGGCCTGAATGATTTCTCCTTCCGGAATAATTATTGAAACAAAGTTGGAATCAGCTTTTTGTTTACTCATGCTGATTTCTTTTACTACTGAATGGATAAGCATTGTGGAGCTTCTTTTATCCGCTGAAGAAATATCAATTATTGAAGCTCTTGCAATATTTGAGGTTGATGTTTTTATCATATCTTTAGTTTCACTATTATCCCCGAATAAGTTCGGATATCTTGTACCTATAAGTTTTATCACTCTTGCAGTCTTGTAAATTTCAAATTCGCTGAATTCCTCTGACTGAGGCAGTTTTGAGATTTTTTCAACCATGTCATCAATACTTGTAACAGTGTTTTCTGCCAAAAAACGGGTTAATAATCTTGGAAAATCTTTGTAACCAATGCCGAAAAGTTCTGCAATTGTCCGTGGACTTATTATATTCAGATTAACCTTCACGCTATCTCCTGGAGTGTAATTTTTTACAGGAAAACCAAGCGGATCAATTTCAACTTCGTATTTTTTCAGTTCAGCTTCGTCTTTGCTTGTTTCCCCCAAACCAGAAAATCTTTTATCATAATCAAATATCACTACTGGTATTTTTGAAAGCATAGCGCTTTCAGCTAAAACCTGTAAAACTCTTCCCCGATCTTTTGGTTCACCTTCACTTATAATTGTTTTAGTGAAAAGAGCAATGGGTTCAATAACTTTTTTTCTGTCTCTGGTTAATCCAAGTGTAATGTCTCCTTTGGTTATTGCTTTCATTTCATCAACAGATTCTCTTATCATTGAATGGTTTGAAGTAGCCATTAAAGGTACGAGCATTGGTTGTGTAAAAAATGCAGTTTGGATTTCTTTGGTTGATTCTGCAATTTCTTTCAGAGTTAATTCGTATGCTTTTGAAACATCCTTAATCATAGCGGCTGAGGTGCTTAATTTTTTAACCAATAAGTCTACTTCCTTTACAAATTCTTTTTCATTCCACATTGCATAAGTAGGCTTGCTTCCCAGTAACAGGAATTTGAGGGTGCTTTTTTCATCGTGTTTTGTAAGAATCAAGACATCCCTTGGAAGTGTTTCAACAAAAGACTCAACGTCCCCTTCTGCACTGAAAACCTTGTAAAGCTCAATTATAGCTCCTTCAACCCTATCAAGCTTTTTCTCAAAAACTATGACTAATAGTATCTTTTCAGGGTTAGAGTATAGTTCAACCTCATGTTCCTGAAAATTACCAGAAAAGAGCTTTTCCCATGGTCCGTTAGCTATTTTGAATAATTGCATTAACATCTATTAAACTAAAATAATATATATAAATTTGCTTAACAATATACAGGCCAAAAACAAAGAAAACATTAAAATTAGTGTTTTGTGTTAGTTTATGTTGATTTAAATGGTTTCAAATGAAGTTGTAATGAATACGGTAAAAAGAATGCTGTCTTCCGGCGTTGATGATGATACAATCAGAGTAACCCTTCAGGGAATAAATCTTGATGAAGGGGAAATTGACAAAGTTATTAATGAAGCCAAAGGAATTTCTCCGGAAGCTCCTCCCGAGCCTAATCAAGGAATTTCTCCAGAAGCCCCTGTTGATCCTAAAGAAGCTTTTGAAAAATTGAAAAAATCAAAAGAATCCGGATACGAAAATGAATCTGAAACTGAAAAAGAAGAACAAGGTGATTATGATGTTTCTGATGAAGAGGAAGCAGAAGCTCCTCCTTTAAATGTCAAAAAAGAAATTGAAGCGGTTTCTCAGGAACAGGCTGCACAGCACACGACAACTCACCAGCTTCTTGATGAACACAAAGAAAAAATGGAAGATGTTGAAAAAAATGTTATCGATTTACACAAAAAAATCGATTCAACTCCAAGTTTATCTCCTGAAACAATTGCAAAAATTGATTCTCTTGATACAAGAATGTCTTCTCTTGAAAAAGAAATTCGTGAAACAAAAGCTAACACCAAAGCACTTCAGGAACTCCTGAAAAAAATACTTGAAACCAATAAAAAAACTCTTCTTAAACTTGAGAAGTAAAACTATTTCTTGAAAAGTTTTCCAAGCCCGTCAAAGAAACCATCTGCGGCTTCACCCATAATGCCAAATGCTTCCCTGTCATCTTTAATTTTTTTTCCCTGAATTCTTGCTTTTTCACCTTTACCAAGTGCCTTTCCTGTTCTTGAGAGACCTTCCTCAACAAATTTTAGCCCCTCGGGAGGTTTTGGTTCTGCCTTTTCCATTTCAATAAGTTCTGTTTTGAACAAACCGGAAATAATTCCAAAAACTTCAGCCAGAACAAGAATCCCTAAAGGCAGTGCTGCCCAGATTACGTTTGTTCCAAGTACTATAAAAAAAAGAACTAAAAGAATAATCATTAATGGAAGGTTCATTAAAAGTTTTGCCATTTAGTAACCGCCGCCCATTCCGCCAAACATATCAGCGCCTCCTCCGTAAGGGTCTGCAGCTTGTTCCTGTGGTTTTGAACCAAGAATAATTGCGACAATTATCAAACCAAAAATAGCAACAGGCCACAATGATTCAACATCTCCCATGCCGACAACAATGTAAAGAACTATCGTTGCAATAATAAAAGCAATTATTGTTGAGATATCTTTTGAGGTTAAAATGCTGATGATTAAAACAGCTAACACAATCCAAGTTTCCTGTAACTGAATTGCAATCATCATTATCAAAATTGAAACAAGAAAATTAAACGTATCCACTAACGGACACCTCCGTTAACGAGGTGTACTATCTTCGTCTGACTTGCAGTCAGACTCGATAGTACTTGTTCACTTCGTTCGCAAATCATCTTAACTGGTCTCCACCGAAAGGATTTACTTGTGCCAAAAAATCTTTTCCAAGAGTCTGCATTAAGAAAAAAACAACCAATAACCATACCAAAACAGGGTATGAATAGAAGGTCAAATACACGACTATTAATGAGAAAAGTATGGCTAGCTTTGCTGAACCCAGGTTTTGTTTAGCCCAGGCATAAATCCAGACAAACAAGAACAGGGTTAAAATTATCCATATATTGTCCATCAACCCGTCCAAAATGATCATCATAATAGCACCTTTGTAAGATTATTGCTTTCATGTTAATAAATTACTTATCCTTTCCTCATTGTGGTTCCAATACCCCAAATTAGAACAGATAAGAACTGTAATCCAAGCAATAATTGCAAGATATAAAGAGCCAAAAACAGCTCAAACCACTTAAAAACCATGAAATAAATAAGAACAGCCGAAACAATCAAAGTTAACGTTCCTGTTCCCAAAAAACCTCTTACAGTGGTGTAAAGCACGAAAATCATTATTATCTGCATTAATATTTTGGCAGGCCAAAAAAAGCTGGTTATCAAGATAGGGATAATTGCCAGAATCAAAAAACCCCCTATAATTAGGAGAATTATGTGGCCTTTTTCATTCATCCTCCCCACAGTTGCGGCTGTGGACGCCCTCTGGGCGGCGTCCACCTCACCCCTTAGGGATGTACTCGGTAGGACTTTTTCATTCATCCTCCGGGCCTCCTCATTTTATTGGCTGCTTGTGAAGCCATTCTTCTTTGTATGTCAACTCCGCTACTCACTGGACTTTCCATTCCTTTTTCCCCTCCGCCTCCTGAGCCGCCTCCAACAAAGAAGAAGTCAATAAGAATTCCACTGACTCCGAACATTAACAACATATACAGAATATAAATCGGTCCGAAAATTTTCCAGCCATCAAACAAAATAAAATAACCCATTCCGCCTACCAAGATCCATGACAAGGGGCCAGTGCCTACGTGATTTTTTACCCAACTAACAAGAGTCATTAAAACAAAAATTTTTATTACAAGGTTTGCATCATCAAATAATTCAAAAATAAAAAGCGGAATCATTTGATCCCCCCAAAACCTATGCAAGTGTCTCCTGCGGTTAATGAATTTGTAAACTCTGAAACATTTCTTTGTGAACCCGTCATTTCATAAATTGCTTTCGGGTTCCAGAAAAAGTTTGCTTTTCTTCCTGAATCAACTACACAAACCATTTCTGTCTCAACTAATTCAAACACATCCTCCACGCTGTTAATGTTTCCTGTGCTTCCTCCTGAAACACTGTTGTATGGAATTCCTCCGACACCGCCAAGTTGAACTTCCTGTCCTATTGCATCAGGAGTTAAGAAGTCCATTTTATTGGCAGGGTGTTCTGCTTTAATACTTGAAATACTTAACGGGTCAGTGTAAATAATTGTTCTCAGATAAACATCTCCTGTGTAAATCACTTCTCCGAAATCAACTGCATAAGCTGATTGCCAGTTAACAACAGGATCAGTACTAGCAGCAGCTCTGTCAGGTTTCTGGTCAAATGTTTCTGTAATAATAACCCCGCTTGGATCCAAACAAGCTCCTGCGCCTTCCCAGAAAGTCATTGTGGCTCCGGTATCAATAGGAACATCTCTTGCTGTTACTAAATAGAATGCTGATAAGTCATCATCACTTACTTCATCTGCACTAATTTTTAACAAAAGCGGAGTTGCTTTTGAAGGACTGAACTTTAAGTAAGCTCCTGTGCTTGAAACTTTTTCTAATTGTAATAAATTTCCTCTTTCTGATGCGGAAGTATTCAACGCATAGAAACTGTTTTCAAATGAGGAACTAGCAAACACAACAGGATTAGATCCTGCATCACTGTAAGTTTTTGCAGGCTGAGGATCGTTGTTTATTGTGATTAAGTTTGCGGTTGTTTCATTGTCAAAGCTGATTCCGTAACCATTTCTGCTGAAACTATTTCCCTGCAATCCTACAAGTCCGTCGAATGGCATTGAGTAGAATGCTGAATTAGGATTAGGTTCCTGTAATAACTGGAATTCAACATCAATCCAGACATTAGGAGAACCATCAGAATTGAAGAAATTATAACTATCACTATCACTCCTGATGCTTAAAATTATATCATAAAGACCTGCGCTTGATAATGCGTTTGATTCAAAGAACCTGTTTGTGAAATTTATTCTGCCTTCTTCGTATAACTTTGCCAAACCATAACTTTCTCCATCAGAATCCAATGCAAGGCCATAGAACCAGTCAGGAGTATCAAAGAATCTTTCATCAGAATAGTGCTTTGCAAAGTCTTTCTGGAAGTCATCTGAAAAAGCATCCCTCATTAACAATGCATTGAAATGTATTGTTTTTTCAAATTCAGCAGAACTTTTTATTTCTTGTGTGCTGTTAATAACCATTGAATCAAGGTACTGCATTATTGCAGGTCTTCCCTCAAGCATTCCTTCTGTTGTCGGAATATAGCATTCTTCCGGAAGAAAATCCTGAGAACTAATTTCTAATAATTCCGACATGTTATCAAGTGTATCTGCGTAAGGATTGTGAGGACATTCTAATGCTGGGTTTGCGTCAAAAAATTCTTTCAGGCTGTGCATTCTTTTGCTTAACATTATTGAGAACTGTGTTGCATCGCAGTAAATTGCATCAGGGTTTTCTTCTAAACAAGCATCTCTTGTTATTCCGTTTGAACTAAAGCTCCAGTTCAATGAAACTTTTGGTAAAGCTCCTGTGCCGGTTCTTCCAATCTTGCTTCCTGAAACACATGAAAGTGTATCGAATGATAAATCAGGAATAGTTTCAACTGCTTCCTGAGTTTTGAATTTCATATGAATCTTCTGAGCTATCTGCTGAGTTTCACTGTCCGGAACATTAAATGGTCCAAAGTTACTGGTGCCTTTTTCGATTTCTGTCGGATCAGCATGTAAATGCTGTGTTGCATTGAATGTTGCTGTGTCAAACACAGGCTTCGGGTTTTCTTCATTGCGGTTTGTTACAACCATTCCTACTTTTTGCAAATCATATTCACCAATAACCTGTGCCGAACTCTTGTCTAATTGGTATCCGAATTTACGGGTTTCTGAATCAATTCCTCTGAGGTCATCCAGAACATTAATCACATAATCCGGCAAATCAGCTATTCTTCTTTGTAAACAAACATCTTCTTTATCTTCACCAAACAGGCCTCCAGTCAAACCACCAAGCAGGAATCCAGTTAATGCATTTGTTGCCAGTACACTAGCAAACTTTCCAGCGCCAGAAGAAGATTTAGTAAGTGGTTCAATTTTGTCAAATGAATCGCCAATAGAATCCTTTGCATTACCAACTGAATCAGTTACAGTTTCAAGTGCATCTTTTGAATCAGCAAGTGCCTGTTTACTGTAAGCTTTCAAATCAGTAATACTTGCATTTGTTGGGGGTAATGCATTTTGAATAGCACTTGCACAAGAACATGCCTGAGGTTGGGTAGCTGAACATTGTGCCGCAGCCTGAGCTGCTGCTGTTTCATACGATGCAGCAGCTGCTTCAAGTCCGGTTGCCATTCCTGTTGTGTTTTTGGTTAGAGTTTCCAATACTTTGCTGTTTGTAAGATCAAAGTTACTTAAAACATTTCCAAGTAGATTTTCTCCAGTATTTGCATTAGTGCCTGCAGCTGTGCTAAGCACACTTTTATCATCGGATGCAGCAAGATTTTCTAAATCTTTATTCATTGTTTCACACTGTGTTTTTGCTGAGGTAATCTTAGTTTTAGCCGAAGATGTAGCTGATGCTCCGACAGTTCCTGAACAAGCACTGGAAGCGCTGTTAGCTGCAGTGACATTCGTCTTCAATGTCTTGCAAAGTGCTTCATGCTCTCCTTTAGTAACTTCATCAGTGGCTTGTGTATTTTTTGTTTCTTCTTTAGCCTGATCTAAAGCATCACTTGAAAGCAAAGCTTCCTTGTTTGCTGCTGCTTTTTGTGCATCCCTTGCTTTGTTAAGGCCTGAAAGTGCTCCGATGGCTGCTCCGATTCCGGCATTTTTCCAGTCAAACCAGCTATCTTTTTTCTCTTCTTCTCTCTCAGCATCACCCCAGTCACAAATGCTTGCATCTACAGTAACGGTTTCTGATAAGTATCTGTTGGTTAGTTCTGCTGAATCCTTTGAACCAATTCCAATTGTAACAAATTCATATTTGGATAATTCAAAAGCATCTTCTGGTCTTGGTTTTACAAGAACATCAACCAAGCCAACTGAATGATAATTGCTTCCCGGAGTTCTGACCTGAACATCAATCCCGTACATTCCTGAAATTGGTTGCCTTCCAATAAGAACAGTTTTTGTAGAATTGCTGGAGTTAAGTGTAAACTTATCAGGCTGTACAATTATTTGCCCTTCAACACCGCCTGAACATCCTGTGTCTTCTTTACAAAGCCAGAAATCAGCAGTAACGTTTCCGCAATTACTAATATCAATTCCGAGTGTTCCTTCCTGTTCAGTTGGCTGTAAAATTACTCCTGCTTCTGCATCAGGAGTATATTGTATGCATTGTGCTAAATCAATAATGTCAATTTCGCCTTGAATATCATTGCTTGATCCAGCTAATTGTTCTCCTGAATTTGTTATCTGACCAGCATCAATAATAACACTGAACTTTGCTTTTTCTCCTGAGGTTCCTCCTTTTGGAGTGAAAACAAGCAAACCATTATACTGTGCTCCTCCGGGAAACAAATCAAACATAATTGAATAAAGTTCCTCGATTAAAACAGCCTGTGCTTCCTGTCCTGTTTCAGGATCTGTTACAATTAATTCAACATTACCAAACTTGTTGCTTTTCCAGTCAATTTTTGCCTGCAAATTTCTCAAGTCAAGAGGCTCATTATTCTGGTTCAGACAATTATTTGTTATTTGGAATTCAGTTTGTGCTTTTCCTGAAATAGTTGCGGCTTTCCATTCTTTCAAAGAAACTTCAATACACCCAGGGTTCTTTGGAGGTTCAGCAAGATTAATTGTAATATTAATCGGGACTTCCATTGGCCAGAAAATTGTTTCACCAGCATTAGAAACCTCGAAGAATACACTTCCTTTAAGTTCCTTAACTGAATCAAGAAGTCTTGCATCCTCACTAATTGCTGTCAATAATTTAACTTCAGATGATTTCTGATAAGGCAACTGAGAATTATCAACATATTGTGCAAGGAAATTATTCATCCTTAATTCATCTAACAATCCTAATGAATTAATACTGAAGTTTGACTTGGTTAAATGCAAAGTTACCGGAACCAGGTTTTTGATTTTAAGAGATAATTTTTCATCATTATTATTTGTGAGATCTAATGTGGAATCAAGTTTTTCAGGGTCAAATTCTAAAATCTCATCGCTTACTTTTAACTTTACTGTTTTAGCGGCGTAACCTTCTTTCTCAACTCTTATTTTTACTCTTGTTTTTGGATCAGAAGGAGGAATCCTGATTAAAGCAAGTCCGTCTCCGTTAGTGCTTGAGATAAACACGGTTTCTTCTCGGTCAGGAGTTATTCTTTCAACCCTGACCATTGCATCATTAACTGCTTCAAAATCATCATCTTTGTCAATCAGCATTACATTAACATTCAAATCAAATTCAGTAAACGCAGGCAGAACTTCAGGGAACACAGTAACCTTCAGGTCTTCTCTGCTTACACTGTTGAAAGAAATAAACTTTTCAAACACTAACTGGTTATCTGAAACAATCTGAACAAGCAAAGCGGTATTTCCTAATTCTTCAGGCCTTAAATCAAACCTTGCATTGATTGTTTTATTTTGTCTGAAATCACCTAAAGCAAAGGAAGGTAACTCAAATGTTTCGTTTCCTGATGAGAACTCCTGTGAATCAGAATTCACAATGCTATAAGATAAGATCTTTAAGTTTTCTTCCGGAAAGACTCCGTTTGAGGAATTCATTATTCTGATTTCTGCATTGTCATGAATCCTTTTTGAATTATTTGTTATTGAAAAATCAAGCTGGTAATTTCCAAAAATACGAACATCGAACGGAGAATGTATAAAGAGCCCTTCTTGTATATCAAGCACTCTTTCACTGTAACAAAAATCTTCAAAACATTCTTCAATGGCATTTTCATTGTAACCTTTTTCATAAGTCTCAGCATAAAGAGCCTGTTTTAATGGTGTTTCTTCTCCGGTTCCTAATTCAGAATCAAAAGGATCTCTTAAAACTTCGCCATTTCCATTAATCGCATATACTCTGTAAAAAATCGGCAAATATTTTGCAGGTGTTGTTGAATCTCTCACAACTATTTCCATTTCAACATCATAAATTCCCTGTACTGTTTCATCCCAAACAGCAGTAGCCCATTTAGCTTCATTATTAGTTAAGTTACTTTCATCTTCTTCTTCCCCTGTTGGCGGAGTATAAGTAGCGCCTTTCATAACCGATGTTGTCGGAGCATTAATTTTTTCAATGTAAATATCATCCTTTTCAACCAGGTTTTCTTCTCCAACTCTTAAGAAAACTCCTACTTGTTCATAATCTGATTCAGTAGGAATACTAACCTTAAACCTTGCTTTGAAAGTTTTTCCTGCACTCAAACCCTTTACCGGTGAATTGGTTTCATTGAACATTCCGACAAATTCTATTTTTGGAGAATCTCCAAGAATTTCCTTCTGCATTTTTGCATTAATAGTATTAATTTCATTCGGATAAACCTGGAATAATCTAGAAGTATAATTTGTATAACCTTCAGACTCAACCCTCACATATACTTTTTTGTCCGCTTTAGTTACCAGTGTTCCTTTTCCTTCAGAATCAAGAGGAAGCCGTCCAAATGATTTGCCATCACTTCCTAAAAATTCAGCAAAGCCGAATGGAATTGCTTTGCCTTGGGAGTCAACTGCTTCAACAATAATTGTTCCTTCTCCAATAACCAATTCAACTTCAATTTCAGTATCAGTGTCCTGAGACATTTTGAAAGAATCAGAGGTTCCTTCTGCAGGATATTTTTGAGCTATAATTGCATAAGTTCCGGATTCTAAACCAGTAAAATTGACAATGCCCTCTCCGTTGGTGTATTTCAATCCGTATTCTTGTAAGAAAAATCCTGTTTCAGGGTCAGTCAAACCAACTCTTACATTAGAAACAGGAATATCATCTTCATCCTTAACAATAATTTTTAACAAACCGCAAGTACTTGGAGTGCAGGGAGCTAACTCTAATTCATAAATTCCGTTTGCATTATCAGAATTAACTTCAATTTCTGCGCTTATAATAAATCCTTCAGCAGTAGCAACTAATGTGTAGGTTCCTTTTTCAGTTATTGGAAATTCAACAAATTCTTCTTTGAATTCCTGAGAAATTTTTTCACCGGAAGGATTCTCAATTGTAATCAAAGCATTGATTATTTCAGCACCACTGCTTTTACTAACTGCTTTTGCCTTAATGCTTCCAAGTGATATTTCATCCATAATCAAAGAAATTTTTGTCTGGCTATTAGGGCTGATTGAAAAAATTTGTTCGGCATCAGCATACTTAGCAGCAGGATCAAAAGCAAAAGCCTTGTAAGAACCAGGTTCTAAAGAAAACTTTACTTCTCCAAAACTTGTGAATTCTCTGAAACCTGTTGAGACTCCATAAGAATCACTAATTGAAACTTCTATATTGTCCAAAAACCTTCCGTTAGAATCTTCAACCGTGGCCTTAATTGTTCCTTCTTCTGTTATTAATTCCTGAAGTCTTATTATTTGAGTTTCATCCAAAGAATAATTTCCAGATTCATATCCTGTTGCACTTACATTTGCAAGCAAAGTACCGCATCCGCTTGGGACTTCTACGTCTAAAAATCCAGTGGACACATATTGTATTGGTTCATCAAGAAGCATTCCTGTTGAACAACTCAAATCAACAGTAATAAGTTCGCCGTCAAGTCTTATTCCGCTTGGTCCGACAAAAGTAATTGTTTTTATGTGCGCTTGATTATCAAGATTTGCAATAAGTTTTAGTGTAATTGTTTCATTTTCCTGAGTAAGCGTAATGTTTTTCACTGCTTTTTCAAAACCCGAACCAGAAGCCTCTATTTTGATTTCCTGCCCCTGAGGAATATCTAAAAAAGTAGCTCTTCCAAATCTATCAGTAGTGACACTGAGTGTTTCTTCCAATCCAATAATTTTTACCTGTGCTTTCCAAAGGCCCTGAGATTCAGCATTCTCAATTTTTACAGTTAGTTCTGAGTTTCCAGTATTTTGGGATAAAAGAAAAAAAGCAGCAATAATAATAATTATTACTCCGACAACCGATACTCCGATAAGAACACGTTGGTCAATACCTTCCGGTTCTTCGGTGTAATCATCTTCATACGTCATTAAAAAAAGCCCAAATACTAAGAGTTTTAGCTATTAATAAATATTGCTTAATTGTAGTAAATGCATTTATTTAGCCAATACAAGTACTTCCTGCTTGTAAATCATTTGTCATATTTGAAATGTTTCTTTGAGATCCTTGTGAATCATAAATAACTTTTGGAGTCCACCAGAACTTTGTGGAATTGCTGCTATTAGTAACACAAATCATTCCTGCATCAACTAATCCAAACACATCTTTAATTGAATTAATAGCGCCAGCAGTACCTCCAATATTGCTGTTGTAAGGCATTGAGGAAACTCCGTCTAAGTGAACCTTGCTTCCTGATTCGTCTGCTGAATAAAACTTTAATCCATCAGGTCCCTTAACCGAACTAAGCACTGTTTCCCTAAGCGGGTCAGAATAATAAATTGTCCTCAGATAAGTATTTCCTGTACTATTTGCATTAGGCCAGTCAACCGCATACTTGTCTTTCCAGTCTAATAAACCATCTTCCTCAACAACAATCCTATCGGGTTGTTCGTAAAAACTCTGAGTTGCGGGTTCTCCTGTGAAATCATAACAGTTTCCTGCTCCGTTCCAGTAAGTTGAACTCGTGCCGATGCTAAGAGGAACATCGTTTTCAATTATTTCATAGACTGCACTGAAAGGCTCATCGGTTGTGCTGTTCTTAGCCACTTCCATTATTACTGGAGTTGCATTTGCTGGCTGGAAAGTAATGCTTTTTCTTGTTCCTGTCGGATTATTGATTTCAAGAATCATTCCTCTTGTGCTTGGAGAAGCATTCAAAGAATAAAGATCTCTGCTAATTTTTACATCTGCTTGTGCAATAGAATTGCTTCCTTCTCCAGGATAACTTATTGTCGGGGTTGCAGAATTATCAATGTATAATAATTCTCCTTCATTTTCATATACAGTTCCGTAACCCTGTCTGTCATAAATCCCGCCTGTTTCAGTTCCTACGAGTCCGTCAAATGGAATTCTGTATAATGCATTATCAATCTTTGGTTCATCAATAAGGCTTAATTCTATTTTTATGTCAGCAAGTAAATTGTCTTCTGAATCAAAGAAACCCCATCCATCCTCAAATTCTATTTTTATGTGTGCTCTGTATTTTCCAGGGCCTGATAATTTTACTGCGCTTTCATCATATCTCTTGTAGAAGTTTATTTTTCCACGTTTGTAATACTCGTCCAGGCCATAAGTTTTATTCTCATCTCCCATTCTTAACCTGTTAAAGAATTCCGGAGTCTGTACAAATCCCTGATTATTATTAAAGTTTTCAAAGTCACTTAACATATCTTCACTATACCCGTCCTGTATCAAATAGGTGTTGAAAGTTATCAAATCCATTAAATCCTGTCTGTTGTTTATTCCGTATTCAGGAAGCCATTTTACTCGTGAAACATTCTCTTCAATATAGTAATCCAAAGCAGGCCTTCCATCAATAAGGGTTGTTGTTCTCGGCATCCAGCATTCAAGACTTGGGGCAGGAGCTTCATAGAAACCAAGGTCTGATAATTCTTCGGAGAGTTCATCCAATATTACTTGTGCAGGGTTTGTTGGGCAAGGCAATATATTGTGGTTTACTTCAATGAATTCTCTTATTGCGTTTATTTTGTAGTTTGCTTCCATGTTAAACTGAACAGCGTCACAGTAAACATAATCAGGATTATCTTCATCACAAATGTATTCGCTGAAATCTGCCCAATCCCAGTTAAGTTTTATTCTCGGTTTCATTTCAGGCCCTGTGTAACCAATTTTGTTTCCAACCTCGCATGATTTTGCACCGAATCCAGTATTAATTAATTGTCTTTGTTCTTCCCCGGTCTGGAATCTTAAATGGAATTTTTGGTTAATCGGTTGAACCGAGCTATCCGGAACATTAAATTGTCCAAAGAAGTCTATTCCACTAGGAATCCTTGTCGGATTATCATGAATGTGTTTTGTTGCCCTGAAATTAACTGTTGAGTAAACATATTTTTCTTCTTCTTCAAGGCCTGTGTTTTCAAATACTATTCCTACTGTCTGCTTAGCAAACTGACCTATTGATTTTGCATCTTCAGTGTTCCAGTCAACTTTCAATCCATTGATGTCTGAATATATTGGCAAAGCATCTCCTGAATTAGAACCTAAGGCAAACGCACTTCCAAAATTATCTAATAAGTTTCCTTCACCCATAAGGTCTTGCAAACTATTTTCTTCCATGCTGCTAAACTGTGAACTAACTCCCGGAGCTAAATTAATTATCCAGTCCTGCAATTCTTGTTTAACTTTTTTACCGCACCTGTCTGCTTCATCTCCAAACATCCCTCCTGTGACTCCTCCTCCAATGAATCCAAGCCCGATATATGAACCCATTATTTCACCGTAGGTTCCCCACTTGAAACCGTTTGCTGCTTCAGTTGCTCTTGCAGCAGTGCCCAAATCATTACATTCAGGAATTGCTCCATCTTCCTCAGTAATAGCATCTGAAGAAACATTTCCCTGATCAATTCCCTCTTGTGCAGAAGGAACAGTCTGGTCTACTGCGGAACTTACATCGTCATTTGCTTCTTCTTCATCATCTATACTATCTTCTACT
>JBDRLP010000022.1:0-7573 GCA_043812975.1 Candidatus Iainarchaeum sp. | reverse complement strand
GTTTAACCTAAAGCACGTTTCATCCTTTCTCAAAAAATCTCACTTAAGGTCATTGTAATTTTTGAGTGGTATCGTTTCTGCTCTTTAGGAAACCTTCTCAGGTTTGTTTTTTGGGAATGAGTGAGCGGACTTTCCTCAGCTCTGTTTCGAAAAACAGTACCGTCAGCTGGTCTTCCACTACCCCAATATATTAGTGAAAAAAGCAGTTTTTAATGCTTTTTAATGCGTTTTTTTTTCTGTTTTTGCCTAATAATTCTGGAATCTTTTTAAATAAGAAAGAATAATAATATTGCGTATTCTATATTGATTTTGTAGGAGTTTGAGGTGATTTAATGAATAATTTATTGATAGTAGGTTTAATTTTTTTGGTTTTGTTTTTTGCAGGATGTATTGTTCCTCCTGAACCAATTCCATTAGAAAAAACAGGTAAATTAAGTTTAAGCATTACAGATAAAAAAGTTGATGGTTTAGAAGAATTGCATGTAACTATTTCTTCTGTTGAAGTTCATGGGGTTTTGCCTGGACTAATTGCTGTTTCAGATGAAAACTCAAATGGAAACGCTGGAGAAAACGGAGCAGAAAATTCTGGTTGGTTTTTGTTTTCTTCAGAAGAAAGAACTTTTGATATAATGGCTTTAGATTCAACTCAAGGATTAAAAGAAATTATAGGAGAAAAAGAATTAAGTGCAGGAAAATACACTCAAATTAGATTAATGGTAAAAGAAGTTAAGGCAGTAATTAACGGAGAAGAAGTTGATGTTGAAGTTCCATCAGAGAAAATAAAATTAGTCAGCACTTTTGAAATAAAAGAAGATGAAACAACTGAATTAATAATTGATTTTTCTTCTGAGTCAGTAATCCAATCAGGAAATGGCTATAAATTAAAGCCAGTAATTAAGTTATTGACTGAAAAAGAATTCAGGGAAAGAAACCAGAACCTTGACAAAGAAAAATACTGTGAGGAAAGAGCTGATTGTGCCTGTGGTGTCCGTAAAGGAACAGAAGAATGTTTTTTCGGGAACAAAGAGTATGTTGATACACAGATTCAATGTCCTGATTTTTGTACAGGTGTTTCAGCAGGTTTAACCATTGACTGTGTTAACAACAAATGTGTTCAGAGAGTAAAGCAGATAAGTCAGGAACGTGCAAGCCAGTTAGCTCAAAATAGTGAATGTGCTCAAAATGGAATACTGCAACAGACAGCAAATTATAACGGAGAAACTAAAACTTGGTGGATTGATTTAGAAGCGACAGAACCACAAGAAGGATGTAATCCTGCTTGCGTTGTTTCTGAAGATGAAACAGTTGAAATTAATTGGAGATGCACTGGTTTAATAATTCCTGATAAGTGCGCAGAAGAAGGAGACAAATTTTCTAAAGTTTATACAGAAGATTACCCTGAGAACTGCTGTGAAGGATTAACTGAATGGAATTCAGGTTTTGATACAAGAATTTCTGTTGCAGGAAACTGTTATGAAACTGGAATGGAATCAGGCAGTCCAGTTGGAACTTGTATTAACTGCGGCGATCGAGTTTGTGGTCTAAAAGAAAATTCTTGTAATTGTCCAGCAGATTGTGTTGGAGGAGAATATTCAGATTATACAACTTTGGATGAGTTTTGTGCAAGCGGGTTATACAATACTATAATTAATCATTGCAGCCAAGTGTCAGGAACAGATGAATTATGTGCTTTGGCAGAAACCTGTCCTGAATCAGAATAAAAACAGGAAGGGAGTTAATCCCATTCCTTTTTATTTTTTCCATTTTTTCATTAAATGAAGCATTATTGCGTTTTGTGTGTGCAACCTATTTTCTGCTTCATCAAATACCACTGATTGTTTTCCGTCAATTACTTCTGCTGTCTGTTCCATTCCCCTTATTGCAGGCAGGCAGTTCATAAAAATTGCATTGTCTTTTGCTTTGCTCATTAATTTTTCATTTACCTGAAACGGCATGAAAATTTTTATTCTTGCTTCTTTTTCTGTTTCTGCAATATGATATGACATCCATGAATCAGTGTAAACCACATCAGCATTTTCAACTGCTTTTTCTGCGTCATTAACTATTTCTACTTTGCTTCCTGTTTCTTCTGCATTTTTTTTGGCTTTTTCTATTACATCTTTTTTTGGTTCGTATTCCTCTCCTTCAGGGCAGCCAACAGTAATATCCATCCCAACCATTGAACACCCTAACAAAAGAGAATGAGTTACGTTATTGTTGCTGTCTCCTAAATAAGCTAATTTAATTCCTTTTAGTTTTCCTTTTTTTTCTTTTATTGTCAGTAAATCTGCTACTATCTGGCATGGATGATATTTGTCTGTTAATGCATTTATTACTGGCACTTCAGCATTTTCTGCTAATGAATCCATATCTTCTTGTTTGAATAATCTTGCCATTATTATGTCAACATATCTTGAGGCAGTTTTTGCTGTGTCTTCAATTGATTCTTTTTTTCCTAAAGGGGAATCTTTTATTGAATAAAATATTGCGTGTCCTCCCATTCTGGTCATTCCTGTTTCAAATGACACTCTTGTTCTTAAAGAAGGCTTTTCAAATAACATCAGTAATGTTTTTCCTTTCATTTCTTTTTCAAATTTTTCTGGTTCAGCTTTGATTTCAGCTGATTTATCTATTATTTCAATTAATTCTTTTTTTGTTAAGTCATTCAAACTCTTTAAATGCATTTAATTCCCCCTTTTTTGTTCTTAAAATAATTTCTCCCGACCATTTTTTTAAAGTTTGTAATATTTGTTTGTTTATGCAAGGACATAGGTTTCTTAAAAAGGTGCATATTACAATTGGGGCAGGCGCAAAGAAAGGCCTTTCTACTAAACAGATAATTGACAGAATTAAGAAAAAGTTTGGCATAAAAGTAGGAAAGTCAACAGTTTCCAGATACAAAATGGCTTTTATAAATAGAGGGATTCCTGAAATAAAACCTTTTCTTGATTTGTTTAATTCCCCTGAAAGAAAACATTTGAAAGTTCCTGCTGAAATAAAGCAAAAAGCATTTGAATATTACACAAAAGCTTGTGGTTCAAGCAGTTCTTTTCCTGCTAATGTTTATGTTTCTGCTGCTTGTGTTTTGTGGGAAGCACATGAGAATTTTGTTAAACGTGGTATTGCTGAATCTTTTCTTGATATGTCTAAAAGAATCCCTATTAGAAAAGGAAAAACAGTTAGTCATATTTTTTTGTGGAAGTTGAATAATGTTCTTGAAATTTTTACTAAAGAAGAAAGGCGCAGGTTAGCAGTGATTTTTGCAGCTCGGGCAAGAACAGGTAAAAAAGGACATCGTCAAGAAATGCCTGATGCAATTAGGAAAAAAATTATTGATCTTTCAGAGCAAGGTAAAAACCATAATCAAATTTTTCTTTATTTAAGGCAAAATGAACTTCAGACTGTTCCAGGTTTTACTATTTCATATCATACTGTTTCAAGATTATTAAATAATTACTGGGACAAAAAAAGATTACAGAGTTAATGACAAAAACCTGTTTAAGTCAACTTTTTAAAGTTTGCAAGCGTTATTTTTTTTATGCCTTTAAAACCTCTTGCTCAACCAAAACCAAGAAAGAAAAGATATCTTGATTTATTTTGTGGCGACGGCGTCAGATTAAGGGGAATGTCAGGGCAAAGCCAATTCAGAGGTTGGAAATTTATAGGTATAGACCTTAAAAAACAAAAAAAACCTGCAGGGCATTCAAATTTAATGTTTGTTTCAGGAAACGCCTTGAAAAAATTACAGAAAATACCAGAAAATTCAATTGATGTAATTAATTTTGATTATCTTTTAGGGAGCTTTAAGTCAAAGCATGAAAGAAGTGGAACTTTTGACACTGCTTATAACCCTGAATTAGAAAAACAGGACCTATCCCACAAAACCCAAAGAATTCTTTTTCTGGCAAGAAAAGCACTGGTTTCAGGAGGGACTCTTTACATTTCAGATTACTATAGAAACATTTTTTCTATTATTGAATGGGCAGAACAAGCAGGATTTAAATTAAGTGGAAGATGGTGGATTACAAGAGAAAAAGATGCAAAGAGCACAGACCTTAAAAAAAATTTGGAGGAAATGACTCTTTTTCGTTCATTTGCAGAACAAGGATTCCAACATCCTGAACAAAATAAGCTTGCAAAAACTATTTTATCAAGGCGCCAGCCGGTTAGATTAATGTTTGTTAAAAAATGAAAGCTGATTTTAAACCTTTTCTTTTATCCTTATGCTTTAAATCGTTTCCTTAAAGAGTTATTTAATAAGATATTTTTTTTGGTGAATTGATTGGCTAAACAAGCAAAAGAAACTGCAAGAAAAGCTGTTTTTAAGAAATCAGAAGATTTTTCTTTAAATAACCTGTCTGAAATAAAAGGCCCTGATTTCAGCAAAAACCTTTCTTTGAATGAATTAATTGATTCTTATGAAAACATTGGCTTTCAGGCATCAAATTTAGGCAAGGCAGTCAAAATAATCCAGAAAATGAGAAAGGAAAAAGCAGTTATTTTTCTGGCTTATTCTTCTAACATGGTTTCTTCCGGCTTAAGAGAAATTATTGCTTTTCTGGTAAAAAACAGGTTTGTTGATGTTCTTGTTACAACCACAGGAGGCATAGAAGAAGACTTAATCAAGACAATCCATCCTTTTTATTTAGGGGACTTTCGTGCTTCAGGCAAAGAATTAAGAGAAAACGCAATAAACAGAATAGGAAACATTTTTGTTTCAAACAACGGCTATATTGAATTAGAAAAAATTCTAAATAAATTCTGGGAAAAAATTTATGAATTGCAAAAAAAAGAAGCCAGAATTTTTACTCCCAGTGAAATAATTTTTGAATTAGGAAAAAAATTTAATGATGAAAATTCAATTTATTATTGGGCAACAAAAAACAATATTCCGGTTTTTTGTCCTGCAATAACTGATGGTGCAATAGGAGACAACATTTATTTCTTTAAACAAAAAAGAAAGGATTTTGCAATTGATTCAACTTCAGATATAGTAAAATTAAACAACCTTGCAATTGCAGCAGAAAAGACAGGCATAATTCTTTTAGGCGCAGGAATAGTAAAACATCATGTATGTAATGCTAATTTGTTCAGGGATGGAGCAGAATTTGCAGTATATATTAACACTGAACCAGAATACAATGGCTGTGATTCAGGCGCATTACCCGAAGAAGCAGTTTCATGGGGAAAAATAAAACCCGAAGCAGACAGAATAAAAGTTTTTGCTGATGCAACACTTGTTTTTCCATTAATTGTGGCAAGAGCATTTAAGTAAACCTTTTAGAAAAAGGTTTATCAAAAACTATTTGATTTCCATCATATAATCAATTGCTTTTTTTGCTTTTAAAATAACTTTTTTATCCAGTTCAATTACCTGTTCTTTTTCCGGCTTTTTTAAAACCTGCAGAATAAGTTCTAAAGTATTTTTTTTCATATAAGGGCATAATTCACATAAACCAACAAATTTTTTTCCTGTTAATTCAACTTTCATTCTTTCTGTTAACCCGCATTCAGTCACCATCATAAAATTTTCATCTGAATGAGTTTTAGCATATTCCACCATTCCTGTTGTTCCTCCTGCATAATCAGCTAAATCAACCACAGAAGGACTACATTCTGTATGAACTAAAATCTTCACTCCAGGATATTTTTCTTTAACTTCTTCAATATCTTTCACATTAAAATCTTTATGAACTACACACAATCCATCCCAGAAAATAATTTTTTTGTTTGTCTGGTTCTGGATATTTTGTGCCATTAATTCATCAGGCAAAAAAATAACTTTTTCTTCTTTAAAACTTTCAACTACTTTTAATGCATTGGCTGAAGTACAGCAGGCATTACATTCAGCTTTTACTTCAGCGGTAGTATTCACATAACACACTATTGGCACATTAGGATATTTTTGTTTTAATTTCCTTACGTCTTCTGCAGTAATTGATTCTGATAAAGAACATCCTGCTTCAATTGATGGAAGCAAAACAGTTTTTTTCGGAGACAAAATCTTTGCTGTTTCTGCCATGAATTTTACTCCGGCAAAAACAATTATTTCAGCTTCAGTTGAAGCAGCCTGTTTACTTAGCTCTAATGAATCCCCTGTAAAATCTGCTACCCCATAAATAATGTCTGGTGTCTGATAACTATGAGCTAAAATCACAGCATTCTTTTCTTTTTTTATTTTATTAATTTCTAAAGTAAGCGGAGCCAAAGCAATGCATTTTTCTTTTGAAAACTTTACTTTTTGCAGTTTTTCATAAAGTTTTTCTGCTTCGTTTTCCACTTCTTTTTCTGAATAAAAAGAATTCTTTTCCATTAAAAATATCTATTCCGTGAACTTTTAAAAGATACATCATTCATACAAAGTATGATAAAATAGTCTGGTTTTAAACCCGTTTTTGTTTCTTTTTCTTTTCTGTTTCAAACTTTTTTATTTCTTTTTCCCAGTAACCAAACAATTCAGCATTTTTTGTTGTTTTTTGTTTTTCTTTGTGTTCTAAAATTCTTTTGTCCAGCGACTCAATTGCTTTCTTGTATTTCTTTTTGCTCAATTTTTCACCATTTTTTCTGTTTTCAGAAACTCAATTTTTGCTGTTTCAAACAGTTTTTCAGTTTCAGATAAAAGGACTGACTGTATTATTTTTTTTTCATCTCTTTCGCTCCTATAAACATCAAAAAAATTAGCAACCATTTCACTCTTAAAATCATAACTTTTAATTAATTCATTGAATTTCTTGTTTGAAAATTCCCTGTTTTTCAGAAAACACTGGATTAAATAAAGCCCTCTTAACCTCAAAATCAAAGAATAAATTACTGCAGTTGAATCCAAATACTTTTTTCCCTGTTTTTCTTCTGCTTCAATCAAATCCTTTATATTCCCAAAAGCAGTTAAAGTGCTGTCAAAGAACTCCTTAAAATCCGGTTTAATTTCCTCTTTTTTTAGTTCTTCCAAAAGGGATTTATTAAGAACAGGTTTTGCTTCGTTTAAAATCTGATGCAAAAAAAGAGCTGAATCTTTTTTCATTTCTTTAACAAAGTCTTCCCTGCTTTTGACCAGAAAATCAAATCTTCCTTTCCTTTTCAAATCAAGTTTTTTATCTGAAATAACCAGCAAGTCAACATCAGATTTTTCTGTCTGTTCTTTTCTTGCAAAGCTTCCGTATAAAAAAATTCCCTGAATGCTGCTCAGAAAAGGCTTTAATATTTCCATTGTTTCGCCTTCAATATCCAATGGTTTTTCTTCCAGTACCACCAGAACTTTTTTTCCAATCCATTTTTTCGGGGTATAAACAATGCTTCCGTTGCCGAAAGCCACAACTTCTTTTTCAATCTCTTCAGCAACATTAATACTTTTAATCATAGTATATACATGTATATACTAATCTTTTTATAAGGTTTTCTTTTCAAAGTCAGTTAACTTTAATTATATTAAGGAATTCTATTCTTTCAAAATCCTTGTCATTTGTCAAAATATTTTTTATATTGTTTAGCTTACAAGTTGATGCAATTAGTGCATCATGGAAAAGCAATCCATTTTCTTTTGCTATTTTTATTGTTTCAAAAACAGTTTCTTTGT
>JBDRLP010000021.1:0-34070 GCA_043812975.1 Candidatus Iainarchaeum sp. | reverse complement strand
GGAGTGATTAAGAATGAGTGAAGTAAGTGCATTGATTGAAGGCGGAAAAGCAACTGCGGGCGCACCTTTAGGGCCAGCTTTGGGTCCTTTAGGAGTAAACATCGGTGAAGTCGTTGCAAAAATCAATGAAAAAACAAAAGATTATGCCGGAATGAAAGTTCCTGTAACTGTTGAAGTTAATTCTGATAAAACTTATAATATTGTTGTAGGATCTCCGCCTACGAGTGCTCTTATTCTTAAGGAAATCAAAGCAAAAAAAGGCGGTGCTAGCCAGAAGACTGATAATGTTGGCAATCTTTCAATGGCTCAGGTAAAAAAACTTGCAGAACTGAAGGTTGATGCTTTGACTTCGAGTGAAATTTATTTTGCTGCAAGGGAAATTGTAGGAACTTGTAATTCAATGAGTGTAAAAGTTGAGGGAAAATATGCAAAAGAGGTTCAGCAAGAATTTAAGGAAGGAAAATGGGATTCTTTCTTTGGAGCAACTCCTGCAGAACAGACTCAGAAAAAAGTTGAGAAAGCTGTTGATAAGGTTGTAGAAGAAGCTAAAGAAACTGTTGAGGAAGTTGTTGAGCAAGTAAAAGAAGTAGTTGAAAAAGTTGATGTTCATGAAGTTACTGAAAAAGCAAAAAAAATAGCTGAAGAAACAATAGAAAAAGTTGAAGAAGTAGTGGAAGAAGTAATCCATCCGAAAGAAAAAAAGAAAGAAATCAAAGAGGAAAAACAACCAGAACCTGAAAAAGAAGAAATAAAACAACCAAAAGAAAAAATTATTGAAAAAAAGGTTGTTGAAAAACCTCAAGAACCTGAAAAACCAGTTGAAGAAACTAAAAAGAAAGTTAAAAAACCAGCAGAAGCTGAAGCTTCTGTAGAAGAACCTAAGGAAGCTAAGACCAAAGGGAAACCTAAAAAAGAATCTTATTCACAACACATGCAAAAAATGGAGAAAGATGCGGGTGTTTCAAAAGCCCTTGATATTTCCAAAACATCTGATAAACCAAAAGAAGATGTTGAAACTGAAGTCGTGAAAGACGATGGTAAAACAGAAATAATCAGGCCAAAGAAGCGAGAAAAGTAGCTTTTTAAACCTTTTTAGAGGGAATTTGATTATATCTCAAAAGTTTCTTTTGAGTAAGCTCTAATTTTTAGAGCCGTGATCCCGGCTTGCCGGGTGAGTACCAATTCGTTGGTAGGTTATCAAAATGAAAAAAAGCGAAGTTATTCAAGCACTTAGTTATGCAAGGCAGTTAAGCAAGCAGAGAAAGTTTGAGCAATCTGTAGAGTTAGTCATAAATTTTAAAGGAATTGATTTCAAAAAGGCTGATAACAGGATTGACGTTGATGTTACTTTACCTCATGCTACTGGAAAGCAGGGAAACATCAAAACACTTGTTTTTGTAAAGGATAATTTGTTTGCACAAGACATAAAGGGTAAAGCTTCAAAGATTATTAAGGATGATGAAATCCCAAATCTGAAGAAAAAAGATGTTGAATTACTAATCAGAGATTATAATGTTTTTCTGGCTGAAGGCCCAACAATGCTTACAGTTGGAAAATATTTAGGACAACAGTTAGCTCCTAAGGGAAGAATGCCTAAGCCTATTACTGCTTCAGTTTCTGCTTTTGAAAACGGAATCAAAAACATAAGCACTTCCACTAAAGTTACAAACAAAAAAGGAAGGTTCATGCCGGTTGTTCATGTAATGGTTGGAAAAGAAAGTTTCAAAGACGAACAATTAGCTGATAACATTGCAGAAGTTTACCGGGTTGTTTCTGAGGCAGTTCCTGGAAAAGACACAAACATAAAATCAGTTTTAATTAAACTTACAATGGGAAAGCCGATTAAAGTAGGCGAAAAATACACTCAAAAAGAAGAAGTTCAAAAAGAAAAGCCTAAAGAAGTTCCAAAGGAAGGTGTTGGCCAATGACTTCACACACAAGACCTTGGAAAGAAAAACAATTATCTGAATTAAAACAGTTAGCTTCAAGTTATCCTGTTGTTGCTGTTGCTGATGTTAACATGTATCCTGCTGCTTTGTTTCAGCAGGTTAGAAAAAAACTGAAAAAAAACAGTGTTGTTAAAGTTTCTAAAACAAAAATAATCAAACAAGCTCTTTCAGAAGTAAAGGACACAAATATTTTGGTTGATGATGCTAAGGAAAACTGTGCTTTGATTTTTACTGAAATGAATCCTTTTGAGTTATACGCGTTTCTGAAAAAGAATAAGGGAAGAATTTCTGCAAAAGTTGGTGCTATTGCTGAGGAAGATATTAGCATTCCTGCAGGAGATACAGGAATACCTCCAGGACCTGCATTAACTGATTTGAAATCAGCAGGATTAAAAGTAGCTATTCAAGGGCCCACAATTTCTATTATGCAAGCTAAGGTTGTTACTAAAGCAGGAGAACCTGTAAATGCGGCAGTAGCAGGAACTCTTTCAAAACTTAATATTAAACCTTTCAAAGTTGGTTTGAAGATTATTTCTGTTTTAGAACAGGGACAGGTTTACAAAGCAGATGTTCTTGATATTGACATTGATGAGGTTTTCGGAAATTTTGTAAATGCTCACAAAAAAGCATTCAACCTTGCTGTTAATACAGAAATATTTACATCTGAAACAACAGAACTTTTGATTTCAAAAGCTTTCAATAATGCAAAAGCAGTTGCGCTGGAAGCTAACATTCTGAATTCAGCAACAGTAGGTTCACTATTGGCTAAGGCTAATGCACAGGCAAGTGCTTTGAAGCCTTTAATCAAGGATGCTCCAAAGGAAGAACCTAAGGAAGAAGCAAAGGAAGAGGCAAAAGAAGAAAAGAAAGAAGAAGTTGCTGAAGAAGAAAAGAAAGAGGAAACTCCTGAACCTGAAGCAAAAGAAACTCCTAAAGAAGAAGCTCCTGCAGAAGAAAAGCAGGAAGATACTAAAGGAGGGGATGCGACCGAAGGTAACTAGTCCTACTGAGCAAAAGCGAAGTGGACGCGTACCTAACAGCCGCAACTGTTACGCTTAACATTTTAGTTAAGTTTACGAGGTGAAGATATGGAATATGTATACAGCGCAATGCTACTTCACTCTGCAAAGAAAGAAATAACAGAGGATGCCGTAAAGAAAGTTCTCACAGCTACAGGCGTCAAAGTTGATGACTCCAGAGTTAAAGCTTTGGTTGCTTCATTAAAAGACGTTAATATAGAAGAAGCTATCGAGAAAGCAGCAGTTGCAGCACCAGTTGCAGCAGCACCGGCAGCAGGCGGAGAAGCACCAGCAAAAGAAGAAGTTGAAGAAGATAAAGGAAAAAGCGAAGAAGAAGCTGCAGAAGGATTAGGAAGCTTATTCGGGTAGATTCCTCGGAATCTGCTCCTTTTTCTAATTCTTTTTATTTTGGCTAAAGGTCATTATTTTTAGGTATTTTCATTAATACTTGAGTATTCAAACAAACCTATATAAATCTTAAATTACTAATTCTTAAAGCTTAAGTTTAGAGGTTTTTTGTTTGAGAAAATTCTTTTTAGCAGCCTTATTTCTGGTTTTGTTTGCCTCAGTTTCATGGGCAGTTATTGAAAAAGATTCACTGGATATTTATGCAGTAACTACTAAGGGGGAAGGTTTAGTAGCTGATTTGACTCTTGAAATTGAACCAGGAACAGGAAAAATTTGGTCAGCAGTAACTCCGTTAGTTGGAACAACAACCCAGAATGCTGAACGAACCGCTATTAAAGTTGCCAAAAACTTTTACTCAAATACTGATAAGTATGATTATAAATTCACAATTTCAAGTGTAGCTTCTGTTGTTGAAGGTCCAAGTGCCGGAGCCGCAATGACTTTGCTTACTGTTTCAATGCTCCTTGACAAAAAACTTCCAGACACAGTAAGTATTACGGGGACAATTAAGGAGGATGGTACAATTGGTCCTGTTGGTGGTGTTTTTGAAAAAACAAAAGAAGCAGCAAGCACAGGAAAAAAACTATTTTTAATTCCAAGAGGAGAAGCAATTCAGACAATAAAACTTGAAGAAGGAGTCAGAAGTGTAAATCTTTTAGAGTATGCTCCTGAAACTTGGGGGATTAAAGTTGTTGAAGTTAGCAATATTGAAGAAGCAATAGGTTTAGCTTTTACGGCTGTTGGAGACATTGATGTTAATACAACTGCTTCAAATCCTATTCCTGATTTTATTCCAGATAAAGTACAGTTGCCTTCTCATTTGGGTTCTTTCAAAATTTTAACAAGCAATTATATTGATGAAACAAGACAAATAACCTCTGAAGCAAGGAATGGACTTTCTTCAACTCTTTTAGAGGACCCGGAAGTAATTTCTTTCCTGCTTGAGGTTCTTAACGATTCTGAACAAACCGTATCAAGAGCCGAAATCCTGAACGAACAGAATTATATGTATTCTGCTGCAAACTTTGCTTTCCTTGCAAGAGTTAATGCGATTATAGTTAAGGAAGTTTCAAACAACCCTTCTCTTTTGGAGGAAAACTCAACTGCTTTGGATTTACGCCTTGCTGAATTACAAAGAGAACTGAACAATTTTGAAAATGATTTATCAGGAAACATTCCTAAAGAAGGTGCTGAATGGTTTGCTTCTGCTCAGCAAAGATTTACTTATGCGAGAATAACTCTTGAAAAGATCAGAAGTGAACAAACTCTTGTAATTGATGGTTCTGAGGAAGATAGGTTACAGAATACTCTTGCGAGGCTTCAGGATTATGCTTTTGCTGTTGCATGGCTTGATGTTTCCAAGGACTTTTATAATTTATCAATAGAATCAAATGGTTTAGTGACACGTTCTGAGGAATTTAAGGATTCAAGTGATTCTATTTTAATTGATGCAGAAAATGGTTTAAGTGTATTGGAAGAAGATGGAGAAAGAGACGATATTACAAGGCGAGTTAATGCTTCTAAAAACGAGAAATTATTCGGCTGGTATGAAGCTTCTTTGTTTGACGCGGCTTCTGCAAAAGCATTAGTAGAATCTGAAATAGATTCTAAAGATAAAACTCAGGATGAATTAAAGAAAATGCTTCAGGAAAAGATCTCTGAGGTTGAAAAAGAAATAGCTGATTCTAATGTTTCTGTAGGCTGGGCTGTTTTATTCCTTGATCATGCCAAGTTTTTCTTAGCTTCTGCTGAGTATTACTCAGAACAGGGCTTTTCAATAAGTGCTACAAACAATCTGAAAAGCGGAGTGAGTCTTGCTTATCTTGCCGAGGAAATTTTTGATACTTCAAGCAAGGTTAATTCTTATTATTTAGAACAAAGTATTGTTGGAACTGCAGTTCCTGTAAGCACTGTTTCTGATCCTGTTCCTGTGGAAGATGACTTTTTGTTAGTAGGAATATTATTGTTTTCTCTCGTATTTTCACTTGTATTATTGTTAGTTTTGATTGGTGTTATTGCTTCGCACAAGCACAGAAAGTTTTCTATTGAAAAGGAAAGCCTTCACTTAAAGAGACTCATTAAGGATGTTGACATAAAACTTTTGAAAGGCGAAATTAATGCTGAAAAGCATGCTAACCTGAAAGATAAATATATGCAGGAACTAAGCTTTTTAGAAGCCGAAAGAAAAGAAAAGGCAATGCATGTAATTGCTATTGATGATTATTCCACTGAAATTAATTCTTATACTGAAAAGTTACATGATCTCAAGAAATACTTAAACACTAAAGTGATTTCTGAAGTTGAGTTTAAACAAAAATCAAGAGAATACTTATCAAAGCTTATTGATTTGAAAGAAAAACTTGAAGCAGAACTGGGTGCTCTTTCAAAGCAAAAAGTACTGCTGAAGAACATTAATCTTGATTCGATTGCAAATAAATCAAATCTACCAGTGATTGTCGGAAAAGAATCATTAGTTAATGTAAAACCAGTCAGGTCATTTAAGAAACCAGTGAAACCAAAACTAGTTCTCAAACCTATTGTAAAGAACGTTACAAAGCCGGTTGTTAAACCAAAAAAATTAACAAAAATTAAAAAAGTTACTAAAAAACCAGTTACTAAAAAATTAAAGAAAATATAAGAAAATTAGATTGTTGTAATTAATTTTTTATTTTATTCTTGAGGAATCAAATAGAAGAAAATTTATTAAAAAATCTAAAGAAATAAAGGAACAAAGATCAATGACACAATAGTCATAAGTTTAATTAGAATATTCAAAGAGGGCCCTGTGGTGTCCTTATAAGGATCCCCTATTGTGTCTCCTACTACTGCTGCTTTGTGAGCCTCACTTCCTTTGCCTCCAAAAGCACCTGCTTCAATGTACTTTTTGGCATTATCCCATGCTCCGCCTGAGTTAGCCATTGAAATAGCTAGTCCTACTCCTGTGATAAGTGCTCCTGCTAATAACCCCCCTAGTGCTTCTGGTCCTAGTACAATTCCTACTATGAATGGTGCAAGAATTGCAATTACTCCAGGCAGAATCATTTCTCTTAATGCTCCTTGTGTGGAAATTTCAACACATTTAGCATAATCAGCCTTAGCTTTTCCTTCCATCAGGCCCTTTATTTCTTTGAACTGTCTCCTTACTTCTTCAATCATTGCAAATGCTGTTTTTCCAACAGCATTCATTGTGAGTGCTGAGAATACAAATGCTATTGTTGATCCAAGGAACAAACCTACAATTGTTAGTGGGTTGATAAGGTTAATAACTTCCAAGTTTAATGCCTGTGCAAATGCAGCAAATAGTGCTAATGCAGTTAGTGCTGCAGATCCTATTGCAAATCCTTTTCCAATAGCAGCAGTAGTGTTTCCTGCTGAATCCAAAGCATCAGTTCTTTTTCTTATTTTTGGTCCCATTCCAGCCATCTCAGCAATGCCTCCTGCATTGTCTGATACAGGTCCGTAAGCATCAATTGCCAGTGAAATCCCAAGGGTGGAAAGCATTCCTACTGCCGCGATTGCTATTCCGTATAATCCTGCAAACTGGAAAGAAATTAATGTTGCTCCGGAAATAATAAGAATCGGGATTACAGTTGAACCGTAACCTAAACTAAGTCCTTCAATAATATTTGTTGCAACTCCGCTTTCTGCTGCTTTAGCAAGTTTCTTTACCGGACTGTAATCTGCTGAAGTGTAGTATTCTGTAATTTTTCCTATTCCAATTCCTGCTACTACTCCTGTTATTATTGCAATAAAAATTCCGAGTGCTTCATAAGTGATTCCGCCTATTTCATAGGTTGCTGGTAAAATTCCAAGTGCTGTTGTTGCGAAATAAGAACCAATAAGAACAATTACTGATGCTACAAGCAAACCGTTGTTTAATGCAGAGTGGATTCCTGCTTCATCTTTTGCTTTTACAAAAAATGAACCTATTATTGAGGAAATGAGTCCTATTGCTGAAATTATTAACGGAAAAAATATTGCGGTTCCTTCAAAAATAAATACTCCGATTGCCATTGCTGCAATAATACTTCCAACATAACTTTCGAATAAGTCTGCTCCCATTCCTGCAACATCTCCAACATTGTCTCCAACATTGTCTGCGATTGTTGCTGGGTTTCTTGGGTCATCTTCCGGAATGCCTGCTTCAATCTTTCCAACTAAATCTGCTCCGACGTCAGCTGCTTTAGTGTAAATGCCTCCGCCAACTCTTGCAAATAATGCTACTGAACTTGCTCCTAGTGCAAATCCTGCTACTACTGTCATGTCGTTAAATAAGAAGTACATTAATGCTATTCCGATTAATCCTAATCCTGCTGTGCTCATACTAAGAATTGATCCTGATTGGAATCCTACTGCTAGTGCTTCCTGTAAGCTTTTAGTGGCTGCATGTGCGGTTCTTACATTAGCTTTTGTTGCTGAGTTCATTCCTAAAAAGCCGGCTATAATACTGCTTACTGCTCCAAAAACGTAAGCAATTGCTGTTAAAGGACTGATAAGCAAAACAAGTGCTATTGTCATTATTACAATAAAAACCGCAAGAATTGAGTACTGCTTTTTCAGATAAGCAAAAGCTCCTTCTCTGATGTAACCTGAGATTTCTCTCATTTTGTCTGTTCCGGTTCCTTTCTTCTCAAGGCTAATTGTGTTATAACCTGCGAATGCCAAACCAATAATTCCTGTTACAATAATAATTTCCAATACCAAATAGACTCACTTTACCAAATTAGAACTATTGAATAAAATACAAAAGGTATATAAAAGTTGTTTTGGGCTGGTTCTGTTCAATTTATTGGAACCCATACCAGGATGTAATTTTATCTAGTTTAACTTCGGAGAAACCTTTGCAATTTTGTAATCATTCCTTTTTCTTCAGTAGTTAATGTACGTCCTCTATTGACCTTGGCATCCATATTGTCTATAAAACGTTCTGCATCTTGTTTATTTAATCTCATTTTAGTGCCACCTTTGTATTGTATTTCTACTACTGGTTCTATTCTTGTAAGTTTCTTTTGCTTTATTCTCTTTGGCATAATAATAGAATTATTTTGAAGTATATAATAGTTTTCTTTTTTTTGGGTCTGTAGAAATGCTATTTGTTGGCAGTGAAAGCAAGATTGTATGGTTTTATTCTTTTTGGGTTATTTTTGTATTATGGGTGTTCCAAGAAAAAGTAAATACAAAAGACCTTCTTATGGGGAATTAAACAGAGGATTTAGATTCCGTATTACTGAAGATCATGATGAGAGGCTGACAAGAATATTAGTGGACTATGCTAAGGAATCTGTGGCATCTAAAAGAAAAAAAATTTTAACAGAGGGTCATAAAGAAAAACAATTTATTGGTAGGTTAATAGCTAGTTGGCGTGAGTCGGGAGAATTGTCTTTCAATCAACAACTTTTAGCCGAGAGAATAATTAAGTTAACAAAAAAACGCACTACTTACGAAAATTTGGTTGAAATTTCTCGTTTAACGTGCGGTTTATCAGTTGAATAAAAACGAAAGTCCAGAACTTTTCATGCCTCAGCATGCGTGGAAGAAGGAGTTTCTTTCTTCAATTTCAACCCAATTATAGAACTTTTTTGTTTATTCAAAGCAACTCCAATAATTTGGTCTGCCTGATTAATTACTGAGTCATTGTGGCTGATTGAAATAAACTGACTATACCCACTCTGGCCTTTAATCATTTTACCTACTTTAATAGAATTATCCTTGTCAAGTGCAGCATCAACCTCATCAAAAATGTAAAATGGTGCAGGTTCAAAGCTCTGGATTGCGAACAGGAATGCCATTGCAGTTAAACTCTTTTCTCCTCCACTCATTGCATCAATACTTTTCATTACATCTTCCTTGTACTTTGCCTGTATAAGCAGACCTCCTTCCAGCGGGCTTTCTTTATCTGTTAAGTCAAGGTGACCTTCACCTTCAAAGAAATTGTAATAAAGTTCTGAGAATTTTTTAGAAACGTGATTAAAACATTCCATAAACACATTCAGTTTTTTTACTTCTATTTTATCAATCATTTCTATTACTGCTTTCCTTTCTTCATCAAGCTTAGTTGCTTTTTCTCTTACATCATCAACTTCTTTTTTGTAAGCATCAAAGTTTTCCAGAGCCTTCATATTAATAGCTCCAAGTTTTTCAACTTCCTTTTCTATTTCCGGAATTCTTGTTTTCAAATCATTAAGAACAAATTCTGAAAGAACTTTAACAGCAGAATAATCCTTGAATTCTTCTTCAAGATCAACAATCCTCACTTCATTTTTGGATTGGTTCAAATTAATTTCATTAACTTCCTTTTCCTGATTTTCAATTTTCCTTCCAAGTATATCTCTTTTTTCTGAAATGTTCTTTATTTTTGTTGTTAATCTGTCTTTTTCTTCTTCGAGTAATTTGTTTGCTTTGCTTGATTTTTCAAGTTCAGCTTCCATTTTTTCAAGTTCCTTTTCTTCCTTTTCTTTTTCTTCCCTGATTTCAGCAATGCCTTTTTTAGTTTCGTTAAGTTCCTTTTCTATTATTTTTTCCTCTTCCTTAATGCTTTCAAGCCTGTGCTTCAGAACCTTTTCAATTTCAGTGCTTAACTCTGTTACAAACCTGCCTTTTTCGTTTTTTTGTTCATTCAAATCCTGCATTTTATGTAGAAGCTGGTTCATTTCGATGTTGGCTTCACTCTGCTTAAAATCATTAATTTTCTTTTCAACCTCGCTTCTTCTGATTTGCAACCCGTCTATTTTGTTTTCTAGTTCCTTTTCTTGTTTGCTGTACTTTTCATGTTCTTTGGATGAAGCAGTTTCTTTCAGCTTAGTTATATTTTCTTTTATACTTGCAAATTCCTCGTCCGAACCTGTGAATGATTTTATAGAGTATTTGAGTTCTGCCAGTTCCTTTTCATCAATCTTAATTTTTTTCTTTTCTTCTTCAATCTTTTCCCTTTGCGCGGTAAGTTCTGCGATTTTTGTTTTAAGTTCCCCTATTTCCTTCCGCTTTTTGCCTGTAATAGTTTCTTTAGTATTTTTTTCAAGAGGTTTATCGCATATAGGACACTCGGATTTTGTTTGCTGTAAAGTTTCAATTGCTTCATGAATGCTTTCATGTTTTCCTTTTGAAACGTGAAGTTCATTCATTAGTTTTTCAAGTTCTTTTTCCTTTGCTTCTAATCTTTCATTTGGGGCTTTGCCTTCAAGGTGAATGATTTTTTTCTCTAATTCTTCTTTTTCTCTTATTTTTATTTCCAGTTTGCTTTTTCGCGTTTCTAGTTCCTGAAGGCTATGTTTTGCAGAATTGATTTCTTTCTCATGGTTGTTTTTGGAAATTCTGGCTTCGTGCAGTTTTTCTTTTAATTCCTCGATTTCTTTTCCTAACTTGTAATAAATTTCCTCACTGCTCTGAGTTCCTTCTTTTTTTTCCTCTAGCTTAGGGCTCTTTGAGTTAATGTGCTGCTGGATGCTTTTTAGTTGTTCATTGGTTTTTTCAAGTGAATAAGATGCCTGTTTTAGTTGTTCTTCTTTTTCTTCCTTTATTTTTTTTGTTTCTTTTTCTTCTTCTTTCAGTTTTTCTTTCCTTGCAGATTTTTCTTCAATTATATAATTCCTTGAATTAAAACGCTCATTAAGCAGCACAAGATGTCCTTTTTTCTGTTCGACTTCTTTTCCTAAACCAGAATAAGTTTTTTCGCTGGAAGCTATAAGTTTTTTTGTTGCTTCTTCTACTTTTGTTTCTAATTCTCTTTCCTCTTCCTGAAGCTTATCTCTTTCCTTTCTCTTATCTCCGATTTCTTTTTGCATTTCATCTAATTGTTTTTTTGCTCCGCCTAGTTCTTTTTTAATGATTTTAATTTCCTCTGAAAGAATTGTTGCTTTGGATCTTTTCACTTCTTCCTGTAATTCATTATACTTTAATGCGTTTCCCCTTTCCTGTTCAAGCTGCTGTAGGTAAATTTCTCTTTCATTAAGAACAAGAGTTGCGTCCTTTACTTTTTGCTCAACCTTTTCCAGTTTTTTTATTGCTTCTTCTTTCTTTTCTTCAAACTCCTGTAAACCCGCAACTTCCTCAATAATGCGCTTTCTTTGCTTTGCATTCATTTCAGTAATTCTTGTAATGTCTCCCTGTACAACAATGTTGTGTCCGTTAGGGTTTATTCCTATTTCAAGAAGTAAAGATTGTATTTCGTTCAGGGTTTTTCTTTTTCCATCTAATTTGTAAATGCTCTTTCCTTGTTTATCAATAATTCTCGTTACTTGAATTTCTTTTCCATTATCATCTTCAAGAGTAAGTTCTACTTTCGCATAACCGTCTTTGGAATCGTGATTTACAAGTTCAGTAAGTCTTGATGCTCTGAGCATTTTCAGCGAGGTTATTCCTATGGCAAAAAGCAATGCATCTAATATGTTGCTGTTGTGTATAATTATGTTATTTGCAACAAAGTTGTGTGTTTCTTCAACTGTTAAATCATAAACATGTCTTGGTTTTTTTGTTACTTCTTTTATGCTTGTTATCTGGTCCCAGAAAACTTGGGAATCCGCGAGTGCATGCAAAACAACTGTTTTTTCTGATTGTTTTCCTTTGAATTCCTGTTGGAGCACTTCCTGCAAACCATGTCTGCTTGGGTGGCAGGCAAAATCAGTGTATGATTTCAGTTTAATGTTTTTGTTTTTTTTTCTTGCGTATTTAATTTGGTTTTCGATGCAGGCTTCTTTTATAATATTGTTGATGTGCGGTATGAGATCTGTATTTGTGTGTTTTCTTTTTTTACAGAGTCTTCTAATTTTCAGCATTTTTTGTATGTGTGTTAAACTGACTTTTTTTGTAAATTCGCTTATGTTTGTGGCTCCGCTTATAGTTACTTCAAAGTAGTTTCCTTCGAATCCTGTTTTCTTTATTTTTTTATTGGTTTTTCTTGTTGATGGAACTATACCCAATCCAAGGTATATTCTTTCTATTCCTTTGGCGAGTTCTTCGCTAGCTGTCGCTGAACTCACCGTACTTTTGGATATATACCCGTCTCCTGAGAGATAACCGTCCAAAAAAGCAGCTAGTTCTTCTTTGTCGGAATGTTTGAAGAATATTTCCTTGATTTTTTTCCCTCGTGCCCCTGATTTTTCTTCCAACCCGAATTTTGACAGCAATTGATAGAATGCATGTGAATTGATTATTAAATCAAAAGAATTTTCTTTGTATTTTTTAATGAAAACTTTTTTACCGGTTAATTTTTCGCAAATATTTTTTATGTCTTCTATTATTTCTGTTGATTCATTGGCTAATCTCGGATTTTTCCCAGAAAAGCTCCCTTCTGCAAAAAAATATCCAAGTAATCTTGAAAATTCTTGTGAGTTTTTCCAAATCATTTTAATTTCTTTTTTGGAAGTTTTTCCCTTGACTATTGGTACTAATTCTGTTATTTGTTCATTTTCAAAACCAATTGTCTTCAAAATTTTTATGAGATGCGCCAAATTTATTGCCTGCTTGTCCTTAAGTCCTTTTATCGCGTTTTCCGGAATGTCCATTTCTTTTGCTGTTTCTTTTGTTGTATAGCCTGTTGCCTTAATGTAATTTTGGATTATTTCTAGATACCTTTGGTTGAACGGGGCGTATAAATTGTTTTTTGGTTCAATTTCTTCCAGAAGTTCACAAAAGAAAAGCTCTTTTTTTCTTTCACTGAGATTTCGAGGGGTTGCAATGAATTGTTTTTCTTTTAATTCGCTTGCTTTGAGTGAGTATAATCCTTTTTTGCCGACACTAAAGAATGGGTGGTAATCTGTGGTTGTTATTTCTCTTCCGTTCCGTGTTCTTATTTTCAGGAGTTTTTTAGGGGCTGTTCTTTTGACAACTGCCTGCACTGTTCTTTCTTCAAGCTTAAGTGTGTTCAAGTTCAGGCTCATTACCTTGAAATCTGAATCCTGATTAAATCCTATAACTCCATCTTCTAAAAATTTTTTGGCAGTTGTGTTTTCAAGTTTTTCCTTTACAATTTCACTGATTTTCTTCTGTTCGCCATTGGGTAAAGCAACCATTGTTTCTCCAATTACACATTTCCCTGATGCGTTTGCGCCTGCTATTGCAGTAAATCCTCTTGCGAAAGGAATCTCTGCTTTTTTAAAAGACTTGAAATTTTTTAGTTTTAACTGTGTTATTTTTGTCAATTCAAACCACTTTACTAATTAATGAATAGGGGGTTGTTTTAAAAACAATTTTTTTTCACTGCCTGTGGTTGAGGTAGAATTTTATAAATGTAATATTGTAATATGCATTTGTAAAACCTAGGCCGATAAGCAGGATTAAAACTCCTAGTTCTTCTATTCCTACAGATTCTCCGATTACTGAGAAAATGGTTCCAACTAAACCAGTAATAAATCCAAGCACTGCAATAAAAATTGCTATTCCTATTATTCTTTTTTTACTCCATTGCCAGCTTGCTTTTAATGCCGGTTTTAGTTTTTTCTTTTCAACTGCCATTATTACTGGTGTAAAAATAAGGTTCAGATAAGCAATAAAACCAATTATCAGCCATGCTAAAAACAATAAGAAAGTGATTATTCCAAGCCCTTCATAAGTAACGCTTGCCACGAATAATGCATAAGCTATTACTAAGTATAAAAATAACCCGACAAAAACAAAAAAAGTCAGCCATATTATTTCGCTTGTTTTTTTCAGGTTTTTTGTGAATGCCTTTATTGCTGATTTTTCTTTATCCTTAAGGAGTGATGCATAAACATAAATCATGTAAAAACTGATTCCGATTGAAATGAATGTAGCTAAACCAATTACAATAAGGTCTGCTCCGTAGAATGAAACCATGTGAAAAGGAAACTCAATCAGACTTGATTGCGGAGTTTCTTCCAAAATTAATGAATTATAAAAAACATTGAAATAGCTTTCAATTGTAAGCACTAAAACAATGAGACTTGCAATCATTCCCGCAAGTGAAGGAATCATATAACTGGGTTTTTTTGTTAGTTCTGTAAAACCACCTATAAGTGCTTTAAACATGTAATGAAGACGCTGTTTTTGTATTTAACTCTTTCTGGAACGTTTCGCCAATCCTTTTTAAACCTTGCTTAATGCTATTATTTAGCGACCTTTTTCTTTCTCTTAAAGAGAAATAAAAAGCTCGACCAAAAAGAAAGAGAACCTAAATATAGGTCTTTTTAAAGATTTTTAATAGGAAATACTCTTTATTTTGAGTGATTTTTAATGAATATTCCAAAGGAACAAATGCTTTTTTGTGCGAAATGCAATACGCACACCGAGCATAAGCTCAAACAGTTCAAACCAGGAAAAGCAAGGGCTTTAAGCTGGGGAACAAGGCAGAACGAGCGAAAGCACAAAGCCGGTTATGGCGGAAAAGCAGAGTTCACGGCTACTGTCAAAAAACAGAACAAAAAACCTACTTTTATTGCAGAATGTACAGTCTGTAAAATGAAGAAATACAGGGTTATCCCTAAAAGAATGAAAAAAGCAGAATTGAAATCAAAAGCTTAACTTCGTTACTCCGTAACTACTTAACTTCGTTAACATTCCATTTAAATTCTTTTTTTTGTTAATTCTTGCATGAGTACTAAAAATACTATACTTTTAATTGTAAAGCAGAATGAGGGAATTGATTATAATTCTCTTCTCAATAAATTTGCGTCTTCTTATTCTAACATTAATTCTGCGAGAGCTGCTCTTTCGCGTTCGCTTAAGGACTTAACTACTTTTGGTTTTCTTTCAAGAAAAGGCAACCGATTTTATCTTTTGGAAAAAGGCAAATCTGAAATTTATTCTGAAATAAAAAACAAACTTGTTATTGGGTTGAATGATTCATTGAAACAAAAAAAACCTGAGAATGATGTTGACTTTATTGTGAGTAAACTACAGGTCATGATTCAGAGAGGACGCGATGATAATGATTTGTTAAAAACTTCTAAGAGTTCGCTTGATTTTTCAATTTCAAACCTCGAGCAGGTTGAACAGCAATTAAAGAAAAAAGTAAAACATTTGAATTATATTTCCGGAGTTCTGGATGAGCAAATTAATTCTTTGAAAGAACTTGATTTTAATGATTCTTTTGCAAAACCTTTGAATAAGAATTCTGCAAAGCTTTTAGGTTCGCTTTTTTCTGATAAAGAAATTACTGTTGAGTGCCAGAATGAAAAAACTCTTGTTGCTTTAGCTGCAAGATTTAATTCTAAATCAAGAAACAATACTTTTCAGATGGAAAAATCTGATTTAAAGAAACTTTTCACTTATGTTGAAAAAAATAACCATATTCCTTTGGGTTTAATCACTGTTTTTTCTTCAACCATAAAAGCTGAATTTTCAAGGAATTTGGTAACTCTTTCCGGTCCTTTTAATGAAATAAAAAAATTCAAAAAATGATTTTTTCACTTAATTATATCAGCAGTTCCAGCACCTACATTAGCAAAAACACAGTTGCGGCACCCTTGCGGGTACTCCCTTCGGTTGCTGTGTGGTGCGCGTACTATCTTCGTCACGCCTGTCAGGCGGGACTCGATAGTACTTATTTGATTATATCAGCAGTTCCAGCACCTACATTAGCAAATAACCCTACGAATACTATGAGTCTTAATGCCCAGTCCATGTCGGTGATGTGTAGTCCTATTACTCCGAAAACGTACAGAATTGTTGTTGCGGTTAAGTAAGAAATAAGTATCATTGAGAACAATCTTGCAGGAATCAGATTGATTATTTTTCGTTCCTTTTCTTTTCTGTAAGCCGTGTAATAAATCAATAAAATATCAAACAATAATGTTATTCCGATTATTACTAGTATTCTTGCAGTGTCAAGTTCTTTTGCAAGATTCCATACTTCTTCTGTTACTGCAAGCGGACTTGACAGGATTATTGCTCCTACAATTTGCTGTGCAACGTCGTTAAAGTTAAACTCGGAAGGAAGAAATTGTGCTGAAATTTTTTTCAGTATAGTATTTTGCCTTTTTGTTATCTCTACAACTTCTTCTTTTATTTCATCTACGTCTTTTCCTGTTTCAAGTACTTCTTCTTTTATTTCGTCTACGTCTTTTCCCGTATCCTCTACTTCTTCTTTAATATCATCAATATCCTTTCCTGTGTCAATAACCTCTTTTTTGATCTCGTCTACGTCTTTTCCTGCATCAATAACTTCTTCTTTTATTTCATCTACGTCTTTTCCTGTATCTGTTATTTCATCCCTAATTTCAGCAATACCTGTTTTGTTGTCATTTATCTTTTCTTTAGTAAAGTCGATTTTCTTTTCGACTTCGTCCTCTTTCTTTTCAACTTTTTTTGGCATTTTTAATCACTAGCAAAGGGTTATTTGATGTTTTTAACCTTTTTCTATTTATTATTTTAGATTAGTAATGTATAAAATGGTATTTTGGTGCTGAAATGGGTTTTAAGGCGATAGTTTTCGATATGAATGGGCTTTTTGTAGATGCTCCTGAGTTAAATCTTTTGAAGAATATTTGTTTGATTAGAGGTACTGGTGAATGGATTGCCAAGTCTAATTATTACTTAAATTTGTGGAATTTTGAAAGGGGTTTCTATTCTCCTTATAATTTCTGGAAAAGGGTTTTTGTCGGCATATCTGAGTCTGAATACAAAAATCTGATTGAAGCACATTATGAAATGCGGTTTTTGAAAAACGAATCGCTTTATGCTTTGCTTGATATTCTTGCAAAAAAGTATGATTTGTATTTACTTTCTAATTCAAATTTCCTTCAGGGAAAATCTTACAGAAAACAAAAATTGTATGTTCCGTTTAAAGAAATTTTTCTGAGCCATGAAATTCAGGAGATAAAACCATTCCCTAATATTTACAATTACTTTTTGGAAAAAACAAAACTCAAACCAAGTGAATGTGTTTTTGTGGATGACTCAACAGCAAATGTTCTTACTTCCATGGCTCTTGGCTTCAAAGGAATAGTCTTTCACGACAATAATGATTTTGAGAAAAGACTTAAAGAACTGAATATTCTTTAAATAATTATTTTTTCGCAACAGCGATTATGTTTTTTGGAAGTTCCCCTTCACTCATATTATAATTCCTTAAAGGTTTTATTTCTGAATTCCCTCTTAATTTACGCAACATTATTGATCGCAATTTAGGTGGCAGGATTTTTCGTCTAATATTTAATATGTCAATCGAAGAAACAAGTTCCTGTGCTCTGAAAGCAAGTTTCCTTCCAATTGATTTTGGTTGCGTTCCAATACCATAATATTCAACTTCTCCAAAATATTTTTCCAATAATTCTCTCAATTGTGGTAGTTCAAGTTCTTTTCCAGCGTGAAATCTATTCAATGTTCTGACCGGCCCAAAACTCAGAGGAGTAGAAATTATCAATAAGCCGCCTTTTGAAAGAGACTCATGAGCTTCTCTTAAAAATTCGTGTTTTGCCTCAGGCGAAAGATGCTCCAATAATTCAAAAGCGGTTATGGCACCAATGTCCTTAAAAGGAATTTTCCTTGCAGTTGCCTGTACAAGTTTTCCCCTTAGACGGGGGTTGTCCTGAGCAGCAATTCCTAAGGCTTTGCGATTATAGTCAAGACCGACAAACATTTCAGGGGAATTAGTTTGAGAAACTCCAACACCCATGCCGATACCAATATCCAAAATAGTCCCTTTATTTGGTAGTCTTTCTAATGCAAAATTATACCTCGCATTAACTTGTTTTATAGCTTGCTTGGTGTCCCCCACACCTGATTCCTTGGAACGAAGTTCATCTATATACCGTCTTATTCTAGCAGGAGCTTTTCTTTTCATATTAAAAATTAGTTTTTGAAATATAATAAGGTTGCTTTAAAAAAAGAAAATTTGAAACGCCGTATTTATGGCGTTTCGTTAAATACTTGTGCAAACAAAGTTTGTCCTGTTACTGAAGTCGCGTATGTTAGCAGTCCCAGTCCTATAAGGGATCCCAAAAAGGGTATTATTGAAAGTACTCCCATTATTATTGCCAGCACGATTGCATAAACAATGTATATTACGAATGCTGCAAGGAATGTTCCTGTGAGAATTTTTTTGAGAATCGCCCCAAAACTGAATGCTGCTCCGATGCTTCCTGTTTTTGCGTAGAAGATTATACCCATTGTAGCAAATAATCCGCCTATTATTGCGAGTATTATTGCCAGAATGAAAAGTATTCCTCCTGCTGCAATGCTTCCTATTAACTGGCCTGCAAGAGCATCACTTATTTCTCCGCCCATTGCTGCTGATATTATCGGTCCTATAATTGCGATGCCTCCAAAGATGACCAGAATTGCTGCAGGAATCAAATAAATGATACTTATCACCATTCCTACAATGAAATCTTTTACGTATTGTACTATTTTTCCAGGATCCCATTTGGGAAGCTTATTATCTTTGTTAACTACCTTTCTCGCCACGCCAATGCCGTAACCGTTCACCAGTAAACTGATGACTGGAATGAAACCTAATATTATTCCGATTCCAAGCGTTTGCATGTCAGAGAATGGTTTTTTTATTGCTGCTGCATAATCAACCATGTTCTTTACCTCCGTTAAAATTGGTTATTTTGCAACTAATACTGTTTTTTTTCTTATAAAGTTATCGGCAAACGTCAAATGCCTATTTTGTGAACAACGAAAAAAAAGCTTTTTTTCATTGTTAATTTCCACAAATGACTTAAAAAGCAATTGAATACACCCAAAGCTTTTTAAATAACTGATTTGTATGGGTTTGAAAGGAGGTGCTTAATCATGGCGTCACAGCAGCAATTAGGAAGTTATGCTTTCTTAGTAGGTGCAGCAATAGCAATTATTGTTGGGCTACTGGTCGCTGGCGGTCAGCAAAGTTTGCTTGGAGCTGCAGCAGCATATGTTCCTTTAGTACTCGTAATTTTGGGTGCTATTGTAGGATTCCTGAATGTCAAGGACAAACACGTTAATGAATTCTTGATATCAGCAATTGCTCTAATAGTTCTTTCAGCAACAGCCGGCGGTCTTGCAGAGATTCCAGCTATTGGAATATATCTTGCAGCAATCGTCCAGAATATCGCAATATTCGTTGCCCCAGCAGCTTTGATAGTAGCATTAAAAGCTATCAAAGGATTAGCTTCAGAACAAGTAAATACACTTTAAGTGTAAATTTAATAACTCTCAATATGTTTTGGAAAAAGGCTTCGGCCTTTTTCTTTTACACTTTTTTGGAATCTAATTTTTGAAATCAGTTTTTAGAATTAAATTATTACCTTCAACTACTGCATTTTAGAAATCAGTTTTTCCGCAATTTTTCTTGCTTCTCCACAGTTGCGTCTGTGGACGCCCTTCGGGCGGCGTACCATCTTCGCCTTGTGGCTCGATGCTACTTACTGCATCTTAGAAATTAGTTTTTCCGCGATTTTTTTTGCTTCTTTTTTTTCGTTTGTGGATTTTACGATTATTTTTCCGCTTTTAAAAAGTGAAACATTAGTGCCTGTAATTTTCAGCATTATTAAGTAAGGACTTTCAAGTTCAATGAATACTTCGTTTTCTCTTAGTTTTCTTGCGGTTGTTTCCAAATTAAGTTTGTGTTCTTTTTTTGGCAAAAACTCGAAAGCTATCCTTGACTGGCACGGTTGACCAATGAAATTACTAAGCTTTATCATACTCTGAAAGTTGATTATTGAAGTATTTAATTGTTGGTTTTTATTCAGTATCACTCCTTAAACTCAACTTCATCAATCAAGCCATCGCCATTCAAATCCAGGCCTTCTACAACCCGCGCATAAGTTTCTTTGTCAAAATTATTGGGTTGTACTGTTTGGGAGGTTTTTTTTGCCAGAGCAAGAATAGCAGCTATTGTTCCTGTATTTCGTTTTCCAGCTATTACCATTATCCATTTTCCTTTGAAATACGGGTGGGGGATTTTTTCTATTATTCCGATTGAATCTTCGTTGTAATCTTTTCCACTGGGTTTTGAACTTAAAGTCCAGTTTCCGCCTGAAGGAACAAATTTAATCGGCAGATGATTGTTAACCTGTTCAGCAAGTTTATTTGTAACAGGGCCTCCGAGAATAATCAGGTTAGAATTCTCATTTTTAAGATCCTTAACCATTGTATCCAGAAAAACTAAAGGCAATTCAAACCCTTGCGTGTTTGCTCCTAAGAAAGCTGTTAGTTCTGCTGCTAAATGTCCGTCTCTTGCTCTTGCTTTGTAGGTTCCGTGCGGGTCAGGGCTTCCAACTACTATTTTTGCTGAGAAGATTCCTTTTTTTGTAAAATCTTTCAGGAATTCTGTTGCTTCACTTTCAACATTATCTCGTTTAAGAATTTTTGATTTTTTTCCAATAATACTTTGGCTTGGTATTATTGCAAATGAATCAGCCGAAGCAGAATAATACTTTGCCAATGCTCCGTTTCTTTCCTCTGTTTTTTCAATACTAATGAGGTGCGAGTTTTTCAGTTGTTTAATGTAATAGTAAACTTTCTGCTCATTAATCCCGAGTTCTTTAGCTATTTCTGCAGGAAAAGCAGGTTTTTCCATTAGTTTCTCAAATATCTTCCAGCAGTCAGGATTAAGCAAAGGCCTTAATTCAGCAACATTGCTAACCACTTTAGTCTGTAATTCTAATTTACCTTCCTTTCCCTCAATTATAATCGTATCCATAAAACCACTATTAATAACTTAATACTAGTATAAGTATTTTTATAATAATAGTATCTTTTTCCTTTAAAAGCTTTTTTATGCTCGTTTTAATGTCATGTGTGGCATTATTGGGATTAAAGGAAGCAAAGCAACTGAGAAAGCATTTTATGGTTTAAAAGCTCTTGAATACAGGGGTTATGATTCCTGGGGAATAGCTTACCCGAATTCCGGTGAATTTTCAGTAGAAAAAAAAGTAGGTCACATTAGCAATTCTGATCCTTTATACTCAGATTCTGGTATTGCTATAGGTCACCCCCGCTGGGCAACCCATGGTAATGTTTCTGAAAGGAATGCGCATCCGCATCTTTCAATGGATGGTAAAATTGCTTTAGTTCATAATGGAATTGTTGAGAACTTTGCTCAGTTAAAAAAATCATTAATAGAAAAAGATTATACTTTCAAATCAGATACTGATTCTGAAGTTATTGTAAATTTGATTCAGGAAAAAATGAAATCGGAAAATTCTTTTGAAGAAGCAGTAAGAAAATCTCTTTTGGAAATTGAAGGAAGTTTTGCTATTGTCGCAATTCATCTCGGAGAAAATAAATTAGTGTGTGCAAGAAATGGTTCTCCTTTAGTTCTTGGTTTTGGCGATTCTTTTTTTGTTGCTTCTGATGCAACTGCTTTTATTGGCGAAACAAAAAAAGTTTACTTTCTGAATGATAATGAAATGTCAGTAATTTCCGCAGAGCCAAAAGTTTTTGATGTTGCTTCCGGAAAAGAAATTAATTTTGAAACTAAAGAACTTACCTGGGATTTTGAGCAGGCTCAAAAAGGTTCTTACCCTCACTTCATGTTAAAGGAAATTTTTGAACAGCCAAAAGCACTGGAATTAGCAGTCGAACAGCCAAAAGAAAACCTTGATGAACTAACAAGTTTGATTAAAAGTTCTGAAAAAGTATTTTTGATAGGTTGTGGCACTTCTTATCACGCCTGCATTGCGGGTTCTTATTTTTTCAGCAGTGCTGGTTTGCATGTTGAAACTATTCTTGCTTCAGAATTTTCAAGAGTTGAAAATTTTCTGAATGAAAAAACACTTGTTGTTGCTTTAAGCCAGAGCGGAGAAACAGCTGATCTTTTGGATGCAGTAAAAACCGCAAAGAAAAAAGGAGCAAAGATTGCTTCAATTGTTAATGTAATGGATTCTTCTTTAATGCGCACTTCTGATGTTTCTCTTTTGATGAATGCCGGACCTGAAATTTGTGTTCTTTCAACAAAAAGTTACACAAGCCAGCTTGCAATTCTTCTTCTTTTAGCTTATTCTGTTGTTGGTAAAAATGATGAGGCAAAGCAATTAGTAAAAGAAACTGCTTCTAAAATCGAATCTACAATTTCTTTTTCCAAAGAAAAAATGGAATCACTTGCAGAAAAACTTGTGGACAAAAAAAACATTTTTGTTATTGGGAGGAGCGAGGCTTTTCCTGCTGCTTTAGAATCTGCTTTGAAAATTAAAGAAGTTAGTTATATTCACGCTGAAGGTTTTGCAGGAGCAGAATTAAAACACGGCACAATTGCATTGATTGAGGAAGGAACTCCTGCAATTGTACTTTGTACTCCAGAAACCCGTGCGGAGATTATTAGTAATGCGATTGAAATGAAAAGCAGAGGTGCTCTAATAATTGGTGTTGATTCAAAAGAGCATTCTGAATTTGATTTTAGTATTATTGTTCCTGAATGCGGTAATGCGAATATAATTTCCCTTGTTATACCGATACAGCTATTATCCTATTATCTGGCGTTAAAGAAGGGTTTTGACCCTGATAAGCCTAGAAATTTAGCAAAATCGGTGACTGTAAAATGAGCAATACTGCGAGCAATAGCGAGCAAGCCCTGCCGAAGGCGGGCGCCCTATCGCCGCGGGCCTGCGGCGAAAGAAAGTTATTCGGAACTGATGGAATCAGGGGAAAAGCAAATGAATACCCTATGACTCCAGAGGTTGCTTTGAGAATTGGAAAGGCTGTTGCAAGTATTTTCAGGAACAATGGAAAGCACAGTATTGTTATTGGTAAGGACACAAGACTTTCAGGTTATATGTTAGAAACTGCTTTAACTGCAGGAATAGTTTCTATGGGTGTTGATGTTTTCCTTGTGGGGCCTATGCCTACGCCTGCGATTGCAAAATTAACAACTTCTCTTAGTGCTGATGCAGGAATAGTTCTAAGTGCATCTCATAATCCTGCGGAAGATAATGGAATAAAAATTTTTGATTCTGAAGGCTACAAGTTAAGTGATGAAATAGAGCATAAAATAGAAAAAATTGTTTTGTCTGATGAAGAAATAAAAAATCCTGACGGGGCTGTTGGAAAAGCTGTTCGTGTTGATGAAGCGCAGGGTCGTTATATTGAGTTTGCAAAATCCACTGTAAAAAATATTTCTCTTTCAGGACTGAAACTGGTTTTGGATTGTGCTAACGGAGCAGGTTATAGTGTTGCTCCAAAGATTTTTTCAGAATTAGGGGCTGAAGTAATATCTTTGTTCGATAAGCCTGATGGAAATAACATTAATGATGGGTGCGGTGCGCTTTTCCCGGAAAAAATGAGTGAAGCAGTAAAAGAACACAAAGCAGATTTAGGAATTGCATTAGATGGTGATGCTGATAGAATAATTGTATGTAATGAACTAGGGGAAGTAGTTCATGGGGATGCTATTCTTGCTCTTGCTGCAGTTGAACTTAAGAAAAGAAATAAGCTTGTAAACGATACTTGCGTTATAACTGTTATGAGCAATCTTGGTTTGCATAAGTTTCTTGAAAAAAACGGAATAAAATACGTTTCAGTAAAAGTTGGTGACCGTTATGTTATCGAGGAAATGAGAAAAAATAATTTCAACTTTGGAGGAGAACAATCCGGCCACCTTGTTTTTGGAGATTATACAACAACTGGGGATGGAATAATTTCTGCACTTCAGTTAATGAGATTAATGAAGGTTACTGAAAAAAAACTTTCAGAATTAGTTTCTCCGTTAGAATTTTTTCCGCAGGTATTAGTGAATGTTAAAGTGAAAGAAAAAAAGGATTTTTCACAGATGTCTGAAGTAAATGAAAAAATTAAAAATGCTGAAAAAGATTTAGGTTCTGATGGAAGGATTATTGTTCGTTATAGTGGAACAGAAAATATAGCAAGAGTAATGGTTGAGGGAAAAAGCGAGGCAGAAATAAAAAAAATTTCCGATTCTGTTGCTAATGCTATTTCAAAGGAGATTGGAGAATGATTGAAAATCTGATTAAGGAAGCTGAAAGCCTTGTTGAAAAAAATGTTCCTTTTGAATTCTGGAAAATTATTGAACTTGCTGAAGAAGAAATGCAGAAATTAGAACCAAAAACAGAAGGTTATGTAGAAAACGGGGTGGTTGTTGACGGCAATCTTTCTCTTGGAAAGGGGTCTGTTGTAAAGGCAGGGTCCAGGGTTGAAGGTAATGTTTTTGTGGGGAAAAACTGCATAATAGGCCCTAATGCTTATTTAAGAAAAGGAACAATTATAGCGGATAATTGCTTTGTAGGCACTTCTGAGATAAAGAACTCTATTATTCTAAATGATTCTAAAATACCTCACTTTTCCTATGTTGGAGATTCTCTTATTGGAAGGAACTGTAATCTTGGTGCTGGAACTAAAATTGCTAATCTTCGCCATGATAATAAATCAGTGAAAGTAAATCTTAATGGAAATAAAGTTGATTCGGGTAGAAGAAAATTAGGTGCCTTGTTTTTTGATAATGTAAAAACAGGGGTAAATTCAACTATAAATTGCGGTGCTATTTTAGAAAAAGATTCAAAAGTTCTTCCTAATGAATTCAGAAAATAATTATTGTGAAATTATTTTTCCATTACCGCCGTTGCGTCGGTGGACGCCCTTTGGGCGGCGTTCTATCTTCGATTGTGCTCGATAGAACTTACTGCTGTATTATTTTTCCATTAACCGCATCAATAAGAACAATTCTTTCTTTTGCGTCTTCTGAAAGCACGATATGCCAGACTGGTTTGTGTAAGGCTTCTGTTTTTTTTACTATAACATTTGGCCATAGTTTTTTGAGTGATTCTGCAGCTTCTTCTTTCGAATAATTTTCTCTTTCCATGCTCAATGCTTCTGCTTTTACAAAAGGAAGTGACGCAATAGAGGATAACATCTCATGCTTTTCGTTTGGAGGCAGATCTATTTTTTCTTTTACCCAATAGATGGTTTTTCCGGTTTTTTTATCAGTAATTTTTTCAACCAATGATTTTTCCATGAGTTTTTGTAAAATTCTTCTTGTTTTTGCTTCTTCTAATTCTGTTTGTGCCATTATTTCTTCAATTAAAAGTTCTTTTTTTTGGAGGCCACTCATAACAAGCACTTCTTCCGGGTTAAGTTCGCTTAAATTTCTCAGGCCTTTTGATTCAATAAAATTCCCATCTTTAAAATGTACAAATTCTCCGCTTATTGAGTTTATGAAACATTCTCTGGAAATGAATTCCTTCCCTCTTGTCATAACATCAAACTTTACTCTCCACATAGGGAAATATTTAAGCTGGATTTCTTCAATCCTGTCAGCGTTTCCAAGCAAACCAAATAATCTTTTTTTCCTGAGTCTTTCCACAATTTTTCTTGCATTTTCTTCAGAAATCCTTTTTGGCAGTGAAAGCAATTCAACTGCTTCTACTTCTTCCTCCTCATCACCTTCCTCCTCTTCGTCATCTTCTTTTTTATCTTCTTCATCATTTTCTTCTTCGTTTTCCTCTTCTTCGTCCTTGTCATCTTCGGTTAATTCATCAACAGCATTTTCCTGAACATATCCTTTAACCATTACGCTGGTTTCTCCGACCACAAATCCTTTTTCTTCAAGTTTTCTGAGGATTTTTTTAAAATCAATATTAGCGTGATACTTATTGTTCAGAGTTTCCACAGCTAACTGGACTTTTTCAATATCAATTGATTCTTCTCTTTCAAGATCTTTAGAAATCATTCCGACTGCAATTTTTTCAACTTGTTTTTCATCAAGTGTTTCTGAAAATCCTGTTGTTTCAGCATCTCTTCCTTCGTGCTGACTTTTTCTTGGCCTTATACCCATTACGAATGCTCTTGATGTTTCTTCACGCCTGTCTCCTGTTACTGCTACCCCTACAGGAAGTGTTTTGATGAAATTTGGGTTTCTATACCTCTTTGGGATTATGGTTGGGGTTCTTTTGAATACTGCTTTAATATCATCATCAAATATCAGCTTGTGTGTTATTATTATGTCAAGCTGACTCAAAACTTTAGTGCTAATAGCTGAGGGTTGTTGTGTTGCAAATACCAGTGATAATCCAGGTCTTCTTCCTTGTTTTACATATTCAATTAACCCTGAGGTTGCTGCGGTTACTTCATTTCCGCTTGGAATTAAGGTGTGTGCTTCGTCAATAAATAACCATGTTGGTGGAATTTCTAATTCAATCAGTTCTTCCATGTTTAATTCTTTGAACTGGTTTGCTGCTTCTTTTCTTGTTGAAATTTTTCTTGCTGCCAATAGTCTTCTTGCCAGGATTCCGATTACCAAAGCAGTTACATTATCATCCAAAAAGGAGGTGTCAAGAACAGTCATCTGGCCTTCTCTTGAAAGTTTTCCTAATGGAGTTCCTTTTTCATCGAAAATCCCCCATGTTTTTGCTGCTTCAAATCTGCTTGTTATTGCTCTTATTGAATCAGGCTTGTAACCTTTTTCCCTGCTGTTTAATTCAGCGTCTGTTTCTAAACAAGTAGTTAAATCGTTAATTGAAAAGTTTTTTCTTTTTCCAGGAATTTTTTTGTTAGTTTCTTTTTGTTTGTAACCTTTTTCTACTTTTTTCAGAACTTTTTCTAATAATAATCCGGAAACACTGAATCTATCGATTCCAAATGTTAATGCCCAGTCTTCTCCTGTCAGCAATGATGGTTGTATTGAAAAGCCAGAATCATAAGTTGATTTTGGAACTTCTTTTTTTACTCCTTCAGGAATGAAAACTTTCATATTTTTCAAACCTTGTGGTTCTAAACCCCATTTAATAAGTTTTTCAACTTCCTTTTCTTCTTTGTTCGGATACTTCATTGACCAGAATACTCCTATCGGGTCAACAACTATCATTCCAACATTTTTGTTTTTTTCTGCGAGTTCTTCTGCAATTACTCCAAGGACATAACTTTTTCCTGAGCCTCTTGCTCCGCATACAAACACAACGTGCGGGTTTAATGAGTCTAAATAAACGTCTTTGTATTCATGTTCGGTTTCCTGAACTTTTCCTATCTGCAGTGCTGCTTCACTCCCAAATTTTTTGAATATGTTTGATTTTCTTCCGATAAAAACAGAATTGTTTTCTTTATCCTCTAAAAATTCAAGTTTTTCTCCAAGAGGAATTGCGTTTGCTCCTTCTGCTGCAGTATCTGCTTTTTCAAGAATAGTATTTTTGATATCTTCCTTAACTAAAGCTTTCAGTTCCTCAGGTTCCTGTGAATCAGCATCAACAGTATCATCTTCACTTTCTTCATTCCCCTCATCACTTTCTTCGTCTTCAGATTCTTCGTCTTCAGTTTCTTCGTCATCTTCCTCTATTTCTTCAGTTTCATCTTTTTCCTTAGCATCAGCATCAATAGTATCATCTTTTTCAGATTCTTCTTCGTCAGAATCCTCTTCACTTTCTTCTTCGTCTTCAGATTCTTCATCTTCTGTTTTTTCTTCATCTTCAGGAGTTTCTTCTACTTTTTTAATTTCCTTTTCATCAACATCATCTTCGTCTTGTTTTTCATCTTCTTCCTTATCAGAATCTTCTTCGTCCTCTTTGCCACTTTCTTCGTCTTCAGATTCCTCTTCTTCGTCTTCTTTCTCATCCTCAACCGGATCATTCTTGTCAACTATTTCTTTCAAATCACTGGTTTTTTTGTCTCCGAGAACTTCATCAAATAAGTCTAAATCATCAGAAACAATGGTTTCCTCTACTCTTTCATCCCCGAGAGGTCTTGTTTCTTCGTTTTCAGTGGTTTTATGTTCTTTTTCTTCTTTTGCCATGAAATCCCTTTTATTAATGTAAATAAAGAATATATACGTTTTCTTTAGAAGCGAGTAGGATTAAGGCTATTTAAGAATTATTTCCTTAGCAAATCCGATATGTATTCTGAATCTAAGATTATTTTTATTATTCTTCTTGCACGGGCGTAAACAAGAGCTGCCCCTAAGAATGAAAGAATTGCCGCCATGTATAAAAAGAATGAGTCGGATAATCTGCCTTCAAGCTGAATAGCAATTGCCTGAATAAGTGATATTGCAAACAGAGAAACCATTATCATGCCAAGAATTGAATAAAAAAATGGTTCAAACAAATTTCTGAGATTTGTTTTCATGATTATAATTTAGTCTTCCTCTAATATTAAGTTTTTGATTTCACTTCCATTTAATCTTTGTGAGAATGCAACCATCCCAGAAAATTCTTAAAGCTCAGAATTTAATCAAAAAATCTTTTGTGTTCCGGCCTTAAGAAATTCTCTACATCTCAAGGATAGTAATCGTGGCTTCCATCCGGATTCAGGCCTACGGTTTGCCCCTCATAAATTTCTCAAAATCCTTCCATCTTTCTTTTCCAATTTTATCGATAACTTCTTTCTGGTCCATCTAGTTCAGCCTCCGATGCTTAATTTGTTTCAGGAATGTATTATAGCAGAACGTTACAAAGAACTTTTCATCTCCCGATTCTACAGATTTTATGAGCTCTTTAAAGTAGTGGGAAGTATCCTTTGAAATATTTAGGATGGGGTAGTCTGTATCTTGCAGTACCTTGTTGAAAAGCAAGCGGCACATCCTTTTGTTCCCATCCTTAAATGGATGAATTAGATATAGCTTCAAGTGTACTAAGGCTGCAAGTTCTAGTGGGTGAGTGTTTTTGTGGCTATTAAACCAGTTGAAAAAATTTTTATATTCTGAAGCAACTTTTTCAGGGTTTGGAGGTCTGTAGTTTATTTCCTTGGATTGGAATGTCAAGGCATCAAACTTGGCAATTATTCTCTGATCATCTCGTATTTGTCCAGGGCTCTTGTCTTCAGATGAAGACATAATTATTCCATGTAATCTAAGAACATCTTTCTCATTAAACTTTATTTTGGGAAGAAAATTCAACCCGGTAATCATTGTGCTTGAAATAATAACTTTTTTGTCGAAAGTGTATTCTCTTTTCCTTTTTTTAAGAATGGTAAAAGCAGTTTCAACATTTGAAAAATCAACATCGATTCCCTCAGTTCTTAAAGTAGTGTAAACGAAATCAATGACTTGTTTTTTTCTGAAGGCCTCTTTTTTCTTTTCGGATAATTTTTCAAATCTGGCCAAAAATGTGTCTTTTATTCTTTCGACCTCGGACAACTCTTTTTTTGATAGAAAAGAAAATGAATATTTGCTCAGCCTTTCATCGTAAAGTGAACCCATCACTTTTTTATATTTTTTCTCTAGTTCTTTTTCCTTTGTTTTAAGTTCTTTTTTGGAGGGCTTGTCCTTTCCGATATAAATAGAAACCTTCTTCCACTTGCCCTTCCTGATTTTGATGCTCCTCTCCAAATAGAAGTAGCTTGTCCCGTTCTTTTTTCTTTCAATTATGCTAGCCATAATTTTATCACCCCCAATCTTTTTAAAAAAGGTGGTGACAATTATCTCCACCAAAGAGAAAATAAAAGGTGGTGATAAAAACTCTAGTTATGTATAAGTCACTCCCACTCAATAGTTGCTGGTGGTTTGTGGGTTACATCAATCATTACTGCGCCGATTCCTTTTATTTTCAGGATTTCTTTAACTATTTCTTGTAAAATTGATTCGCTTAGTTTTGCGAACTTTGCAGTCATTGCTTCTTTAGAATAAACAGGCCTCAGAACAATTCCTTCTCCTTTGGAATTAAAGTTAATCGGAAGTAAAACAACAGGGAATTGCCAGATTTCTTTCATAAGTTCTTTTTTTTCGATAAGATTCATTACTATTGCATCAGCTTCCTGAAGCTTTTTTGTTCTTTCTTTTGTAAGATAAGCTTTTTCAAGTTCAAGTTTGGTAATTTCTTTTGGTTCTACAAGATAAACAACTCTGTTCACGTTTGAAAATTCGTTTGTAACTGTTGTTGAAGCTTCTTCCAGTTCATTATAATCTAACTTCCCCTGCAAAACAACCGCGTTTGAATATGTCCTGTTATCTCCCTGTACCCCGACTGCTTTTACAGGAAGTACCTTTGCGGAATATCCTAGCAGCATTGTTTTTTCATTAATCTTTTTCTTCAATTCCATATCTGTTTTTTCATTTCCTTCGCTGCAAAGAATTCTGATGGCTAATCCTGGTCCTGGGAATGGGTGCCTTTCAACCAATGCTTCTGGTAAACCAAGTAATTTTCCAAGAGCTCTGACCTCATCTTTGTATAATTGGTTTAGTGGTTCTATTACTTTTCCTTCTTCCATCATCTGCATTATGATGGGTGCACGGTTATGGTGTGTTTTAATTGTTTTAGCATTTTCAGTGCCACCGGTTTCAATTGTGTCAGGATAAATAGTTCCCTGTCCTATGAGCCATGTATCAGTTTCAAAATTCATGTTGTTAAGTTCTTCCAGTGCAATATCAATAAACAGTTGCCCGATAATTTTTCTTTTTTCCTCGGGTTCAAAAACACCTTTTAGTTTTTCAAAGAATGTTTCTGATGCGTCCACAAGATGAACTTCTTTGATTCCAAGTTTTTCTAATTCAGTCTTAACAATTTTACTTTCGTTTTTTCTCATAAAACCAGTATCAATGTGCAGAGCATGAATTCTTTCGTGTCCTAATGCTTTATCAAGCAGAGCCAGACAAACTGTTGAATCAACGCCGCCGCTTAAAAGCAAAAATACGTTTTTGTCTTTTACTTCTTTTTTTATTTTGTCGATTTTTTGTTCTAAATATTTTTCCATAGTCCAGTTTTCTTTACATTTGCATATATCAAAAATAAAATTGGAAATTATTCGCAAACCATGTTCTGTATGCGTTACTTCCGGGTGGAATTGTAATCCGAAAATCTTTTTTTCCTCGTTAGAAATTGATGCATATTCGCAGTCGTTTGTTGAACCAGTTCCTTCAAAACCATTGGGTAATTCTTTTACTTTATCCCCGTGACTCATCCACACAGTAAATTCTGATGGAAGTCCGCTAAATAATTTTCCATGTTTTGGGTTTAATTTTGCGGAACCGTATTCTTTTACTTTTCCAGGAGTTACTTTTCCGCCTAATTCATGTGCAATTAGTTGCTGACCATAACACAATCCGAGAATTGGTATGCCTAATTCAAAGATTTCCGGGTTAAACGCAATTGCATCTTTCTCATAAACGCTTTGGGGTCCCCCGCTGAGAATAATTCCTTTTGCCTGTTTGAGTTCTTCAGAAGAAACAGTCGGAGCCATTATTTCAGAGTAAACCTTTAAATCCCTTACTCTTCTTGCCAGTAAATGAGTATATTGTCCTCCGAAGTCAAGGACGATTATTTTTTCCTGCCTCATATTTAATTTACAAAACTAATGTTTAAGATACTATTCAATTTTATTGTTTAAAATCTTTCTTAAGTGCAATCATCGCTGATTGTGAATGTTCTATTAGATGTAGTACTTGACCCTGTAACGCCTGCTTTTATAGTGTAATTTCCAGTTCCATCATAATTTTCATAACTACAGGCATTGTTTCTGAATTCACTCATAAAACTTGTGTTTGTTATTGGTGCTTCCTCTTCGGGGTCCAATGTTTCAGCATAATTAAAAGTGGTTTCCTGTAATATTTCATTGTCTGCATTTGCTATTCTTAAGAAATAACTAATATTGCTGAATGAAAGTCCATTGCTTGAGTTTATTATTGTGACTTTTGCTTCAGGCAGATTAGCCAAGGTATATGTCGTATTTTCTGGGGTTTCCCATACACTAAATGTAACATTCCCAAGCAAAGTAGGGTCAATGCAATCATTATCCTCGTTTGTTGCGCCTGTAGATTCATTCAGGATTTCTGCATCAGGGTTTCCTTCATAAGTGCAGTTGGACGGGCAGTATCTGTCTCCTCCTTTGCACTCAGTAATTTGTGTATAAACACAGCGCTTTGTTGTGGTATTGCATGAATCGCTTGTTGAAACCTTGCCATCACCACAGTCTGCGTTGCTTGTGCATGAAAACCCTGGGATGCAGTCAACATCATTTGACATATCACAATAATCCTTGTCACAAACTCCGTCAAAGTCCTGGCAGATTAATTCTATTTCTACTGCATCCTTACACTCTTGTTCAAAAGAACTGAAAGTTATATTTTCACAAATTTCTGCATCTTCTGTTTGCACTGCATATTCTTTGTAGCAATGTTGGGTTCCATCATAAGGAAGCGATACAAGATTTGATCTTGTTGCTTGTCCGCAGATTTCTGGAGCATTGAAACCTAAAGCAATGTTTGCATAACACTTGTAATAAGCTCTGTCAGTTGAAATTTTTTCGCATAAAGTATAATCATTTGTTTGTGCAGCTATTTCTGATATACAATCATCTTTATCTCCAATATCTGCTGCGCTTAATTCAAAACATAAGTCAACATCTTCTTTTGCAATTGCAATTTCTAATATGCAATCTTTTTTCAATCTTGAATTTCCTGTTATGTTTTCACAAATGTTTTCATCTGCTTCTGAAAGTGCGGCTTCCTTATAACACTTGTTTCTGGTTTTATAGTGTGCGTTCTGAATTTCTTTGCAATTCTCAACATTAGGGTTTGCAGTTATTGAGTCCTGTAAACATTGTTCTATTTCATCAGATTCAAGATTATAACAAAAGGAGATATCTCCTGAGTAAGCTGCATACCAGTTTGTACAATTGTTTACTGAATTAGTATCCTCAAAAATAGTGCAATCAATTTTAATGGATGGTTTATCAGTTGCATCTTCGAAACATTCTGCTCTGAATTCTTTGTCTGTAATTATAGCACAAATTTCCCCGCTAAGTTGTTCTCCGGACGCTTCATAACAAAGATCTCTTTGAATTCCTTCAGATGTTTTCCTTAAACTTACACTGTCACAGAATGAATAATCGCTTGTTGAGTCTGCAACATCAATGTAACAGCTGTCTCTTGTTGTTGAATCGAATATTTTTTCGCATGTTTCATAATCTTCATTGTTTCTTCCTGCATTATCATAACAAGCATCTCTTTTCGCCTGACTTGAAATTATTTTTCCGCAAGTAGAAGCATTGTGTGTTTCCAAACCTACTGTGCTTAAGCATTCTTCTCTTACAATTGTTAATTCAATTTTTCCGCAAATAGAATCATCCTTTACCAAAACCCCTATATCTTGATAACACCTGTCTTTTGATAATAGTACTATTTTTTCACAGGGGCTGTCATTCTTTTCAGTCTTAGCAAGTTCAATTAAACAGCTGTCTGTTTTAGCATCATTACTTTCTAAAAAACATTTATCTATCTTGTCACCAAGATCCTGCAATACTAATGGGTTATTGTTTGAGCCGTTGTTATTATTTCCTCCTGTATTACCAGTATTATTATTGCCAGTATTAGCACTATTGTTATTATTGTCTCTAGCGGCAAACCTGTCTTGTAATGATCCTTTTTGGGTTAAACAACCACTGGTTGATAATAAAAGAATCAGAAATACAATTCCTATAGTTATAAACAAAAAGCGTTCTTTTTTCATTTAATTATTAGAAACACTTTCCAGTATAAATACTTTTTCAAAATCATCTAAATCATTTCTAAGTCGTTCATTTTTCGAATTTTTGAGGGTCTTTAATTCTGTTTTCAAAACCATAATATTTAAATAGCAGAATAGAGTTGTTTATATCAATTATATCAGAGGGGTGAACACTCAATGCGCCATAAATTAATGTATAAACTAGTCCTTCTAGTTTCAATAATTCTAGCCTCCTTTGGAGTTGGCTGGGTACTATAAAGTTAGGGTACGGTTTTCAAACCAATGGAAACCGTTTTTCCTTCTTTTTTTCCTCATTTCAAGCTTTTTTAGACCTTAAAAATAGATACTTTTAAATACTTCTAAAGCAGCTATATATAAAGTGGAAATTTTTTTCCACGTGAGCCTAATCCCAATTTCTCACAGAATAAATCTTAGCAGGA
>JBDRLP010000020.1:0-37683 GCA_043812975.1 Candidatus Iainarchaeum sp. | reverse complement strand
ATGTTCCTGCCAGAAGGAGCAAAAAGAACAAGGGGCAGAGATGCCCAGAGAATAAATATTTTAATTGCAAGAGCAGTTGCAAACGCAGTCAAAAGTACATTAGGTCCAAAAGGAATGGACAAAATGATTGTGGATGATTTGGGAGACGTAATCATAACTAATGACGGAGCAACTATTCTTAGTGAAATGAGCATAGAACACCCAGCCGGAAAAATGATGGTTGAAGTAGCTAAAACTCAGGATGATGAAGTTGGAGACGGAACAACAACCGCAGTAATAATCGCCGGAGGTTTGCTTGAAAAAGCTGAAAAACTTTTAGATGATGAAATTCACCCTTCACTAATAATCAAAGGGTATAGATTAGCCGCAATAAAAGCAAGATCACTTTACTTAGCAATTGCAGAAGACATCAGCATTAAAGACAAACAAGTTTTGAGACAGATTGCTTTAACCTCGATGACAGGTAAAAACGCTGAATCAGCAGAAGAACTTGCTGACTTAGTTGTTGGGGCAATAACTCAAGTTGCTGTTGAAGAAGGAAACACAACAGTAATTGAACTTGATGATATTAAAGTAGAGAAAAAAGTCGGAGGTTCAATCGGAGAATCTGAATTAATACAGGGAATTGTTATTGACAAAGAAGTTGTTCACTCAGGAATGCCAACCAGAATAGAAAATGCAAAAATCGCATTGATTGATGCAGCAATGGAAATCAAAAGCCCTGAAACCGACACTAAAGTTCAGATTTCAGATCCAGACCAATTACAAGCTTTCTTGGATCAAGAAGAAAAAATCCTGAGAAAAATGGTTACCTCAGTAAAAGAAGCAGGCGCTAATGTTGTTATTTGTCAAAAAGGAATTGATGATATAGCACAACACTACTTAGCTAAGGAAGGAATCCTTGCAGTAAGAAGAGTCAAAAAATCTGACATGGAAGGACTTGCAAAAGCAACTGGTGCAATAACCGTTTCAAGAATCAATGATTTAAGCGCAAGTGATCTTGGAAATGCGAAACTTATTAGCCAGAAAAAAATTTCAGGAGACAACATGGTTTTCGTTGAAGGATGCAAAAACCCTAAAAGCGTTTCAATGCTTGTAAGAGGTGGAAGCGAACACGTTGTTGATGAAGCAGAAAGAGCAGTGCAAGATGCACTTGGTTCTGTATCCTCAGCAATCAATGACGGAAAAGTTCTTTACGGCGGCGGAAGCTGTGAAGTTGAAGTAGCAATGAAATTGAGAAGCTACGCAAAAACTGTTGGCGGAAGAGAACAACTAGCAATAGAAGCATTCGCTGAAACACTAGAAATAATCCCAAGAACCCTTGCAGAAACCGCAGGAATGGACACAATAGATACTCTGGTTGCTTTAAGGAGCAAGCACTCCGGAAAGGATGGAGTAACAATCGGAGTTAATGTCTACGATGCAAAGCTTGACGATATGAAAAAGAACAAAGTAATAGAACCTTTAAAGGTTAAAACCCAGGCAATTATCTCAGGTTCAGAAGTAGCAGAAATGCTATTGAGAATTGATGATATAATTGCAGGAACAGGAAAAAGTAGGTCACAAGAAATGCCACCGGGAATGGGGGGCATGGGCGGAATGATGTAAAACCCGATTTGCTCATCAGGAGGGAGCATCCGTCTCATTACATTCGGCAGGACTGCTCCTATTCTTTTTCTTTTTTTAGATAATAGGAAAATTATAATATGTTTACATACTAATTTTATCATGCCAGTAATAATTCTTGTTGGTTTGGCTCGTTCGGGAAAGGATACAGCTGCCGATTATCTAGTTGAAAAACACGGGTTTTCAAAATATACTTTTAGTGATATTCTAAGAGAAACTCTTGAGGAAAAACAATTAGAGCCTACAAAGAAAAGGATGAATGAATTAGGAGATATGCTAAGGAACGAAATGGGTATGGATGCAATAGCAAGAATGCTTGACAAAAAAATAAACAAAAAAGACAAACTTGTTTTAGTGGGTCCAAGGTCAATAGAAGAAATTGATTTTTTTAAACAAAAGTTTCCTGAACTGAAAGTAATTAAAGTCACAACAGGAAAAGACGAAAGATTTGAAAGACGTTCAGGAGAAGACCCTCAAACAGAAGAAGAATTTTACAAAAGAGATGAAAATGACAAACGCAATAAAGGTTTTCAGAAAGTTCTGGATTCAGCTGATTTTCAGATTAATAATTTTTCAGAAATAGAAAACCTTTACTCAGAAATAGAAACCGCATTAAATTTGGTGTGAAATAAATGAAAATCTCCAGTTTAATTCCAGATCAAAAAAAATTAGAACTGATTTTTAAAGTTGAGGAAAAAACAGAACCGAGAGAAGTAACAACTAAACTGGATTCAATGTTTCACAAAGTGTGTGATGTTCTTGTGGGAGATGAATCTGGATGCATACATCTTTCTCTCTGGGATGAAGATATTGAAGAAGTACAGGAAGGAAAACATTACAAAATCACAGAAGCATATACAAATCTTTACCTGAATTCCTTAACCCTGAACAAGGGAAAATACGGTTCTTTAAAGGAAATTGAAGCAGATTTTGAAATAAACACGGCAAACAACGTTTCTCTAAAGGAATTCTAGAATCAGCTTTTCTTTACCTTTTTAAACCTAATTTAGTGCTTTTAATATATAAATAAATTCAATAAAATAGCAAAGTAAGAGTCAGTAGCACTGAGCCTGAGCAGTATCTCAGTACGTTTCAGTCCTACCGAGTCTCTGCGAGACGAGGTGGACGCGTACCCAACCGACGCAACGGTTGTGGGAGTATAGCTCAGCCTGGTCAGAGCATTGGTCTTATACACCAAGGGTCAGCGGTTCAAATCCGCTTACTCCCATTCGTGCATGCTCATCGGATGGGACAAGGGCTCTTTGCCTGACTCATTTACTTTGCAACAAAAGTGAAAAAAGTAGAACTACTCATATATTGCTTTTATTTTCGTCTGCGTATTGATGAATTTACTCTGCGGACTAATGAATCCACTAATTTTTCTGCGTATGACCTTCTTCGTATTGCAAGACCAAAAGTTCTAGTCATTTCGCGGTCCATTTGATCTGTTCTTCTAACTTTTCTTTTTTGTTCAAAAAGCAAACTACTATCCACTTTTTTTTGAACAAGACTATTCAATGCATGTTCAAGTCCATAACCTTGAGCAAGCTCTTTCCAACTAGCCACGCCATTAATAAAACCCCTCAAAGCACTGACTTTTATTGCTCTTTGCCCACTAAACTTTGAATATGATCCCTCAGAATCTATTTTGGCAACAACCATGTCAACATTTGGCTTATTCAAATGCATTACTAATTCATCAATTTTTCTTGGTTCAAAAGGCGAGAGATCTGCATCAAGCATAACAATAGCAGAACACCCCTGTGAAGCCGCATGAATTACTCCACGTCTAACTGCTTCTGCTTTTCCCATATTAGGCCCATTAAGCCCTTCTTTGGAAATTTTTTTACCATCCGATCGCAAAACAGTGGCACCGGACTTGCGGGCTATTTCAGCAGTTCTATCCTTACTTCCATCATTAACTACAATAACACTCCTGTTTCTTGGATCTTTTTTATGCCACTTAAGAGCAGAATTCAGAACATCAGAAATATACTCTTCCTCATTATAAGCAGGAATAATAACCGCGGTTTTAGCCATAATAAGAAAATTGTTTAAGTTTAATAAAAATGTGCCTTTTAAAGCTATATAACCAATAATGATTATTTCAAAATTAATGCAATTCAATTATTATTAGATAATTTAGAAATAATATAATCGAGTGAAAACCATGAAAAAACTGGAACAGTATAATTTGGAAAACGAGGAAAAAGTCCGAAAGTTTTGGGTAAAAAATAAAATAGCTGATAAAGCCAGAAACCAAAACGAAAAAGGAAAAGGCTTTTATCTGATGGACGGTCCTCCGTATGCTTCAGGACACATACACATGGGAACTGCTCTGAACAAAATTGTAAAAGACATTACAATGCGACACAAAAGAATGCAGGGTTATTCTGTTTTGGACCAGCCGGGTTATGACACACATGGTTTGCCAATTGAAAACAAGGTTGAGAAAGAACTTGGATTAAAAACAAAAGATGAAATTGAAAAATACGGCATTGGAAAGTTTATTGAAAAATGCAGAACATTCGCAACACAATACATTGACATAATGAACGAAGAATTTGATAATCTCGGGGTATGGATGGACTGGGAAAACCCATATTTAACTCTGAACAACGAGTACATTGAAGCAATCTGGTGGACTTTCAAAAAAGCAGATGAAAAAGGTTTACTTTATTTAGGAAAGTATCCAGTCCACGCATGCACTCATTGTGAAACAGCAGTTGCTTACAACGAAATTGAGTACACAAAACAAACAGACACTTCTGTTTATGTAAAATTCAAAGTCAAGGGAAAAGAAAACAAATACTTAATCATCTGGACAACAACTCCCTGGACCTTGCCTTCAAACACAGGAATAATGGTTAATCCGAAATACGATTACGTTGAAGCAGAAGTAATGGGAGAAACATGGATAATTGCAAAAGAAAAATTACAACAATTGATGGATGCAGCAGAAGCAGGTTACACTGTTAAAAGAGAATTCAAAGGAAAGGAACTTGAAGGAACTGAATACGAAAACCCATTGGCAAAGCATTTGAAACTTGAGGAAATTAAAAACGGTTACAGAGTAATAATGAGTGAAAGATATGTAAACTTGGAAGAAGGAACCGGATTAGTTCATACAGCACCTGGCTGCGGAAAAGAAGATTATGATGAAGGAACCAAAGCAGGTTTGCCTGTTATTAGTATTGTAAATACTAATGGTTTGTTTACAGAAGAAGGCGGGAAATATGCAGGAAAAAAAGCAAGAGTTGTGGATGAAGAAATAATCAAAGATTTGGAAGCAGATAATGCTTTGGTTTACAGGCACCCTTATACTCATGATTATCCAATCTGCTGGAGATGCAAAAGCCCATTGTTAATGATTAGCACTCCGCAGTGGTTTTTCAAAGTTACAGAAATCAGAAAAAAAATGTTAAAGCTCAATGAAGGAGTTAATTGGTATCCTTCATGGGGAAAAGACCGTTTCAAAAACTGGCTTGATAGTCTGGGAGACTGGCCTATTTCAAGACAGCGTTATTGGGGAACTCCTCTACCAATCTGGCTTTGTGATTCATGTGAAACAAGAACAATTATAGCTTCACAAAAAGAACTTGAAAAGCATTACAAAGGCAAAATAAAGGATTTACATAAACCTTGGATTGATAAAATTGAATGGAAATGTAAATGCGGCGGAAACGTAAAAAGAGTTTCAGAAGTCATGGATGTATGGTTTGACTCAGGAGTATCTTCTTGGGGAAGTATTGGTTATCCGGAAAATAAGAAAAAATTTGAAAAATACTGGCCTGCTGATTTTAATGTTGAGGGAAAAGACCAGATAAGGGGCTGGTGGAACTCACAATTAATCTGCAGCACAATCTGTTTTGACAAAGCACCTTTCAAAGACATTGCAATGCATGGAATGGTTCTTGATGTAAGCAAAATCAAGATGTCAAAAAGTACAGGAAACATTGTTTCTCCGCAGGAAGTAATTGAAAAATACAACAGGGATTATTTGAGGTTTTATATTGCTCAGGAATTCAAAGGAGAAGACATGGCGTTCAGCTGGGATACTTTCAAAGAAATTAATCGTTTCTTTAATGTACTCTGGAATTCTTTCAACTACGGAGCAACCTATTTAGATCTGGATTTAAAGAAACACGGAAAGGTTAATGCAAAAAACCTGAAAACAGAAGACAAATGGATTATGAGTAAGATGCATTCTCTTTCCAAAGAAGTTCTTGCACACTACAACACTTACAATTATTCAAAAGCAATTTCGCTTATAGAAAATTTTGTTCTTGAGGAATTCTCAAGAACCTACATCAAAATAGTCAGAGACAGAGTCAAGAATGATGACAAAGAAGTTTCAGTGGTTTTCAGCCACGTGTTCTCAGAATTAATAAGATTGCTGGCGCCGATAGTTCCTCATTTATCAGAATACTTTTACCAGCACGCAAAAACCAGCGGAATGCCTGAATCAGTTCACTTAACAGAACTGCCAAATGGAAACAAAGAGTATATTGATAAAAAACTTGAAGCAGAAGTACAGAAAGCAAAAGAATTAACACAGGAAACACTGAGTTTGAGGGAAGAAAACAAATTGAGATTAAGATGGCCTCTAAAAGAGCTTGTTTATGTGGGAAAGAAAAAGGAATTTTCAAATACAATTGAAATAATTGCTTCGCAGACAAATGTGAAAAAGTTTTCAGAAGGAACAGAACCAAAAGGTAATTTTGCTTCAAAGGAATTCGAAGAAGGAAAAATATTTCTGAGTTTAGATGCAAGCAAGGAATTGAAAGAAGAATGGGAATTAATGGAATTAAGAAGAAAAATACAGGACATGAGAAAACAACTGAAATTAAATCCAACAGATAAGATTGAAATGACTCTTGGTTCCAGTGACAATGGTTTTGTTAAAAAATACAAAAAAGAAATTGAGGAATCAACCAATACAAAAATTGTTTCCAGCTCTGCTGGCTCTGCTGACCCCGCAGGGGAAGGAAAAATGGAAAAAGTGCTAGATAGGGAATTTTTTATTCAGCTTAAAAAATAAAACTAATGTGATTAGATGAACATAAAAGATTTGAAATCGGAAGAACTTGGAAAAGGAAAACTTTACGAAAGGTTTTTAGCTAATGGTTTTCAGGCAACTGAATTAGCAAGAGCAATAGAGACTATTGAAAAAATGAAAAAAGACAAGGCTTACATTTACTTCGGGTTTACTGCAAACCTAGTGGCTACAGGCTTAAGAGGCTTGATAAAAGAGCTTTGTGAAAAGAAATTTGTTGATGCCATTGTTACAACCTCAGGAAGCATTGACCACGATATTATCAGAACCTTTCAGGAGTACGAAATAGCTACTTTTAATGAAGATGACAGTGAATTGTTTGAAAAAGGCTACAACAGAATAGGGAATGTTTTGGTTAAATCCGAAGGATTTACTAAATTAGAAGGAAAAATGACTCCTTTTCTTAAAAAGTGCCTTTCTGAGAAGAAAATCTGGAGCCCTTCAGAATTATTGAAAAAACTAGGCGAAACCCTTGATGAAAGCTCTTTCCTTTACTGGGCTGCAAAGAACAAGATTCCTGTTTACTGCCCAGGAATAACTGACGGAGCTGCATTTGGATTACAGTTACATTTTTTCAAAGAAGAAAACCCTGATTTTGTGATTGATGTTACAGCTGATTTGAAACCACTTCTTGATTCTGCCTTAAATGCAGAAAAAACAGGAGCAATTATTTTAGGCGGAGGAATTTCCAAACACCACATAATCGGTTCTAACATTGTCAGAGAGGGGCTTGATTATGCAACTTACATCTCCACTGCTCAAGAGTTTGATGGTTCGCTTAGCGGTGCAAGACCTAAAGAAGCTAAGAGCTGGGGAAAATTAAAAGGAGAAAGTAAAAGCGTTCATGTTAACTGCGACGCAACAATTGCTTTTCCGATTATTTACAAGGCATTAAAAGAGAAAGGATTGTTATGATTGAACTGCTTGTTCTTCTTTTTCTTGCAGGAGTTACTGTAAAAATTGCAGACGAGTTTTCTGATGTTTTTGAAAAAGAAAATTATCTTGGAATCATTTTTGGAATCATTTACGGTTTCTTGCTTGGATATGCAATGTCGGTGAATGAAATCGCAGCAACGGTTTTTTTAGGAGTAATTACAGGGGTTGCTGTTACAAAAAAATTAGATTCATTTTCACATTTAATTGGTTTGTTCATGATTATTTTTACAATAATTTTCTTAGGAAATTTCAAACCAGAAATTTTCATTGCACTTGTTTTATTCATTGCGATTTTTGCTGACGAAAAATTCAATGATTACTTCGACAGAATAAAAGGAAAAGGATTGAATAAATTACTCGGAACAATTGCAGAATTCAGATTAACCAGTCATTTCATTACAATTATTATTTCATTTATTTTAATGCAGTCACTTTATTGGTTTTCACTATTGAGTTTTGACTTGGGTTATCAATTAGTGACAATAATTTCTGAAAAAATTAAACATTAAAGTTTTTCAAAAACTCTAACCATTCTTTAATTTTTTCTTCAGTGGGCGCCCATGATTCGCCAAACTCAGATAACTGTTTGCAGCCATAAAGAATGTTAATGAATTTTGAGAAATCTTCACTTAATCCCACATGGCCTTCAAGTTCATCCAAAGCATTAGTGCAATAAGAATCTATTTCTTCACCTAAAAAGAATTTTTCTTTTCCTTCCAGTTCAAGGAATTTTGGAAAATCAGATAATAATTTTTCCTTTATTCTGGAAACTATTTTTTTGGCTATTTCATCCATAATAAGTATTTAGCATTAGAGGAATAAATTACTATCCCATTATGTGAAAAGCCATTACAACAACTGTGAAAACAATTGCAAGTCCGACAACAAATTCAGGGCTCATTTTTGGACCCCCTGTATCTGTGTCAAAAAAACGCATTATTCCAATAGCCGAACTCGGGCCTGAACTTTGTGGTGAACTATTAAACTTCATTTTTATTACTCCTAATGAATTACTTGAAGAAAAGGTTTATATATAAAAATGACTTATTTATCTCAAAAACAATATATATTTAAATAGTTTAAAGAAAAGTAATAATATTAACACATTAATTGGAGAAGGTGAAAAACAAGATGTATCCTGACAACGGAGATGGCGGAGCAGCACCAGCAGACGATTTTGGAGGACCACTTCAATCAAAATTTGGAACTCATTTAGAGGGATTAATCCCACTCATACTAATCTTAATTATAGCTTTTTTCCTAGCTGTAAGGTTTGATGTTATTGATCCATCAACACCAATTCTAGGAACAGTGGTTGATGTTTTCCAGTCAGGATCACATCCAACTAAAATGCTTATTATAGGAGCTACAAGCAGAGAAGTTGTTGACATACTTAATGATAACCGAGACATAATTGATTATGATCTCAAAACAACTCAATCGCTTGAACGAAACCCGCGGGAAATATTAGCGAATTATGAAATTGTAATGCTTGACCAGAGTGAGGAAGCAAACAAAGAAGTTTCTAAGAAACTCGGAGAAGCAATTGAAAAGTTCGTTAAAAGCGGCGGAAAATTCATTCTTGTAAAAGACTCAGGAATACGAAGGCCTGATACATATGATGTTATCGGATGGAAGAACACTTTCGGCGATATAGTTCCTGTTGAATGTGACCGTGTTATTAACGATCAGCCAACCTGCACAAACAGATTTATTGTACAAGGAAAACTTCTAAGACAAGATGAAGATCATCCAATCATGGAAGGAATCGAAATCTTCCCTGCTGATCCGATGAGAAATGCTACTTTTGAAGTTTTCGATGTTGGCGTGGACGGAAAAGAAATTGCTTTTATTGAAAGCTCAAGTTTGGACAAAAAAGAGTTTGTCGGAATAGTTGAGAAAAACCTAGTAATAGGAAAAAGCATTTACTTCAACTACAACCCAGGAAAAACCAGGGGAATATTTGAATCAACCTTGGATTACCTTCGATAGGTAATTCAACTATTTTTCTTTTTTTTCAGTTTACACGGGGAACCGCGCGGGGTCATAATACTCTAGTCGCCCGTCTGGGAGTTTTCGTTAAACCCAGCCTCCTTACAAGGGCATGAAAAGGACCGTGATCAGCGTGAAAGCTACGATCAGCGCGGGGGCTCGTATAATGCACTTGATTAAATCTTCCCCTGCTTAATCCGCAAATATCATTGAACACTCCGTCTCTCAATTTAGGATAACCCATGCTTTTCAAAGCCTCTTGAAGCCTAAAAAGCATGGCATTATCCGGCTCCTTGTTTAATTTCCTACACTCAATTCCCTGAATATAGCGAACCTCCAGTGACTTTCCCTCAGGTTCCAAAACGGTCCAGAATAATTTGCCCTTAGCATCACCAACAATCAAAGCCGGGAAAGGCTGGTGTGCCAAGAAAGAAAGCCTCCCGAACTTGACATTCAGGCCTGCTTTCCGGGCCTTATTCATAATGCCTTCGGCAACTAATCTAACCTGTTCCAACTTACCAAGAAAAGTTGTCAGCACAAGATCACCGTTTACTCCCTCAGGAATTGAACTATTATCTCCTCTCAGCCTAGAATAAAGAGAAAATGCGAAACCACCGGCATCGCATATTTCCAAAGCCCTTTTAATCCTATTAATAGTTTCAGGGTACAGGCTTTCGCATCTTTCCAGGGAATGGACTAGTATTCCCCTGTAATAAGAGTCAATACCATGCTCATCAAACATGGACATCACCTTGTCAATCCTCTCCCCTCTGTCCATAGCTAAAAGGAAGGCTTAGGAAGTATTTTAAAATTTGTATTCAAAAAAATCACTTTCAAAAAGTTCTAATTTCTTTTAAACACTTTGGTGCATATACCTCTAACAGTCATTAATCATTCTATTCGGGGGTTTTAGCAATGGGAGACGACAACACTGTTTTCATTGGCAAAAAAAGCACAATGGTTTATGTAATGGCAGTAATAATGCAGATGAACAAGGGAAACACAGAAGTAACCCTGAAAGCAAGAGGCAAGGCAATTTCAAGAGCAGTTGATGTTGCTGAAATAGTAAAAAACAAATTTATGAATGAAATAAAGGCTCACGATATCAAAATATACACAGAAGAACTCAAAGCAGACGATGATACAAACCTGAAAGTTTCATCAATAGAAATCCTATTGAAAAAGTAAAAAAACAGTTTATAACAAGTTTTTTCCTATTATTTCCATGGGAAAAGAACTGGATGAAAAAGTAAAGAAGGCTTTTGAAAAAGCAAGAAAAAAATTCTTATTCTCAGACGTGGACTTTCACAAAGCTATAGAACTGCCTGAAATCACAATAATATCATGCAACGGCAAAATAGGCTCGTTAATAGGCAGAAATGGCATTATTGTAGCTGAATTAAGCAAAGAACTTAACTCCAAAATAAGAGTTGTTGAGCATTCAAATAACTCCAAAAAAGTGATTGCAGACCTAATAGGCAATGTAAGGTTATTAGGCGTTAATGAAGTGTATGAACCAAGCGGGGTCAAAATAAAAGTAATAATAAACGCCCATGATTCAAAGAAATTATCAGCTTCACCAGAACACTTAGAGAAAGCAATCGAAACCTTAACCCAAAACAAGGCAAAACTCGAATTCAGGTAAGTTTATTTATTTCTACTCAAACGCCGTTTCTGATGTTCAATATTTATGGCCCAGGATTCAATCAATCTTATGCAAGTATGTAAACTATGTTCACAGTCCTCCATTCTATTAAACTCTAGTTTTCCTCTGGATTGGGTTCTAGATATTGGGTCAAAACCATCATATAATTCCCTGCCTTCTGTTCCAAATTCATATACTTTCTTCCTAATTTTAATAAGTCGGCGATTAACCTTTTCAAAATCAGCTAAAGAATGAATTTCAGGAGGCTGAACTCTCAATTCTTGAGAAACCCCTTCAGAAAATGCATTCACTCGCTTATAAAAATTATTGATTACTGCAAAGCCTCCCTTTCTAGGTATTTTAATGCGTTCTCTGAATCTTTGAAGATGTGGACGAACAGGCATATTAACAAAATAATGATCTTACTCCATAAAAATGTTATTCCAACAAACCTGAATACACTTTGAAAAGCAAATTAGAACTACAAAAATGGTTTTTGATTCGAATTGCGGCTTTGCACAAAAAGGAGGAATAAATGTTCGAAAAAGCTTGGGCACGTCCTCTGCATTGCTATAGAAAAGTTTAAATAGGATAATAGGTTAATTACAGTAAATAAATGCAAAAAGGGTATTAGATGAATAAAAAAGAAGTGTTCATGAATAAACTATATATATTTCTGATATTAGGCATAAGTGTATTTTTATTGGGTTGTGCACAACCACCACCAGTAACAATAACTCAGTATGTATGCTCTAATGGAACAGTCGTAACAGATCAAGCTCTATGTCCAGTAGCAGAGGTTGCTGAAGTAGTCGAGGCAGTGGAACTGACACTTGAACAAGAATTGGAAGTTTGCATAGGGATGCCAGTAATTCAGCAAGCTTCGCTTGAGGATATGTGCATAATAGGGATTGCCGGAAAATATGAGGACGTTTCTTTGTGTAAAAAAGTAAGTAGAGACAGTCGCCCTGGCTGTTATGGAATAATTGCGGGAGTAAAAGGCGACCCCGATCTATGCTTTGAAGCAGCACCCGAAGAAGACCAATGTTATCAGCAGTATGCACAGAATAAAATGGACGGTTCCGTCTGCGGTAAAATTAAGAATATCAACACTAAAGATAATTGCTATAACAATCTAGCTAATCAGCTAGGGGAAGCAACTCTCTGCGGTGAAATGCAAAATCTTAACCAAAAGGATAACTGCTATTTGGATATGGCACGCCGCTTCAACGATCCTTCGTACTGCGACAACATAACAAACAGCGATCAAAAACAAAACTGTTTGCAGAGCACGCAGGGCAAGTAATTTAAATAAGTCGCATTTTAGAATTGTTTGTTAGCAGCGCGGTAGATTGTATATGCAAAAGATTCTTTTAATAGGATTACTCGCTACGGTTTTTTTGTTAAGCGGATGTGTAAAAGAAACAGGGAAACTCGGGGAAGAAAGCAGCCCTGAAATAATAAGTAAAGTTACAGAAGAAAAAGAATGCAACATTAAAGAAGATTGCCCAGATAAGACTTGTTTTACCAAAGATTGTATTGATTATAATTGTTCTTATTCTCAAATAGCTCCTTGCTGCGGAAATGGTATATGCGAACCTGGAGAAACTTATGAAGAATGTGCAGATGACTGTGTAAAAAGCGGTGTTTTAAATAAAGATGAAGTAGGGGGCGGGACAAGTCATGTTACAGGAGATATAGATGTGATAGAAGGAGTAAATTTAACAATATTACCCGGAACTGTAATTAAAGTAGCTTTAACTGATGATCAACATAAAGGAAGTGATGAGCCAATAACTGATCCAAATAATTTTCCTAAGGATCCTCCTTTTTATGAAAAAGAAAAAATTACTATTTACATAGGAGGTACATTAAATGCAGTTGGGACTGCTGATAACAGGATTATATTTACTTCTGACAGTGAAAATCCTACAACTCATGATTGGAGAGGAATAGATATCGTTCATGGAAGATTAGAATATGCAATTGTTGAATACGCCCAAGGAAATATTCAGATTCAACATAGTTCTGATGTTGTTTTATCTAATAATATTATTAGAAATAGTTTAACCTGTTGTATTTGTGTTGGCCATTCTAATCAAGTCAGTCCGCAGATATTAGATAATGAGATATACAATTGCGGTCATGAAGGGATTGATTATGCAGGCGGTTCTGCTATAATCAAAGGAAATTATTTCCACGTGGAAAATCCAGAGATACAACCAGATCCTTTCAAAGGAAGACTTGGCATTGTTGTATATAAAAACGCATATCCAACTATTGAAGATAATGTTTTTGAAAAACTTTCAACTGCAATCCTTTTTCTTGGAAATTCCCTGTATGAAGAGGCAGAAGGAAAAGTAATCCTTAGAAACAACAGCATGGAAAACATCGATATAGAATTTGATATAAATCCCGACTATCCGGCTGAAACAATTGTTATTGAAAACGATTAGCAACACCCCCTCATATCTTAGGCGATGATGAGGTTAACGCCTTATGGCCTTCGGGAAGGGTTATACAACTCAACCCTTAGCTAAAATCAAAATGTTTTTAAGGATTAAAACCATGTAACTTATCATGAAAAACAAAATATTAGTTCCGGGAATTTTTGTACTAGCAGTTATTGGAACTATTCTTATCAGTGGATGCACTCAACCAGAAGGCGAAGGACTAGGAGGGGCTCCCTCATTTACTCTGCAGCAGGTAGGACAACAAATACCAACAGCAGACGTTGTAGGGGAAGACATCTCAGATATACCACGATACTCTGGGTCAGTCAGAATCCACCATGGACCTATACCAGGAGCAGCTCCGGGAAATATTATCGTCGTCTATCTAACCTCGGCAAGTACTGACACAGTTGAAGCTTTTTACGAGACACAGTTGCCAACAAATGGTTGGACAGTAATAAGTTCCAGTATGGGAATGATTGCAGCAGAGAAAGCAGGGCGAGGGACTACTATTGTCACTATTGCAGCTAGCGAAGAGAATTCTGGGTACACTGAAATAAGCATCATATTCAGCCTAGAGTAAGCAGTTCACACAAACTTGTTAAAGTAACAGTACAACTACACATCTATAGGCAATGATGAGGTTATCAACTATAGGACAACATAGAAGATATAGTTATATTTAAAAAGACTTTCATGCCAAACTATAGTTAAGCATGAACGCAAAAGACAACTATAACGTTGAATCGGCCCTCAAAAAGCTCGCTAATTCTTGCATGCTGCCGTGCAATAAACGCAAGGTTCAAGAATACTTTGATGAAAAGGTAGCCCAAGGAGTAAAGAAAACAAGCTATCCCTACGTTATACGCATTCTTGTCCGCTTAGGCGAAGCCTTTCCAAAGAAAAAGTTTGAAGCAATCAGCAAAACCGAAATGGTTTCCTTCTTCAACAACCTCAAACCAGAAGATAGGATTCTGAAAACACAGCACGGGGCAGTAATTAAAATCCCTATTGAATCCTACAGCGAGAATACTCTCTGGCAGATGAAGGCCGCAGTCAAAACATTCTACAGATGGCTGTTCGGCAAGGAAAGCGATGATACTCCACCAGAATCAGTTCGCTGGATAAAACGTCTTGGAAACAAAAACGGCAAGTCTTGGGACAAATTCAAAAAGGAAATCCTTACAGCAGAAGAAGTAAGCAGGATGCTCAAAAGCGCAAAGACCACAAGAGACAAAGCACTGATTGCCGTCCTATGGGAATACGGCTTGCGTGCTTCCGAACTGCTTGACATGAAAAAATCAGATCTTAAAATAAAAGAGAACTATCTCGAATTCGAAGTTGATGGCAAAACAGGGAAACGAGAAGTTATTCTTGTTGAGAGCAAGCCATTTCTGGAAGCATGGCTCTTCGAACTGGAGGAAAGAAAAAGGCAAGTTCCAAAGAACCTACAAGACTATATCTGGCTTGCTTTCGTTCGAGGCGGTTTAGGACCACATAAAAAGATAGGCGACAAAGTTCTTTCCCGTGACCTGCTAAACATACGATTGAAATACATAGCAAAAAGAGCGAATATAAAGAAGAGAGTTTGGACTCATGGCTTCAGGCACAGCGCTGCAACGAGGGACACAGTCAAAGGATACAACGAAGCAAAGCTCCGCATCAAGTACGGTTGGAGCAAGCAAAGCACAATGCCATCAATCTATGTTCACTTCGCAAACCAAAACCTGAAAAAAGAAATCCTGGTCGAAAAGGGAATCTGGAAGCCGGACAAGAAAGAGGACGAGCCCCTGACAAGCCAGACCATTAACTGTCCTTTCTGCTCTGCTCAAAACATCAAATCCAGCGAATACTGCAACAAGTGCGGCAAGCCCCTGCATATTGAGCAGCTCAAGGCGATGGAAAAGAAAGCAGAGCACATGAACAAGTTGCAGGAAATGATAAATCAAGAGCTTGAAAAGAAAGGAGTGGACCTAGGAGAAATAGCAAAAATATTGGCTGCTAAAGCAAAATAAAAAAGAAGGTAATTAAATTTTAGAAAATAATCACTCTACTATATCTAGCCTGGTAGTTATTTCGAAGAATTTGTAATAAGTTTCATACTCTTTGTTGGACACTTTTTTTAGGTCTCCTTTTGCGTATGGGAGAGGCCCTTTAATTATCCTAATTTTTTCCTTTTTTTCCATGCTTTTTTTCACCAAAAAATAATTTTCTAAGTCTGACTTTATTAGCCTCATTCCTCTTAATAATTCTTTCGATTTCCTTTCTTGATAGAATCGTACAATCATCCTTTTTGAGAACCGCCATCTGAATTGGGCCCCCTACTTTTCCATCTTGCGAAGCGGTCTCTGTTATAACATACGCCAGCAGTTGTTTTAATTGATTTATTTTCATTCGGTCAGAGTAAAGCGTATTCAACAAGTATAATGCATATTGTGGAACGCCATGTAGAGCAAACCCGTAGTTGTGTAAGCCAGGTGCAAAATTTAATGGGCTCATCATTGAAAAAATTTTTGGCTTACAAGATTGCTTCTTCTTTTTATCGACTTCATATCCTCCGATAATAATACCTAACATGGGTCTTTGGTTCGGCTGAAATTGTGGAAACCATTCATTATATTTCGCTCGGAATTTATTCACAGCGCACTCAACTACTTTATCTATATTTTTTAACTTTTGGGTAGAAATCTGTCTCTGAATTTCTTCCAATATTGTTTCTCCAAGCTCTGCTGAGCCTGACATTAATAATATACATTGATTATTCAGTTTGAATATTTTGCGCATAGTGTCGTTTCTGGCTGTTATGCCTCTTGGATCGCCAAAAGTTCCTCTGCTATCTGAAGCAAAAACCATCCCATCAATACCTTTAGCGCAAACAATCAGGGTCATAGATTCTCAAAATAATTGTATTTGATTACATTTATAAAGAATTGTTTAAGCAGGCTTGCCTTTCAAGCTATTTTGCTTTTGTTTCTTTCAAGCTTTTCAAACCATGCGCAGACTGCAAAGGTTATTCCAAGAATGAAAGTAAGCCATATGAATGGGTCATAGATTTCTGAAAGGATTGTACAGTTCAGGAACAGATTTTGATCATTTAATTGCTCTTCAAAGTTATTGAGACAAGGGAGGGACATTGTGTTGTCTTGGAATATAAATATAAAACCCAGTAAAAAAAGGGCTATTGCCAATACTTCCCATTGCCTTTCGTTCATGTTCATCACAAGTGATTTTTGTGGCAAGTAATGTGAATATACCAATTAGTCTGCATCTGATTTTCGCTATGCGCTTTGACTGTTTTTCCGCAATCGCACTGTCTTTCAATCATACTAACAATACGGCCTGATTGTTGTTTTAAAAGTTTCTATGAGGTAAATAAATAGCAATGTGGAGTTTCCTATGACAAAGCCAAAAGAGAAAAAACAGCCTGTTTTCAAGGCGTTAGGAGAATCAGAAGTATGGGAATCTGACAACAAAGTCAGTGAAGCAACAATACTTGAAAGAAAGGATGGCACGCGTGGCATTGCCTTTAGAATGGGGAAAAAAGTCGATTACATGAAGAACCCGCGTTATGGTAGAACAATCTGGATTGATGAAGACCTTGACCTGCCATCTTGGCTTAGCTGGTTTTTGAAAACTGTCAAGAAACTCTACTTCAACCTGTTTGGGAAGAGAATCCGCACAGGAGATGAAAAAATAGAGTACTTGGAAACAAAGCTTGATTCCTTGACTGAAGAGCTGGCGGTTACAAAACAAAAGCTTGACAAGGAAATGCAGAAAAGCGAGGATTACCAGAAAAAGCTTGAGCTAGCAAAGAAAGTCAAGGGCAAAGCAGAGGACTTTAAAAAAGACTTTGACAGCTTTAAATCAATGATCGAAGAAAGCATAAAAGAAGGAAAAGGAAAAGAAGATGACATAAAGGAAAAAATAAAGCAATGTTCTTGGCTACTTGGTCTTGAGTGCTCGGTTGAAGCAAAGAACCTGAACATTGATGCACAGGCACAGGTTGACATGCACGTAAAAACTAAGTACAACCAAGACAGGGTCTTCGAATTCAAAAGCCCGCATGTCAAACCATTTGTGAGAAGGACAAAAACCCAGCGGCTCGGAATGTCCTCGGAACTTGCAGATGGCCTGAGTGAGCTAATAGTTTACCTAAGGAAAACTGACGTTTATAGTAATATCAATGAAGAGGGAACCTATGGCGTCCAGAAAGCAACCGGCTACATTGTGATTGGCTATAACCTGCTGGAAGAGGAACAACGCCTGCTCAGAGAGATTAATTTCCATCTCAGGCCGCACATTCAAATACTAACCTACAACGACCTTGAAAAGAACATTGAACAGGAACTTGAGATTGTCAGAAAATTGGACAAGCAATCTGAAGAAATTTCAAGTGATAAACATGAAAAGAGAAGTTGAAAGAAAAGCCATTGAATTTGTTCTAGCTTATGAGAAGGAACAAGGAAGAAAACCAAAAGAGCTAAAACAAGGAAGTGGTTACGATATCTTGTCCGATGATAGACAAATAGAAGTAAAAGGCTTGGGCGGTAAAAACGGGTTTGTCCTATTAAATGAAAACAATATCAAAGCGCTTCAAAAACAACCGAACTGGTTTTTATATATCGTCCACAGTATAAAGACAAGCCCTAAACTAAAAGTGTTTTCGAAAGTAGAAGTCCTCGAAAGAGCAAATTTTTCTGTTCAATGGGGAGTTCCACTAAGAAAAAAAGATTTTGAATGAACCAAGTTGCCACCACCTACGTCAAGTTTTTCTTATCTTTACTTTATGAGAACCTTTCCCCCAAGCACCAGCCTCAATGGACTCTAAACTCACTCCGATTATTTTGTAACTGTTCTCTGGATCTGGCTTAATTTCTTCAATGTTGCCATCAGCTGTGCAGCATACATATTCATCGTTGCCGACTGCTATTGCAGCACACAAAAGATAGATTTTGCCAGGGAGCAAGGCCTTCACTATAACCTCTTGGCTCTTGTTGTATCCTGTTGGCTTGTCTACTCGGGTTGCTGCATATTGGGCCCCGACTCCCAAAACCTTGTCTTCGTTGCTGCTTGTTAGCTTCACTGTTTCAGCCGCTCCTCTTGAAATGAGCTTGCCAAAAGGAATGTCTTCCTCAGCCTTCATCTTGAAAGATGGAACGGCTACTTTCTCGTTCTCGGCGTTACTAGGATTCAGGTCATAACTTTCGGGCATCACGCATCAACTCCATCGGTTCGCGCGTTTCTTTTGCGCGTCTTCGTAAATGTTCTGCCTCTTTTGTTTCAACGCATCGACTTCAGGATCCAGGCCGTCATTGCACAGCATTTTTCCGCTTATTCTTGTGCTTCGGTTTCTGCCAGAGTTTCTCAAAGAGTCACTTACAACAGAATGTCCTTTCATCCGCCCCTCAGATATAGGGCCTTTGTCTTCCAAACCGTGTGCACGTTCGTACACATTCATGCGAGCGGCCTTGAGCTTTCCGATCTCGCTATCGGCTGAATCGATCTGAAAGAGTTTCCTCGAACGCGAGTCGCCAGCCAGCGTTTCCCGCAACTCGTACTCTTTCTTGTCCAGTTCAGCAAGATCTGCTTTGTGCCCTGCAATGGATTTTCTTAGCATTTTCTTTTCTCTCAAAAGCTGTTCTTTGCTGTCAACCCGGCTTTTCTTTTCAAGTTTTATCTCTAGCTCGGTAAGCCGTTGTTCTTGCTCCGCTTCAACCTCGTTTAGGTCTTTAATTCTTTGGGCTGCTTGCTCGTAAACATTAGCATCGCTGGCATCAGTTCGTTTGTGAGCATCAACCCACTTATCTGATCCTCGCAGTGCTTCGTTAAGTTCTTTATACTCGACCATCTTATTTCCCCCCTTTCCGCTTTTTCTCTTTGTCGATATTTTCCTGTATCCTTGCGATGGCTTTTTCAACCACAGGCTCGTTCTCTTTTACACCCAGCAACGTCCTCAGCGCGCTTTTATAGCTTGGCGCGTCCAGCTCTTTTTTGAATTCTTTGAGTTTGTTGATGATTGCTTGGTCGACTCTGATCCGAAGCTCCTGCTCTCTTTCTTCTTTGGGCAGAGCATTGACTTCCTTCATGTGTCGTTCGTAAGTTTTTTTTGGCATAAAAATCACTCCTCTAAAAAAACATTCTCCTGTATCCCAATATGTATCCCATTATTAATATACTTTTCGGTGGTACATTTCCACTGAAAAACCTACTCTTTTTGCCTTTTTCTCGTGGCCCAGATTGCCAATGCGAGGGATCTTACCCGGCCATCTATTGTAGCTGTGTTCACTGTGCCATCTGGATAGCCCTTCACAGCCAACAAGCTGTCAATTAACTGCTTGTCGTTAGGTATCTCTATCTTGCGCTTGTTTACCTGCTCCCTCAGATGCAGCATCACTTCAGTCCAGTCCATTATCTCACTCCTTTGTTTTTTCATCAGTAAATCGGATAGCCCCCTGGGTACTCGGGATCAACATAGCGGTAGTCCTTGCATTCCTTCCAAGCCAGAGCAAGCGCAATAACACAGTCGTCGTGCAAGTGCCCGGGCGCACAGTACCGCATTCTGCCTGAAGGTAGCACCTCAAATCCAAATGCGTGCAGCTCATTGACCAGCTCTGAGATCTTTGGAAATGTCAACTCCTTTTGCTCTATCGCAATCGAAAGCGATTCGATTAGTTTGGCCTTTGATTCGTTCGTGAACTTAAAGGATTCAATATCTATATCCTGCCTGCTGAGGTCGTCATAAATCGGATCGCCCACTCCGCTTGAATCCAAGACTATTCTTGTATTACGGTATTTCTTGCTCAGGGCAACAATCTTTGATTTCTGAAACTCCCAGGACAGCTGATTGAATCTCTGAAAGGCCACAACATGCTTTGTCTCCACATCCATTACAACCAGCACGCTAAAGTCCTGGTGCTTGGCCAGATCCGCGCCCATCACATACTCCTTTTTTTCATCAGGCCCCTCTAACTCGCCACTAATACATTCGTTAACTCCCCTGAATACGCTTCCTGCTTCATCGATGAACTCAGCCAAATACTCTTGCCTGAAAACAATCTGTGGCAGGCTCTTCTCAGCCTTCTTAATTTCCTCAGCATCAATAAAAGGGGAATCGCTTGTAGGAAACTGCCAGGACTCGATTTCGTTTTCCTCTGGCAGCTGGCCCAGGACGTAGAGCTCGTGAAACCAATTGAAGGAATTAGGAGTAGAAATAAACAATGCCAATCCCTGTGTGTCCGACAAAGCGGGTCTAAGAGCTGCTTCCCAGCTTTCCCTCTTGACCAGCGCAGCCTCATCCAAAATCAGAAAATCAATTCCTTCGCCCCTAAGGCTATCAGGATTATCTGCTGACTTAAACCAAATAACACTGCCGTTGATTAGCTCTATTGCCAGCTCGCTCCTGTTCACGTTCCGAATCAGCTTGTAAGGCAAAAGATGCAGGATAATTCTCCACAGCTTTCGAGTCTGCGCATAAATTGGGCTAACGCACCAAACCGTCTGCCTCTTCTCTTTCAAAGCGAAGCGAATGGCCTCAGCAGAAGCCAGATAACTTTTTCCAAACCTTCTGCCAGCTGCAAGCAATCGGAACCGTGCATGGGAATCGATTACCTGCTGCTGCTTTGGATGGGCTTGAAATTTAATCCTCACTACTGTCATCTTCATCTTCCTCGCCAAATATTACTTTAATTTCCTTATCCTCGCCGCTAATCTTGATCCTTTGCGGGAACATAATTTTCCCGAATTCCAACCACAGCTTTACGTATCTTTCCATGGCAAGCCTCGGATCTGGAGCTGTTTTACTCAAAATAAACAGGTCCTGCATGCTTCGCAAAACCACATTCAGCCAGGCCTGCGCTCCATCTGGCCCCACAATCAGGTTCATCTGCTTCAAAATCTCGTGCCTGAGAGGGCAAGCTCGCCCTGGCTTATAGGCCATGCAGCTATTCTTGTAAGGACAACTGTCGCAGAACTCAAAGCCTTCCAAGGTCTTCGCATACTTGCCTGTCTTCAAGGACCTCATCGCATTTGCTTTCTTCTTTCTTTCAGTAGTAGCCTGGCCGCCCTTTCGCCTGTCTTCAACCGTCAACTGATGTCGATCCTTTTTACTACCTTTCCATTTGCCCATCGAATCCCCCCTCTCTTTTTGCCTTAAGTTCCCTTTTCAAATCCAAATACCACTGGAAGCCATAGGCTTTCAATATCCTTTCCTCTCTACTCAAAAAATCCCCTCCTGCGAAAAAAATTGCTTCCCAGCAGGCAGATAAGTGGCCCTTTTTCTCTGTTGGCTGTTCAGTTGGTGGTTGTCAAGGTATGCAGTATAGCCCGACAGGTTAGGGAGTAGTATAGTAGGAGTTTGTAAAGGTAGGTATAGGTAGGTAGGGGAACCTACCTTGATATCACATACTTCCTTTCCTTTGCTCTCTTTTTTCCCGCTCTTCTTGTCAAGGTGTCTTTGATAGCTTGACATCCTTTATCCCTCCACCCACTTGAATGTGCCGTTTCCTTCTGGGTTTTGCATTATTTTCTTTTCGGCCACAAGTTTGCTAATTAGTTTTTGAGCTTCCTCAAGACTTATGTTCGTTGCTTGGGCTATTTGCGGTTTTGTTACATAGCCTTCCATGATTTTCTTGAGCTTGGCTTCCAGACTGTCTTCAATTGCGTCCGCAAATTTTTCTTTTGGTTCTTCGCCAAGCCATGCCTCAATAATTTTTTTCCTATCTCCTCTTCTTTGCACTTCCCTTGTTTTTACGTCGGAATGCCTTTGAACAAGCGCTGTGAACAGTCTCTTCGTGTAATTTCGGTCATAAAGGCCGGGTATTTTTATTGATGCAATTTTTCGCTCTTTTTTGATGAGCTCATAGAGCCTGTCTGCCTCCTTTTCTACATCAGTAAGAGCTACTCCGCTAATCATTGTTTTAATGCCTTTCAACAACTTATCATTCTTTTCAAAGACCTCTCTGTTTAGCTTCATAAAAGAATCAACTTGGGCCAGCTTGGTCTTTCTACTCATAAACTTAATGTTTTCGCAGTTCACTGCCGACCACCCAACTCCGTGATGCTGACAATGGTGGCAAAGGCGAAATTCATTCTCTGGCCGGTCTTTTTGTCAACAAGAACAAGCAGGGAATCCGTAACGTCCACAACTCTTCCAGTGTAGTGGAAGGGCTGCTCTCGCCCGACATTAACCCAGACAGTGCAGTTAGCTCCGCACAGATGACGCAGTTCGTTCCCCTTCATTCGTTCCATCCTCGCTCTTTCCTACAATCAAATAAAGCGTTCTCTCGCCTTCCTTCTCGCTGCCGCCCAGTTCGATTTCCCCCTCGTTTGGGCAATTCACACAGTTGAACTTTCTCTTCGGGGCCTCGCTATAGAAAATCACTTGTCCTGAAATTCCTTGCTCTGACAGTTTGATTCTGTCTCCCTGCCGGCCCTGGACTTCGAGCATGGCAAAAAGGTTGCCGTTCTTCAATGGAAACAATTTTTTGCTCAGTAGTTTCATTCTCATCCCTCCGACGTAGTTGAATTTTTTTGAAGCAAGCTCTGGCCCTGACTACTGCGAAGTTTTTCTCTCAATAAAACTCGCAAAAGCCCGGACAAGCTTGTGCCGGTGGCTGCTTTGTAGGCTTTGAATTCTTCCACTAGCTCGGCTGGCAGTGTGATTGTAACTTGCTTCGCATTGCTCATATACAAGTAATTAGAACTACATTCAAATAATGCTATCTATTTATATGCATTTTGTTAGATATGACTTACTATGACTCAAAGGCAAGTTAAAAAAGTGTACAAAAGCCACAGAATGGCGCGCGTGTTCCTTTCAATCTGTAATGGGAATTGGACGCTAAGCGACATTGCTAAACATTTGAAAATAGAATATAATACTCTGCAACTCTACTTAATGCAACTGATGGATAATGATTGTAACCTAATCACAAGAGAACCAAAAAACCCAGATAGGCCAAAAAGCCGCATAAATCCTTACATCTATTCACCTAATTTCATAGAATTCAATTCGCTAACAATAAGGAACGGAAAAATGGAACACGCAGGATCCGGAAAATGGGTCTTTATTCCCTTTGCTGAGAAATTTCTGCCCGGTTTCGCAGAATATTATTTCAGAGGAAAAACTTTTCTTTTAAAAGAAATCAACCTGTTTGGGATAGTCGAAATCTTTCAGTCCGCAGTAGCACACTATTTAATGAGCATAAAAAACAAAACCGAGGATGAAAACGCATTCCTGCAGGTAATGATAGGCCAATTCTTACACCCGGAAGCAGCCCTGCTCAAACTTGATTCTATCTTCCAGACCAAAGATGAAAAGACCAATAAAAACAAGCCGTTGAGAATGAACAAATACACGCTCCACGCTCTCGCTAACAGGCTGGAAGAACGAAAAAAGGCATAGGGCTCTGTAGAAATCCTTTATAAATAGTGATAAATAGGAGGTTGTGCCTCCTATTTATCGGTGATCAATTTGAATATGTATCCTGTTAAACTTAATACTTTCTATCAGTCAGTTGAGAGGCTTTGTGAGCTATCTGGAGTCAAGAATACAAACTCTAACTTTTCCAAAAAGATGTATGGCAACGTCAAGCTGGCGTTCTTGATTTGCTACAGGGAGAAACTGAACGTAGCATACCGTCGCTTTGTTGAGATTTGTGAAGAGAACAACATCAAACGCATGCTGTTCATCAAACGAATCCCTCACTTCACTACCCTTCAAAAGTTTGTGCAACGCACCCCTAAGGCGTTGCTTGAGAAGATGGTTAGAGCCTGCAGAAAACTATTAAACCTAAAAGATGTTACAGGCAGTGTTGACGGAACAGGCTTCTCAAACACTAACCCCTCACACCACTACCTCAAACGAATAGACGGCGTAAGAGTCAAAAACTACACCAAAACAGTGTTTTTGACCGATAATAAGACCAAGCTTATTCTGAACGTGAGAACTCATTCAGACCATCGGAGTGAAACACTAGACTTTATTCCCCTAGTTAGAGAACTGAAGAACTGTCTGTCCTGTATTCTTGCAGACAAAGGTTATGACAGCAAAGCTAACAGGCGTTACTGTTGGGATAACGGTATCGAAGTCCATATTCCGGTTAGAGAATGGAAACAACATAGGCAAGGCTTTGGCCTAAAGCCGTTTCTTAAAAGCAAATACCGCAAAAAAGCAGCCAAACTGTTTGACAAAAACAAATACAACTACAGAAGCCTGATTGAAAGCGTTAACTCTGCTATCAAACGTACGCTTGGCTCTTATGTCTGCTCTCGCAGAGCAGACAACCAGCAGAAGCAGGTAACAATCAAAGCAATAGCCTACAACTTAGAGCAGATTGGCAGAACAATAAAATTGTGGTTATTTATATACTGCTAGGGATTTCTACACCGCCAAGGCATAGGAAACAAATAAATACTTTATAGTATAAATAGTTATTACAGTTTTCCTATGAACTCCACTAACTTCTATGGAAGATGAGAAAAATGCCAGGCAGAAAAGGTTACACAACTATTGAACTTAAAAAGAGTACTCGTGACAGACTAGTTTCTCTCAGCAGCGGAATGAGAGACACTTACGATTCTGTGATAATCCGCTTAGCTGACTCTTGGGAAAAGAAAAAGAGATAACGTAGAGAAATAAAAGCAAGCAGAATGCTATTTAAATATTAAAAGCACCATTTAATTGATATGGCGGGAAAATCTCAAAGAAAGACAAGACAATATTCCCCAGTTCAAGGGCCCCAGCAAAGAAGGAAGTTGCTGAAAGAACTTGGTAGAAAACAAGCGAGAAAAAAGTTCTCTATTTCGCCAAGAGAAGTAAGGCGCAATGTTGGAAAAATGTTTGGGTTTGCTCCTTTAACCTCATTAACTGCCGCTGAGAGTTCTTTACTAAGGTCTTACGTTAGAATGTCTGTTCAGAATACTACGGCGGACCATATTAAATATGCCTCAATGATGCTATCAGGACAAGCAAGAAGAAGCGTAGGTTTTGGAGACGAAAGCCAGCGAATGACAAGGCAGACAATAAGAAAACTGTATTCTGAAGGAAAAAGGTTTGATAAAACCAGAATCAGGTACACCGAAGGTCGCATAACAACCGGGAAAGGCTTGGGTGGTTATGGTTGTCGAGGCCTAGAGGAATATTCCTTCGATATCTTAAAGCGCGCAAGAGAAGCTTATAAAAGAAAAGGATCCAGAATCCAAGTTTTGGATGTTGGATCAATGACAGGCAAAATGCTTGCAGAACTTAAGTCAAAGATGGGAGACAAGGTTGAAACCCATGCACTTTCTCCGGATGATATGCCCAAACAAAGAGTAGACGCTTATCATATGCTTGTAGCTGAACGCATGCCAAAAGAATTCCGTAGAAGATTTGATGTGATTGTATCAAACAGGACCTTGGAATATTCACTATTTCCCAATATTGCGCTGCAGAACATTGCCCAATCTTTGGCGCCTGGTGGAAAAGCTTATCTTCAATGGCACGGTGGCAGAACCGTGTGGGCACGTGAACTGCGAAGCAGGCTAACTGAATTCTTTGCTCGTTATTCAAAGGCAAAGCCTTCACAAGGAGCCAAGCAGATAATCAAGGAAGGTGCAGCAGTAGATAAACAAACTTTGACTGATGCCCAAGTAGATGCAAAAATAAAGCAAGGTATAGAACGCTATGGCTCTGGAGCAAGACAAAATTTGGCCTGGTGCAACGAAATAGCGAAACTGAGGAAATCCCCACAGTTTGATGTTCAAATTGTGAGCTGGAGTGGGGCTGATTTTGGCTGGGCACCAGGTCATCTAATAATAGAAAGAAAAAGATAAACCCAATGCTTAAATCATTTATCTTCTATATTGTCTAATAGGCAATGATGAGGTTAACGCCTACTGAGGGCAAAAAATCATTTTAAGAACCAAATTAAATAGGCGGATGAGGAGCAGTACAATAAGCCCCGCTGCAGATTTTTAAGATATGGATGCATCTCTTTGGAGTACCACTACAATAGTCTACTGTAGAGGAATCTCCATCGTCACACTCTTCCGTCATATAAGGATTAGTTGTAATTGTTTGACATTCATCTTCGATTATTTCCTCACAAGCCGTACTACAACAGTAATCTGAATTAGAAGCCCTGCTTACTGAACCCCTGCAAACTTCATTTATACTGCATATGTTTCCTCCCTGCTCTCCACAAGGCATTGTAGCTCTAGTATCCACTATAATCGGCATACATTCCCCGCCAGAACATCTTTGGTTCTCTGGACAAGTAACTTCTGCACAAGAATCCACTTCCGGGGGTCCAACATTTTCCCGGAATTCTTCTTCTCCTCCAGTGCTGCGCACATATTCCCGGGGGGCACCAGTACAAATTTTTGTAAAACCCTCGCCGCTGCAGTTTTGCGGGAAATGGACGCACTTCATCGGATTACCAGTACACCGGTCTCCTGTAGAGGAATTCCCGTCGTCACAGTCTTCCCTGGTTCGGCATTCATCATCTTCTGTTATTTCCCCGCAAGTCATATTGCAGCAGGAATAACTGCCTAATGGCGAACCAACAGACCACGTTACTGAACCCCTGCAGACTTCATCTGCACTGCATACCTCTCCACCCCGCTCACCACACTGCTGTGTAAACTCAGCTTCAGAAGGCGGTGCTAGCCCAGGTGGAAGAATATCCTCTATTATTCCTGCAGGCATGGCACACCCACTCAACAGCACCAATACAGCAGTCCCTGTAATAAACAATAATTTCCCTTTCATGCGGATATTACACTTCCAAAAAATATAAGCCTATCCATGCGGGTTTTGGGAACTGCACAGAACTAAAGATTAATCAGCACAAACATAGAATTCCAATGAACCTGAACACACTTTGAAAAGCTAATTCAAAGAGGAAAAATGGTTTTTGTTCCGAATTGCGAAAAGTATTTATATATCATGAATCAATCATGATAGTACATGAACAATCATGAATCAATCATGAAAGGTGTCCTCAAAGAAAAAGAATTGCTGGACAAAATCAGCCCAAAGTTTCAGCAGTTGAATGAGTTAGACGAAATCATGGAACAAGCAGAGAACCCAAAGGTTTTAGCTGCTTTAATGTTCAGGTTGATTCAGGAAAAAGAAAAAACCAATAGCTTACTAGAAAACATTAGCGAAAAATATGATAAGATAATGTTTTCAATGAAAACCCAGAACCCCCTTGAAACCCATACGCAGGAATCAAGTACGGATAACCAGTTTGAAGTTCTTCCGGAACAGGACCAGATGATCCTGAAAATAGTGGAAGAACAGGGACAATGCACAGCTAAAGACATCAAAACAATGCTGAGCTACAAAGGCCTTAATGCAGCATGCCAGAGGCTGAACAAACTATACAAAGAAGGCTACCTGAAAAAAGTAAAATCAGGTAGAAAGGTGTTATACTTAGCAAAGTGCTAGGGCTAAAAAAAAGATGAGAGAGGAGTAGCACTTATTCTGAAACCCCCACCTCAGAGCTGCTCTTTTCCTTCTCTTTACTTTTTTAAAAACACAATAACTATTTCTCTTTCGTTGAAGTTTCTTTTCTTTTAAGAAAAGAAAAAGGTTGATTATTAACCTTTAAATATTTCAAATGCGATTAGATAACATGGCCTCATTTGATGTTGGGAAAAAAAGCTCAGTAGTTGGAAGAAGTCTTGATGATATTGAAAAATATGGTGACAAGGCCACTGCTTATTTTGGAAAAAGTGTTATGAGTTCCGGTGAAAGACCGGTTCTTGGAAGAAGGATTCTTTTGGATGTTGCAAAACCGCACGTAATGCTGATTTGCGGAAAAAGAGGCGGGGGAAAGTGCCTAGATGGAGACACAGAAATAGTTCTAAAAGACGGCACAATAAAAAAAATTAAAGATTTAGAATATGACGCAAGACAAATAATGTCTTTGGATAATACTTATAAAATCAACGGAGCAGAGAAAAGTGCATTTTACAAAAGAAATGTTTCTAAAATGCTTGAGCTTACGCTTAGAAGCGGGAAAAAAATCAAACTTACCCATGAACACCCCTTGCTAACAATTGATGGTTGGACCCCGGTTCAAGAATTATCTTTAGGTGCAAGAATAGCTACTCCAAGAAAAATAGATTCTTTTGGCAGCGAATTTATGAAAGAATGTGAAATCAAATTATTAGCATATTTACTAGCAGAAGGCCATACAAAAGGAAAAGTGGTCTGGTTCACAAACTCGGACAAAGCAATTGTAGAGGATTTTAAAAATTCAGTGAAACAATTCGACAAAAATCTTGAAGTAAATAAATCACCAAATTATGGTTTTAGAGTAGTAAGAAATGAAAAAACAAGAAGATACCCAAAAAATAAACACAGCCTTAGACAATTTTTAATTGAATTAAAAGCATATGGTAAACTAGCACCTGAAAAAACAATTCCGGAAAAAGTGTTTAACCTTCCAAAAAACAAAATAGCATTACTATTAAACAGAATGTTCAGCTGTGACGGAAGCATTTACTTTGAAAGCAACCGCTGGAGAATGTCTTACTCAACATCCTCGCCAAAAATGGCAAGTCAGATACACCACTTGCTTTTGAGGTTTGGTATTCTTTCCAAAATCAGAGATAAAATAACAAAATCTAATGGAAAATACTTCAAAAACAAAGAACTTGTAATAAGTGGCGAACCAATCAAGACATTTGTAGAGGAAATAGGTTTCTTTGGGGGAAAAGAAGAAAAGCAAAAACAGGCAATGAAATACTTTTTAACAACAATAAGGAACACCAACCTTGATACAATCCCGAAAGAAATATGGGGGCAATACAAACCTGAAAACTGGGCAGAAGTTGGAAGAAAAATTGGATATAAGCACCCAAAAGCGTTAAGAGAAAGCATGCGTTATGCTCCTTCAAGGCAAAAATTATTACAAATAGCAAAAGCAGATAATAACAAATTAATTGAATCACTGGCAACCTCTGATATTTACTGGGACGAAATAGTGTCCAAAAAAGAACTGAAAGGAAACTTCACTGTTTATGATATAACAGTTGATGAAAACCACAACTTTATTGCAAATGACATTATTGTCCATAATTCTTTTTCAATGGCCGTACTCATAGAAGAATTTGCAAGACAACCAATTGAAATTAGAAAAAGACTAAGCGTAATTGTAATTGATACTGTTGGAATCTTCTGGAGTTTAAAACTGCCGACAAAACAAGGCATTAAAGAATTAGAAAAATGGGATTTAAAACCTGATAAAACAGATGTCAGAGTTCTTGTTCCTAAAGGAAAACTTGAGTTTTACAAGAAAAAAGAAATGCCAATAGACGGAGCATTCACTTTAAGGGTTTCAGAATTAGAAGCCATAGAATGGATGAGTCTATTCAAGCTAACATGGAAAGACCCTGAGGCAATTTTATTATCAAGGATTGTCGAAAATGTAAAAGAAAAATTAGGCACACTTTATGGTTTGGATGAATTAATAACTGCAGCAAAAAATGATGAGGAATCAGAAAAAAATACAAGATACGGAGTAGCAGGAAGATTAAGTGCTGCAAAAACATGGGGTTTATTTGAAAAAGAAGGAACTAAAATAAGGGAAATTGCAAAACCAGCAGCAATAACCATAATCGATGTTTCAGCATACCGGCAGGCAGTCGGAATGGAAGGAACAAGAGATGTTATTGTAGGACTTCTTGGAAAAAGATTATTTGAGGAAAGGATGCTTTATAGAAAAGAAGAAGAAATCAGGCTGACAAAAGGACTCACAAGGGAAAGTGATTTACCGATAATCTGGATGATGATTGATGAAGCCCACATGTTCATGCCAAAAGATGAAACCAGTTTTGCGCTTTCGGTTTTACTTGAGTGGGTTCGAGTTGGAAGACAACCGGGACTTTCATTAGTACTGGCAACCCAACGTCCAAACAAGTTACATCCTGATGCAATTTCACAATGCGATCTTTTTATTTCACACAGGATGACCGCCCAACCTGACATTGATGCAGTAGCACAATTAAGGCCTAGTTATTTACACCAGAACTTTGACAAGTATTTTCAGCAAATGCCACGTTCAAGAGGATATGCACTTATCCTAGACGACCAATCAGAAAAATTGTGGCTCATAAAAGTAAGACCTCGTTTCTCATGGGATGCAGGAGAAACCGCTTCTGCGTTTAAGAATTAATTAAAACAAAATTCTTTGGTTGCAAATCACACTTTTCCGGCTTCAGAATTGTGTATGCTTTGTTTTCAGGAAGATTAAAAGCACTTTCATTAAATACAACCAGAACAATTCCTTTTTCAAGCAAAGAATTCAAATCGTTTCCTGGATTCAAAGGTTCAGCCACAATCCCTTTTGGATAAAAATAAACCCATTGATTACTCATAACCCTGCATTCTTTCAGGAAATCATTATTCGGAATATCTGGTTCCGAAGCAGGATAATAAAACAAAGTAAATGCAGAAAACATGAAAAATAAAATAATTAGCACAGATAAAAATTTTCTGATTTTTGGATTTGTTGTTTTTGAAAGGTTCAGAGCCTGAGCAGGAACAAGCAGATTCAGAAACCTTAATTCTTTAATACTGGAAAATAAAAACTGGATTGATGCAAAAATCGCCGCCAGATTATACTTTTTCAAAATTTCAGATCTTTTATTTAATGCAAGACTAACCAAAAAGAAAATAATAACTGCAATTGACAATAAATCAAAAGAACCAAACAGGCCTTTCTGCTGCATGTTCAGGAAAATTGATTCTTTCACACTAAAAAACGGATCTCCTGTTTCTGAGTAATTATAAAACAACCAAGGAAGCCAAAGCAAAATAACAGGCACAAAAAGTTTTGCTAAATTTTTTGGTTTTTCCTTGTAAAGCAGTATTAACCCATACAGGAAAAAATTATACCTTGCAAGGCTAGCTAAACCAAAAAAGAAACCTTTTTTTAACGGAGAATCAAATGCGAAAGCTAAAAGTAAAAAAGAAAGTGCAAACAAATCCCCTCCTGCATTTGACTGCAATAATATAATAGGAAAAAGGAAAGAAAACCCCGCGACAAAAAATTTATCTGAAAAATTTTTTTCTTTCAAATAAGTGAAAATAATTGCTATAAAATAAATCACAGATGCAAGTGCAATTGAAAAGTAAGTTGAAAGTTCTCCTGCACCAAATAAGCAGTTTACTGCACCAGGCAAAGGCGGCCTTAACCATTCAAAATAAATTCCGTTTCCACAGAACCACTGGCCCTGCAACTGGTAAACAATAAGATCCCATGAAAAACCGGAAAACATTTGTAATTGAAAAAACAGGAAAATAAAGAAGAATATTATAAACCATTTGAAAGCAATTATTTTGCGATTTAAATTATTAAATAAACGGTTCATGAATAAAATAAGTAGGCTAAAACGGTTTTATAAATAATTGAATTCTCAAAACAGTTCAAAATCAATGTTTGAGTTATGCGAATTTAAAAAATCAGAGTAAACCCTGTTTTACTTCATCAGTAAACTTCAGAACATTGGTCTTTCCGACACTTTCCTTTTCAAGAACACCACGGTCAATTAACTTTTGCACAACCCTGTGGCTTTTCACTTTAGTCATTCCGGGAAGTCTTGTAACCTCTGCCTGTAAAATTTTTCCGTTGTTATCAAGTAATAAGTTCACTAATTTTTTTTCATCCGGATTTAATAGTTTCAGAATAACATCTGTATTTTTTTTCAATGATTTATCCTTAAATTCAACCTGTTGAGCCATCAAATAATAAGTTCCTGCTCCAACAAGCAAAGCAAGTGAAAGCATTATTGGCAAAGCAGTTTGCAAAAAATCAAGCTCTTGTTCATGCGGACAGCCCTCTGTAAGCGAACATTCTTCAGTATGTCCACTCAAGCCAAGAAATGGAAAAATATTGAAAGCAAGAACCAAAAAAGAAACAATAACCACTATGCCAATTACAACATTTTTGTTTGTAGAAGGGATCATACTGAATTCTCAATCCAGAAATGTTTTAAATTACACTGTTTTCACGGTTTCATGAATCGCTATATATGGTTTCAGTACAAGTTACTTCAGTAAAAACCATTTGAGAGGTGGTAATTTTTGGAAAAAACAATGAACACTGAGAAACTAGTATTTGCATTGGCATTTCTGGTTCTTGGAACAATGGCGTTCAACATTTTCCTGCAGGGAGAAATATCCCAACAGGTTGCTGAACAAAAAATACAAATACAATATATGAGCCTCGCTCAACCAGTTCAACAGACAAACACAGCAAAGGTACAGGAAAACACTCAAACAGTGATTTCCTTTGAAGAATTCATACCAAAAGGAGTACCTGCAATTTATGGTGCGGAATTGGGTGTGAGTTTTGACAAACCCGTGGAAAGTCTAGATGTGCTGAAAGCTTTGGACGGAGACCTATATGAAACCGGTTTGTTGAAGTTTGCAGATATGAGCCAAGAACAGCAACAGAATTACATCAAAATAGGAATGAGCATCTCATGCGAATACTGCTGCGGAGCAGAATATATAGTAGCTCCAAATGGACAACCCGCTTGCGGTTGTGCACACAGCGCTGCAATGAGAGGCCTGATAAAATACCTTTTGATAAATCACGGCGATGATTATACAAATGAACAAATCCTGGAACAACTAACTTTATGGAAAACAATGTTTTTCCCAAAGCAAATGTACCAGAAAACAATTCAACTTCAGGCTGATGGTGGAAACCTTACAGGAACTGTTTTGGATGAAATACCTGACATGGTAGGAGGCTGTTAAAAATGACAGAAAAAGATGAAAAGGTTACGATGGATAAAAACACACTCATTGCACTGTTTATTGGCGCAATGTTTTTGTTAGCAGCATTTCAAACAATACAGCTTTCTGAATTAAAACAAGAAATAAATATTCAAAGCACAGAAATAACTCAGTTACAGGGAACAGCCAATTTGGCTGCTGCATCTGCGGCAATACAGACAACAAGCAGTGGTTCCAGTGGAATACCGCAAAGCCTGCAGAATGTTCCCGACATGGTTGGTGGCTGTTAAGTGGAAAATAACATAACTGAAAAAATGGCCGGAGGCGCATCAACAGCATCCGGCGCTCTCAGTTTTTTGGGGGGATGGCAAGTATGCCACAATATATGCTTAGGATTAATTGGAGTGCTAGCCCTGATAGGAATCAGCATTGAAGGAATGCCTCTTGAATTCTTGCAAGTATACGCAATACCCTTATGGACGATTGCTTTAGCACTACTGGCATTCACAGGATACATGTATGCAAAACATAAATGTGTTTCGAAAAACATGCTGGCCGCAAACACAGGACTTATAATCGCTGCAACACCTTTCCCTGAAGCAGATCCTTTCAGAATAGGATTGTGGATAATGGGATTCGGTTTGGTTGGAGTAGCAATATACAATTACACAGAACAAAAAGTATCAAAAAAAGAGGAGGAAAAAGAATGTTGTCATACACAAACGCAATAATAGCATTAATAGTATTAGCAGGCATAGTAATGCTTGGTTCAGCAGTGTTAAATCTTAACACGCCACAGCAGACAATCCAGCAGAATAATTCAGTTGGGTTACAAAATACCCAAGAAAATTATCAGGAATTTGTTTCGGCAGAATTAGCTGACAAGTGTGCTGTTCCAGAAGGCTATACTGAAGAAAAATGGAAAGAACATATGAGCCATCATCCTGATAGGTATGAAGGGTGCTTGTAATGAAGAAACTTTTGTTGCCAGTATTCATAATAGGATTAATAATTCTGTCAGGTTGTGCCCAACAAAATAATTCCGACAACACTAAAGTTGAGCTATACAAATCAGCCAGCTGCGGTTGTTGTTCTGGTTATGCAGCAGAACTATCAGGGCGTAGTTTTAATGTTGAAAAAATCAACACTGAAAATACTAGCAACTTAAAAGCACAATATAATATATCAAGCAATATGCAAAGTTGTCACACCTCGATTATTGAAGGTTACTTTGTTGAGGGGCATGTTCCAATAGAAGCAGTAAACAAACTTCTGGAAGAAAGACCAGATATTGACGGAATTGCTTTACCTAGAATGCCTGCTGGAAGTCCTGGAATGCCAGGAGTCAAGCAAGAAAAATTCATTATATACGCACTAAAAAATGGAAACGCAACAGTTTTCATGGAAATTTAAGGTGGTTGAATGAAAGAAACAAACATTTTGATTTTTATAATAGCAATAGGTTTGATTGGTTTTTTCATTGGAGGGCTTTTTGGTCCATTTTTCCACCAAGACATGAATATGGAAAATATGAGTACTGATGAAAAAAGAACAGAATTCATTGAATTAAAAGAATCAATACAAGGGGACTTGATGCCAAATACCAAGTACAGATGCTGCTTGGAAAAAGCATGCACTTACTGTATTGAAAAAACACCAGGCCATGGAGAAGGCGCAATATGTGATTGTCTGGCAGACCTTATGAACGGAGTGCATCCTTGTGGAGAATGTATTGGAGAAATACTGGAAGGACATGGCAATCCGCTTCTGGCAGAATATTTTGCACGGGCGATTGCAGAAAAAGTTGGAGAAGAACATAAAGATACTTTGAAACAAATCATTTTCGAAAAGTATGAGTTTCCTATTGAGGATCAACTATAAAAAGTTTGAACGGAGTAAGGGGATTTTAAAATGAAAAAGATTTTTCTAATAGCCATTGCAATGATAATTTTTTCAGCAATGGTTTTCTCCCACTCCGAAGATACTGGCATGGCACCCAATAACAATATTCAACCATTAGAAATAAATAACAGAGAAGTGGTTATTTACAAAAATGAGGCTTGTGGACACTGCAATGTATACTTGAAAGAATTCAGGAATTTTCTTTATCTTCATGGTTACGCAAATGTTGAAGAAAAATTAATGATTAATAATCCTGCAATAAGACAGGAAGTCGCACTGCTTCACAATGAAAGAAATGTTCCATTAGAAATGCAGGGGCACATGATAGTTACAATTGACAATTCACTCATACTTGAAGGACACGTTCCAATTCCAATACTTGAAAATTTGTTTGAAGAATACAATGAAAAACCATTTCCGAAAATGATTATTTACCAAGATTTTATGCTGCCACTTGAAGATTTAGAATCTTATAAAATAATGGATGAACAAGGCGAAATACGCGAATGCGAAATTAAGGATGATATTTTAGAATGCTCTGAGCTTGATGGAAAAATAATGTCAAAAGATGCTTTACTTCCTTTAGTTATTTTCACAGGATTAATTGACGGCATTAATCCATGTGCTTTTGGAGTACTGTTATTTTTCATCGCGTTTTTGTACACTATGCGTCGTTCTAAAATGGAAATTTATAAAGTAGGATTTGTTTTCATTTTCATGATTTTCCTAACTTACTTACTAATCGGATTGGGTTTGCTACAAGCAATTCTCATTTCAGGAGTGCCACATTTATTCGGAAAAATCAGCGCAGTACTAATGCTATTACTTGCTTTAGTTAACATCAAGGATTATTTTTTCTACGGGAAATGGTTCTCACTTAAAATACCGTCATTCGCAGCACCTATCATAAAAGAAAGAATGAATGATATGACCTTAGCAGGAGTCATAATACTTGGTTTCCTTGTTGGTTTATGCACATTCCCTTGCAGCGGCGGAATCTACGTTGGAATACTTTCATTAATGGCAATACAAACAACATTCATTGAAGGATTAGGATTGCTGTTGCTTTACAATGCAATGTTTGTTGTACCGTTGATAATTATTTTGTTGGTTGCCAGCAATGAGAAAGTAGCGGATAAGCTTAATGATTGGGAAAAGAACAATAAAAAGAATATGAAGCTGGCATCCGGAATAGTGATGCTCATATTAGCAGCAATACTATGGTTCTTTTCATTTTAGGAGGTTAGAAAAATGATTGAATGTTTTTGGTGCAGGAAGGAATTTGAAAAAGGAATCACAATGGACAAAAAGGAATTCTGTTCTGGAAAATGCGTTTCCGAATACAAGGAAAAAACAAAAGAATTATCCAGCGACAGCAATACTTGCGAGTTCTGTTAAAAATGAAAAAAAAAGCAAAATACACGCTAATAGCAATTGGATTATCGATACTGTTCTTCATAATCATGGGAACACCGACAGCCCTCGTGCCAAACCCGCTTATTCAATATACAAGAATGATTGAAGCAACAGCCCTTGACTACTTTTTCCTTGCAACAACATCAATAATGCTTGCAGCACTCATTTCCCTGAAACTATATTTCAAATCTGAAAAAAAGACAGGGGCAAAAGAACTTGTAGGAGGAGTTGCAGGGTTCATTGCATTCAGCTGCCCAATATGCAATGCAATATTAGTAGCTATCCTTGGGAGTGCAACAATAATGGCTTTTATAGAACCGCTAAGGCCAATATTAGGAATGGTTTCAATAGCACTATTAGGTTATCTTATTTACAACACACTACAATGCAAAGAATGTAACGTAGCAGGAACAACTATACCAACATAAAAAATGGGAGAGTGAAATTATGAAAACAGCAGCAATAGGAGCAATATTAATCGGTTTGATTATTGTGAGCGGCTGCATTGACAACACAAACAATCAAACTCAAGCAAACAATGGAGGTGAGACAATTAACTTTTCCAACATTTCCGCACAGGAATTAAAACAAAAACTAGAGAACAAGGATTTCTTTTTGCTTGATGTGCATATTCCTGAACAGGAACATATTGCAGGAACAGATGATTTCATTCCATTCAATGAAATAGAGGCAAATCTTTCCAAACTGCCCCAAGACAAAAACACGCCGATTGTTGTTTACTGCAGAAGCGGAAACATGAGTTTGGAAGCTTCACAAAAGTTAATTGATTTGGGTTATACAAACGTGATGAACCTTGATGGAGGGATAAAAGCGTTCAATGCAATACAAACTCAAAACCAAGAAGAACCAATGATAAAAGAGCCAACAAAAGCAGATTTGCTTAAACAAGAAGTTGCACCAA